>CAZIPJ010000020.1:0-19870 GCA_964541365.1 uncultured Lachnospiraceae bacterium
TTCAGGTCGCCAATCTCGAAGGTATCGCCTTCGGAAGGAAGGGCTTCGGTGTAGCCCAACATTTGCTCTGCCTACGATGGCAACGATTGGTTTACTCATAATAGAAATAATACCATAAATATTTTTTTTAATCAATCTTTTAATCAAAAAACACCCAGCGGGTGTTTCTGTTTTTAAAATTGTTTTTTATTTTCTTTATAATAAATTTTTTAAATCACCTAGCAAAAAATGCCAATAAAACAATATAATTACACATTTTAAAAGGCATTTTTAATGCCGTTTGCACTTTTTGTTGCAATTTTTGCAATTTCCACACTCTTTTCTCTTTATTTTTTTAACGATAAAAATAACTGATAAGAGCAAAATTAAGACACAGAACAAAACTCCAAACACTTTAAAAAATCCACAAAGTTCAATCGCAAAAGAGATGTTAAACACACCAAACGCCACCACATATGCTGTCAAAAGTTGGACAATTATGCTGACGAATGTCCACTTCTTTCCAATTTCGCTGGCAAGCATTGAAACGGATGCAATACAAGGAGTGTACAAAAGGCAGAACACCAAAAATGAAAGTACGCTTGACTTGTTTGCAAAATACACCACACTTGATGATAACAAGATTGACTGCGAGACAAGTCTTGATGCCCCAGCATCCACGCCGTTGAACATCGCAATAGAACTGACAACAACTTCCTTTGCCACAAGCCCCGCAAGAAGCGACGCCACCACCGCCCAGTTTCCAAATCCAAGTGGAGAGAAAATCGGTGCAAGGATTTTTCCAAGAGATTCAAGTATGCTCACACCACCACTTGTTGCAACATAGCGGAATTTGAATGAGAATGAAGAAAGCCACCAAATGACGACATTCATTGAAAGCATAACCGTTCCAACTCTAAGCAAAAATTCCTTAACATTTTTCCAAAGGATTTTGCCTACTCTCTTTAAGGATGTTCTCCGATATGGCGGAAATTCAAGGATAAAACTTTGCTCTTTGCTTTTGAGCACAGTCAAGTCAAAGAGCTTTGAAATTAAAATCGCAACCACCACGCCCAAAAGGTAAAGTCCCAAAATCACAAGAAGATTTTTCGCACCAAAAAACGCCCCGCCAATGACAGTGTAAATTGGGATTTTTGCAGAGCAACTCATATATGGACACAAGATTGCCGTCTTGATTTTTGCGTTTTTGTCGTCCATATTTCTTGATGTCATTATGGCAGATGTGGAGCATCCAAAGCCCATCAAAAGCGTGTAAACACTTTTCCCTGAAAGCCCCAGTTTTCCCAAAATATCTTCAAAGATAAAAGCGATTCGGGACATATAACCACTGTCTTCCAAAACAGATAAGAAGAAAAACAAAAGCACCACTTGCGGCAAAAATGAAAGCACTGTCCCAATCCCACCAAAGATTGCACTGTTAAACAGGTCAAACACCCAGCCAGACGGAAACCATTTTGAAATAAGCGAGAGAATTGGCTCACTTAAAAGTCCCAAAAGTTTTGACAAACAATCAGACAAAAATGCACCAAGCGAAAAGAAAGTCAGATAAAACACCCCTGCAAGAACCGCAAAGAAGATTGGTACAGCAAAGAATCTGTTTAAGGCGATTTTGTCAAACTTGCTCTTTCCATACACTGCACTCGTCCTTTGAGTGCAAGCTTGAATTATGTTGTCAATATAAGAATAACGAAGCTCGGACAGAAGCAAAACGCTGTCACTTGGCACAGCGTCAAAAAACACCTTACTGTCCAAAGAAAGTTCTTCAAAAAACTTTTCGTCCCTTTCGTAAGCTTTGAGCAAAATCAAGTCCCTATCCAACCCATTTGGAATATTGACCGCCTTTTGCCAAGATAATTTTTTTATATAGTCAGGTTTCTTTGTCGGATTTTTGCAGTCAAGTCTTTGCTTCAACCTTTCCACATCTTCTTTGCTCTCTGCATTCAACCCAACAACGCAAATTCCGAGACTTTCTTCAAGTTTTTTGTAATCCACTTTGAAAATGCTCTTTTTGTCAATCTCGTTGACCGCCAAAACAATCTTGCAATTTTGTTCCAATAGGCAAAGCGTCAAATAAAGGTTTCTTTGTAAGTTGTTTTTATCGCAAATGTTGATGACACTGCTATCTTTATGCGATGCAATTGTGTCGACCGTGACCTTTTCTTCAAAAGAAAGTGCACAAAGAGAATACACCCCCGGCGTATCAACCAACACACATTCCTGCCCACCAACCAAAAACGATTTTTGCTTATTTTCGACCGTGACACCGTGCCAGTTCCCCGTGTGCTCGTCCGATTTGGTTAAACTGTTGAAAAGTGTTGTCTTTCCAGTGTTTGGATTTCCAACCAACAGAATCTCTCTCACTCCACAACCACCCTTTCAAGAAGTTTTCTTCGCACACTCAAAATGTAGCCCCGAATTTCAATCAAAGCCACCTTTCTTGCAAGCGACAACGCCACAATCTTCACTTTCTCGCCACGAGCAAAACCAAGCTCCAAAAAGCGTCTTAAAATTCTGTCAGGTTCACCAACAAAGTCCACAATTTTCAAGCTTTCATTCTTTTTTGCCTTGTCCAAAGTTTTCATAATTTAAATTACTGTCTTCGCCACCCAAATATTCAAACAACCAAAAAAACTTGTGCCAATTTGCTTGTTTAAGCACCAGATATTGTGTTAAAATGAGTTTGTTAAGGAGAATAGTCAAATGAAATGTATTTATTGTGGTTGCGAAGACAGCAAGGTTTTGGATTCAAGAAGCACAGAAGAGACAAACTCAATCAGAAGAAGAAGAGAATGTCTTAACTGCGGAAAAAGATTTACAACTTATGAAACAATCGAAACTGTGCCAATCCTTGTTGTAAAAAAAGATGGCAGTCGCCAACCTTTTAATATTGAAAAAATCAGAAGTGGAATGATTAAAGCTTGCGAAAAGAGACCTGTTTCAATCGCTCAAATCGACCAAATGGCAGAAGATATTGAAAAACAAATTCAAAACTCTTTAAGACAAGAAATCTCTTCACAAGAAATCGGTGAGATGATTATGTCAAAACTTAAAGGTGCAGATGAAATTGCATATGTTCGTTTTGCATCAGTTTATCGTCAATTTAAGGATGTAACAAACTTTATCAAACTTATCACAGAGATGTGAGCCACGGCTCTTTCTATGTGGTGCTTCTCGTTGAAATAACAACATTAAATAAAAACAAAGCCACCTGTGATATGGTGACTTTTTTTATTGAAAAAGGAAAATGCTCACTGACCGTCTTTTTTCTTTGAAGTGCCAAGAATGTATGGCGAAGATGAAGTGGCATAAAGCTCCACAAGCACAGCATCTTCCCCAATCTTGACAATTTGTGAAAGCGGAATGAAAAGCTCTGTCCCACTTTTAAAGACATTCCAAAAGCTCTTCTCCCCTGGCACAACCACGCCCAAAAGGCAACCACTTGAAAGATTAAACACAACATCCACAATGTGCCCAAGTCTTCTGCCGTCAACAACATTGACAACTTCTTTACATCTCAATTCCAAAAATGAAGTATCCATACAAAACTGTATGTCGCATTTTGTCGGAATATGACTAAGTTGTTTGAGTATTTAAAAAATATTAAAATATCAATACCAAAATAATGAACAAATTTAAGAAAATAAAAAAGGAGCTCGACCCCGACCCCTATTCTATGAAGTTTTTAATTGCCTTTAAGGCATTTTTTTCAAGACGAGAAACTTGCGCCTGTGAAATGCCGACTTCTTGACTGACTTCCATTTGAGTCTTGCCAACATAATATCTCATCAACAAAATTTCTTTTTCTCTGTCAGAAAGGTTTTTGATTGCATCATTGAGTGACAGTTTTTCAAACAAAACTTCATCACAGTTTTTGTCATCTGAAATTTGGTCCATAATTCTGATTGTCTCGTTTCCGTCATTGTATACTGGCTCGCTCAGTGACACGGTTTCGCTTATGGCATCAAGTGCAAAGATGACATCTTTAAGTGGAAGTTCAACCATACTCGCAATCTCTTCAAGGGATGGCTCAGCGTTGTTCTCCTTGATGTATTTCTCTTTGGCTTGAAGCGCCTTGTATGCAGTATCCCTGATTGAACGGCTTACGCGCACTGAGTTGTTGTCACGCAAAAATCTTCTGATTTCGCCGATAATCATTGGCACGGCATAAGTGGAGAATTTGACATTAAGCGAGTCATCAAAGTTGTCAATTGCCTTCAACAGCCCAACGCAACCGACCTGAAACATATCGTCCGCTTTATCGCAGTGACCTGAGAATCTTTGCACCACAGAAAGAACAAGACGAAGATTTGCAACAACAAACTTGTCTCTCGCAAATTCGTCCCCAGCTTTAACTGCTTTGAGAAGTTGCATAATCTCTTCATTTTTAAACTTTGGTAAATTGGTTGTGTTGACACCAGAAATCATCACTCTATTTGCCATTTTTCACTCTCCCTTTTCACAGCAAAATTTGATAGAGTTATGATTTCCTTGCAAAACAAAAGTATGCAAAGTGAGAAGCTTTCGACAAAAATAGTTAAATTTCGGCAACCTTTTCCAATTTTTTACGTAGTTTCCCAAGTATTTTCTTTTCAATCCTTGAAATATAGCTTTGGCTGATTCCCATCATATCCGCCACTTCTTTTTGGGTTTTTTCTTCATTTCCCACAAGCCCAAATCGCAAGTGCATAATCATCTGTTCCCTTGTGTCCAGTTTCGACAATATGTTCATCAAAATCTGTTTTTCGGAAGAAACTTCCAAGTTTTTAGACACGCTCTCTTCATCAATGGAAATGATGTCTGCAAGCAGAAGCTCGTTGCCTTCGCCATCATTCGACAACGGTTCGTCCAAAGAGACTTCATTCTTTGTTCTTGTGTTTTTTCTAAGTTGCATCAAAATTTCATTTTCAATACAGCGTGACGCATAAGTGGCAAGTTTGATGTTTTTGTCCATACTGTATGTCTTGACGGCCTTAATAAGCCCAATTGCACCGATTGAAATCAGGTCTTCAAGTTCCATACCTGAGCTTTCAAACTTTTTGGCGATGTACACAACCAAACGAAGGTTGTGTTCCACAAGCTTGTCTCTTGCCGTTTGATTGCCCGCCTTGGACTCTTCCAAAAGCACGGCTTCTTCGTCCGCGTCAAGTGGCTGTGGCAGAGCTTTGTTCCCACAAACATAACACATAAGATTTTCAGAACTTAGCACATCGTCCTGATGTAAAATTTTCCAAATAAGAAGTTTAATTTTCAGCAAGAAATTCATATTTTTCTCTCCTTCCCTTAAAGTGTGGCAAATTCGTTGTGTAAAATCACATCCGTGCCAAAAGTTTGATTAAAATTTTTCAAGCTCAGCCCAAGCATTTGTTTTTCATAAGAACGCTCTCCAATCTGCAATGAGTCCGCTTGAAACACCAAAATCTTATCATTGCTGTTGAGTGTATTGAAGCTGATATAGTGTGCAAATTTCAGTTTTTTGACCTTCTCGCCTTTCCTTAAAACATCTTCCAGAGCAATCTCCGAAAAGAGTGTTGAAAAGGCTTTGTAGTTGATAAGGCACACTGGCTTGTTTGTGATTGGGTCTGACAGAAAGTTTCCGCTATCCAAAAACGCCTTAAAATCAAAGGACTTTTCTCCGACCTTAATCTTCACATCAAAGCAGAAGCCTTCCAAACTCTTTTTACGCCGTCTGCGTTTAAGAAGCAAGCTGACAACGCAGAACACCGCCACAACAACAGCAAGCACAAGGAGTAAATAAGTCTGATTGAACAATCCAGCAAAGAAGTAACACGCCCCGCCATACAGAAATGCCGACATAAAATAAGTAAGATAAAGCACCAAAAACTTTTTAAGCCCTGAAAACTTGAAACTTATGCAAACATAAAAAACCGCACACCCAAGTTGAAGAAGAAAACTGCCACCCGTCGTCAGCCTAAGGAGCGGACAAATAAGCGTGACCACCGCACCCAAAAGAGCCGACACAAAAAACAATCTGCCTTTTTCTTTCAGGAAAAGTCCCACTGTTTTCAAGACAATCAGATTGATAAGAAAATTTTCTATCAAAACATATTCAATAACAATTTTCATCTCATAACCATTTTATCTAATTACAAACATAGCCGTATAACAAAAAAATAAGAGAATATGCAAAATTCTCTCACTTTTTGTCAAATTCATTATTGACATTTCGTCTCATTGGGTTTATAATTCACCCCGTATGGAAAATTCAATCTATAATGAAGAACTGGAAATCAAAAAGCAGCAACTGCGTGAAGATATACAATATGTTGAAAACAATTTGTATAAGATTTCTTGTTCTATTTCAAAAGAGATTGAAAAATTACAAAGAATAAAAAGTTTATTCAACATTGGTATTATCGAAACTCTCAAAATTGATGCTTCCACAAACACTGCCACAATCTCTAATGTCGCCGATTTTGAAAGACAGCTTGCCTTGGCAGTGGAACAACGCACCGAAAAAATTATCGCACAAGATTCTCTGGTTAAGCACCTAGTTGGAGAACACACAAGAATCTCTGGCGTTAAAAAGTCTTTGGAAAGACAACTGGACGAAATTGAGCATCCAAAAAAAGAAGAACCAAAGCAACAAGATGAAATCGAAGACAGACACCAATTTACATTTTTTGAATTGAATAAATAAAAGGAGTGAGTCACTCCTTTTTATTTTGAGCCTATGGCTCTTTCTATTGAATCCCAAAATAAAATTTGCTTAAAAGAAAAAGGGTTATTAACCCTTTCTGTTTTTATTTCTGATTTTTTCAATCCAAGGTGGGATTGCACCAGGAGTTGGATTTACATCCACTCTTGATGTGTTTTCATTTGTATTTACGCTGACATCCTTGCTTTGAACCTGAGATGTTGGTTGTGGATTGTATCCAAATGGATTGAATCCAGTAAACTTATCTTCAACCTTTTCTTCCTTTGGTTCTTCTTCGGTCTCAGTTTTTTCTTCCGCCTGAGAATCAGGGCTCTTGAAGCCTGTTGCAATGATTGTGATTTCAACTTCATCTCTCATATCAGGGTCAATACTGCTTCCGAAAATCAAGTTGCAGGCTGGGTCAATAACTTCTTTAACCATATTTGCAGCTTCTGAGACTTCACGAAGTGTGATGTCGTTTCCGCCCTTGATGTTAAGAACAACACCAGTTGCACCTTCAATAGTTGTTTCGATTAAAGGAGAAGCAACGGCTTGACGCACAGCTTCCAAAGTTTTGTTTTCGCCTTTTCCGTGTCCAATACCCATATGTGCAAGTCCACGATTTTTCATAACTGTGCCAATATCGGCAAAGTCAAGGTTAATCATTCCAGGGAATACAATCAAGTCTGCAATTCCTTGAATACCTTGTCTAAGTACATCATCTGCATATCTGAACGCTTCAACAAGTGTTGTCTTTTCATGCAAAATAGTCAAAAGTCTTTCGTTTGGAATAACAACGATTGTATCAACATATTTTTTAAGTTCAGAAATACCCTTTTCGGCATTTTCCATTCTCTTTCTGTTTTCAAATTGGAAAGGTTTTGTAACAATTCCGACAGTCAAGATGCCAAGTTCTTTGGCAATCTGAGCAATAACAGGTGCAGCACCTGTTCCTGTTCCGCCGCCCATACCTGCTGTGATGAACACAAGGTCAGAGCCTTCCAAAATCTCTTTGATTGAAGCCTTGCTTTCTTCGGCGGCTTTTCTTCCGATTTCAGGGATTGCACCAGCGCCCATTCCCTTTGTAAGTCTTTCTCCGATTTGAAGTCTTTTGCTTGCTTTTGAAATCAAAAGTGCTTGCTTATCAGTGTTGATTGCAATAAATTCAGCAGAAGCAACACCAGCTTCAATCATACGGTTGATTGCGTTGTTTCCGCCGCCACCAACTCCAAGAACTTTAATCTTTACGACATTTGTTGTATTCAAATTGTTGTTTGTGTTGTTTTCCATTAGAAAAATCTCCTTAATTTGTTTTATTTTATCTCAAAAATGATTTTTTTGCAAGAAAATTTATGTATATATTCGGTGTTTTTGGTCGTTTTAATCCAAAACAGCGTTTACAAGCCCAAGCATACTGGTATATTGTGGCTTGTCCAGTGCAGGAATTGGTGGAACTCCATATGAAATGTTTCTTCCCAGACACTTTGCAAAGAAGTCTTTTCCGCCCTTAATTCTGCTTACGCCAGCACCGCACAAGTAGATTGGGTAATATGGCACATATTCTTTGGCAAACAAACGAATGCACTCGTTTACTGTCTTTGCAATGATTTCAAGTCTGTAACAAACAACTTCATTTGCATAGCTGAGTGGAATCTTAACAACTCTCCCGCCAAGAGTGCTGAGTTCATAGAAATCATCTTTCCCGCCTTGCAGTGAAAGCACAATTTGCTTTTTCAAGTTTCTTGCATCATTATAAGAAATCCCGCAAGCTTCACTTAAATCTCTTGTCACATAAGAACCGCCCATTGAGAATGATGTCAAGTTTGTAAGGCCATCACCTTTGACAAAGGCAACACTTGTTGACCTTGCTCCGACATCAATAACGATACAAGTACGCTCTCTTTCTTCTTTTTCAAGCACCAGCATTGATTCGCACAATGGCTCGCTGATGTATTCAACCTGAGTTATGCCAACCTTTGACCAGATTCGGTTGAAAGTTTGAATGAAAGTGCTTTGAGCCAAAATAATTGAAAACTCAGCAGAAAGCTTGCTGGCCTTTATCCCAACAGGAGATGTGGTTTTTCTGTTGTCATCCAATGTGAAATAAATTGGATTGACAGACAAGATTTCCATTCCTTCCACTTCAATCTTCTCTGACGCAATCTCTGAAAGAGCTTCAACATCACTTTCTTTAACATTTCTTTTATATCTGAATATAGTTTGTTCTTTTGCGGCTGTCACCTTAGAAAACTCAGCAGGCACACCCACATAAATCTTTTCAATTGGTTTTTTGTAAACTGATGAAAGCTGAGCAAACAAATGTTTAATCTCATCTTCAAGAAGTGCTCGCTGCACAAACTCCCCTTCAAAGAAACCAGCGTATTCAACTTTGGCTTTGGCTTTGATGTTGAAAATTCCGTTGACGCCCCTTTGTGCGACAACAGCACTGATTTTAGAAGAACCTATTTCAACGACAGTTACACATTCTTTTGCCATAAACCCCTCTTATCACCATAATAATAGTTTATTTTTCGACAAAAAGTCAAATAAAAATCAAAAATGTTTATAAAAATTTACTTTTTTTTATATTTATGCAAAAGAAAAAGTGCCAAAAAGCTGTTTACTGCATACTTTTGACACTTTTTTGTATATTCATAAATCCGAATTGGAATATTATGCATTTTTGTAAGGGTTAGCGACCACCGCAGCCGCCTCCGCCGCCTCCGCCGCCGGAAGAACCCCCACCGCCTCCGCCGGAGCCACCACCAGAGCTTGAAATTCCGCCAACCGAGCTTGAAATGCAGTGTCCAATCGCGCCGCACGCACCATACGCGGAGTATCCATCAGCCCATTTTGGATTTTCTATATGAAGCAGTTTAAACTTTTCTTCCATCTTCTTTGTGATTCCAAAGATGTAACAATAAGGCAATATATCATAATAATAGTTTGGATTTTCTTCCAACAGCATTTCAAGACGCTCAATTTCGGCTGTCACCAAAAACTGTTTGAAACCCAAAATTTGACCACGAACGGAAAGTTCCTTTTCAGTAAAGTTTCTATGAGAAAGGAATCGATTAGCCAAATTAGCCGCAAGCATAAATGCCACAATCATATAAATAAGTCCAACTGTATCGTAGTCTGTTGGAAGCATTGAAGTAATCATTATGGCAAGTGGAGCTCCACCAAAACCGCCACACCAAATCACCTTAAACCAAATTGGTATCGGAACATAGAAGAAAACGCAAGTACCAATGGTTGCAAAAATCATAAGGAAGAAGCAAATGAAAACCGTGCTTCCAAACACGCTAGCACCCCAAATGATGTAAATAAACATCGGCAGGAATGACAGAATTGCAATGACAAGTTGAAAGCGCCAGTGCATAAACGCTTTCTTTGTGTTTGGCTTATAAAGAGCATCCACCGCTTTTGCAAGTTTTCTATTTGTTCGCAAATGTCTGTCAACCTTGACCGTTCCTTGACCATCAAAAAGTTCGTTGAAGAATTTTGCTTCTTTTGAGTTTTTCGGAACTCCTTTGAGTTTTTTCAAGACCAATTTGCGTTTACCACTAAACTCTATATCAATAAACCCTTGTGAAGCCCAACTTATAATCAGCGACGCAAAATCCTTACTCTTTATGCGTCCCCTGTACGCTGATGCGATTTCCAAGGCATTCATATCTTTTGGTGGATAAAACTCTGGCACAATAACAAGTTTTTTTCTCTTTCTAAGGCGAACAAACAAATATAGTCCGCAAACCGCCCCAACAAAAACAAACAAGAATGAGAACACCACCCAAAAAGTAGTGTTTGGTGCATAATAGGTGTTGAAGTAACCTTGTGGCAAAATGAGTTGCATTGTCAGACCTTCTTGCCTTGCCAGCCCCTTAAAACTGCAACTGATTGTGTTTCCATCAACTTCGCAGTTTACCGCTTCAAATCCAAGTCCTGCCATATTGTTTGTGCGGAAAGTCAAGATATCACTCAGGTTTTGCCCTTCTGTAAAAAACTCTTTTGGAAAAGTGATTTTCGCAGAGAAATTGTTGACTTGGCTTCTGAAACCATAGTCCATAATATCAAAAGTGAAACTATCAAAATTCTTAATCAAATCTTCTCCCATATCCAAAAGATAATGGAATTGGTAAACGTGTCTACCTGCGGTTTTGTAATCACCGTCTGCACCAGTGTTGATATAAAAATAGTCTCCTTTCTTTTCAACAAAGTTGTATTCGGCTTCACCATCCAAAGTCACACCCAAAAGTTTGAAATCGTTGACAGTTCTTTTGACATATTTCTTGCCTTTATATATGGTTGTGATTTTGTTTATTCGCGACACATTTCTTGAAAGCCCAAGATTGATTCCAGACTTTCCAAAAGTGACAGTGATTGTCTCAGTGATATCCAAAACCTTGTTTGGTGAAATGTTTATTTCCTTATCAACTGAATTATATATGATATTTCTGTCCTTGATTGTGGTTTCAGCAACCGCAGTCTCTGGGACAGCAAAAAATGTTGCAAGTCCAAAAATTGCGAAAATAAAAGCAAACAAAATTAAAAAATGTGATTTCTTGAATACTTTGCGCATTTTCAAAAACTCCTTTGCTTTTCAATTATATAAAATATATTAAAAAAATTCAATAAATCTCAGCATTTTTATGCAAAAGAAATCAATTTCTTGACAATAAAATGCCATATGCGTATAATTATTTCATTCAGAAAAGCAATCAAAACTGAGATTGCATAGGAGAAGAAAATGATAGATATAAACCTTATAAGGACAAACAAAGAACTTGTCAAAGAAAACATCAAAAAGAAATTTCAGATGGCAAAACTCCCACTTGTTGACGAAGTGGAAACTCTTGACAAAAAAGTGAGAGCACTTAAAGTGGAAGGAGATAATTTGCGTGCAAGCAGAAACACTCTTTCAACGCAGATTGGAGCTCTTATGAAAGAGAAGAAAATCGAACAAGCAAACACCGTCAAAGAAGAAGTTAGAAAGAACAATGAACGCATCGCTCAAATTGAAAAAGAAGTTGCTGAGCTTGACGAACAAATCAGAAAGATTATGCTTACCATCCCAAACATCATTGACGAAAGCGTGCCAGTCGGAAAAGATGACAGCGAAAATGTTGAGATTCAAAGATATGGAGAACCAGTTGTTCCAAAATTTGAAATCCCATATCACGCAGACATTTTAAACAGTTTCTGCGCCCTTGACAAAGACAGCGCCGGCAGAACAAGTGGAAATGGGTTTTATTACCTTATGGGAGATGGCGCAAGACTTGTAAGCGCGATGCTCAGTTACGCCCGTGACTTTATGGTTGACAAAGGTTTCACTTATTGCATCCCACCATTTATGATTCGTGGAGATGTTGTAAACGGTGTTATGAGCTTTGCAGAAATGGATGCAATGATGTACAAAATCGAAGGTGAAGACCTATACCTTATCGGCACAAGCGAACACTCAATGATTGGAAAGTTTAAAGGACAAATTATAAATGAAAAAGCACTTCCAATCACAATGACATCATACAGCCCTTGTTTCAGAAAAGAAGTTGGAGCACACGGCATTGAAGAACGTGGAATTTACAGAGTTCACCAATTTGAAAAACAAGAAATGGTTGTGCTTTGCAAACCAGAAGAAAGTATGGATTGGTACAACAAGATGTGGAAGTTTTCTGTTGAGCTTTTCCAAAGTTTAAATATTCCAGTGCGCACCCTTGAATGTTGCAGTGGCGATTTGGCTGACCTTAAAGTTAAATCTTGCGACATTGAAGCTTGGAGTCCAAGACAGAAAAAATACTTTGAAGTTTGCTCTTGCTCAACTCTTGGTGACGCCCAAGCAAGAAGACTTTCAATCCGTGCAAAAGGCGAAAAAGGAACATACTTCTTGCACACTCTCAACAACACAGTTCTTGCTTCAACCAGAGCGCTCATCGCACTTCTTGAAAATAATTTGCAAGAAGACGGCAGTGTAATTGTTCCAAAGCCACTTCAAATGTACATTGGTGGAAAGACTGTAATCAAGCCTGTAAAATAACATCATATTCGCATATTTGAATATGTGCATACAATAAAAAACTGAGTTCGCACTCAGTTTTTGTTTTTTATGAATATTGCTTTACATACTTACAAAGCTGTAATATATATCATTTTCATCACGAGAGATATGCTCACTCAAAGTAAAATTATCGAGCCTAATTTTACAATTTGAAAGCATATCGATAAATCTCACTTTGACTTCTTCATCGTCATTTTCTTCGTCAAAGGTTACATATTCCCCAGTTTCAAGTTTCTTGAAGAAGACTTTTTTGTTTCCCTTGTCAAGCATATCTCCATCTTCATCAACTGTTTGTCCAAAAATTGCACTCTCAGTTGCATACATAAGGGCAACTTTGTTTTGAAGTGCAAAGTCAATGTTTCGGATTTCAAAAGTCCTACCCGCAAATGTAGAAAGCTCCAACGAAACATATTCTTTCTTTGTGAAATCATCCTTATATTTTGAAAGTTCAAGTTTTTCAAACTTAGAGCGCTGTTCATTCAGATTTCTGTTGTTTGAAACAAAAGCACTGTAAAGTTTTTTGATTGAATTTTCTTCCGTTTTTAAAAAGTCACCAATTTCAACAGTTTTATTTTTTATAGTCAAACCTTCAAGTAGTATTGCATTGTTTTGGCTGCTTTCAAACTTGTCCAAGATATTGAGCACTCGAAGGTCTCTGTCACAGATGAGAAATTTTTCTTCGTAAGATACCGCAAAAAGCTCTTCTCTTTCGCTGATATGAATGACAAATTTATTTGGAAAGACCGTTTCAATATTTTCAATTTTGATGTAGGCAAAATTCTTATTCTTTGAAACATAATCTTCAATTCGTTTAATTGATTTCTTCTTATTTTCAAAAAGTACGCTTGCACCTTTTCTAAATTTTCCAACTTTGATAATCTCTTGCTTTGAAACTGTCAAGTTTTCAAGAGTGGTGGAAAAAGAAACAGTGACCTTGGACAATCCAAAAAGTGTCCAAAACAGGAGCAAAAGCACTGCAACAATTCCAAAAACAACAGAAAGTGAAATCAACAGTTTTTTCTTCAAATCCTAAGCCTTCTCACATCAGCACCCAAGGACGAATATTTTTCTTCAATTTTCTCATATCCCCTATCCACATAATGCACATTTGAAATTGTGGTGTAGCCTTCCGCTTTCATTCCCGCAATCACAAGCGCACTGCCTGCCCTAAGGTCAGATGCACAAACATTTGCACCATAGAGTTTTGGAACACCAGTAATAAGTGCCGTACGGTCTTTGACGATTATGTTTGCACCCATTTTATTCAGTTCTGGAACAAGTGCAAATCTGTTTTCAAAGATATTTTCGGCAAGTGCGCAAACACCTTCACTGACACTCTGCAAAACCATCATCTGCGGCTGCAAATCTGTTGGAAAGAACGGATATGGTAGAGTTTGAATTTTGTCAATTGACAAAAGTCTCTTGTCTGCTTTCAGTCTTATTCTATCACTAAAAATATCGATTTGGCAAGCAGTTTGCTTCAAAAAGGAAATAAGTGCTTCATTGTGTTTTGCAAGCGCACCATAAACTGTCACATCTCCACCGCACGCTGCCGTTGCCAGAAGATAAGTGCCAGCGACAATTCTGTCCGGAATGATTGCAAACTTTCCACCTGTCAGTTTTTCAACACCTTCAATTTCAATGCAGTCCGTTCCTGCTCCGCTGACTTTTGCACCCATAGCATTTAAAAAGTCTTGCAAGCAAACAATCTCAGGCTCTTTCGCAACACCGACAAGTTTGGTTTTTCCTTTGAGAAGCGACGCACACATCATCAAACTTTCTGTTGCACCCACGCTTGGAAAATCAAAAACAACTTCACCCGCTTTAATATTTTCTGCATTGCAATATATGTAACCGTGTTTTTCAACCACCTTCACGCCAAGACTTTTGAAACCTTTGATATGGATATCAATCGGTCTTGCACCAATTTTGCAACCACCAGGGAATGCTATGCTGGCTTTTCTAAATCTTCCCAAAAGTGCACCAAGCAAAAAAATGGACGCACGCAACTTTTGAGTTAACTCGTGCGTGATTTTTTCATTTTTAATATTTCTTGTATCTATGTAAAGTGTTGAACCATCCGACTTTGTGGTTACTGCCAGAACTCCTAAGATTTCTCTGATACATCTCACATCCGATATGTCAACACTGTTTTCAATTTCAATTTCTCCGTCACACAGCACAACCGCCGCAAGCACTGGTAATACTGCATTTTTCGCCCCTTCAACCGTGACACTGCCAAAGAGTTTTTTTCCGCCGTTAATTATTAATTTTTCTTCCATAAATCCAGTATATGAAATTATAATTTTCTTGACACTGTCAATAAACTGCTATACTTTCCCAGTGTCCTTGCCACCAAGTTCTCTGTTTGCTTTCATATCTGCTTCCGCTTCTTTTTGAGTTGGGAAAAGTTTGTTTTCATCAGCAGAAAGCCAATATCCATAACCGCATTTTTCATCGTTATCAATCCAAACATCATATGATACAGTATTCCCAAGCCTATCAGCTTTGCAATGAATGGTTGCGACCAGACCGCTCAAAACTCTATCTCTTCCGTCTGTATACACTCTCTGTTTGACATCGTATTTGGTATTGAATTGCATAAAAAATATCTCCTATGCAAATATTCTATCGCAAAGAGATATTTTTGTCAAGGTTTCTTATTTCTACTTTTTGCGTGACTGTCTTGAAACGCTGATTGCAACGCCAACGGCTGCCATAAACACAGCAACGGATGTTCCACCACTTGAAATAAATGGAAGTGGAAGCCCAGTTGGCGGAATACTTCCAGTCACAACCGCAATGTTGAGAAGAGTTTGCACTGCAATAACAATCCCAACCCCACAAGCAAGCAGACATCCAAATCTGTCTTTTGCTCCAAGTCCAATCTTAAAAAGACAAAGCACCAATGCAATGTAAACTCCAACCAGTGCCAGCGCTCCAATAAGCCCCAACTCTTCCCCAATTATTGAAAAGATGAAATCGGATTCTGCAAAAGGCAGAAAGAGATATTTTTGTCTGGAATTGAAAAGCCCCACTCCAAACCAGCCACCGTTGCCAAGACTGTAAAGAGATTGAATAAGCTGAAACCCTTCCCCTTGTGGTGATGCCCAAGGATTTAAGAATGCAAAAAGTCGTTTCAATCGGTATGGCTCAGCAAGAATCAAAACCGGCACAGCAGCTGCCGCCATAGAAGAAAATAGTAATGTGTGTTTTTTGTTCATACCCCCGATAATGAGCATAAACAAAGTGACAAAGCCAAGGCACATCGTCACACTCATACTTGGTTCAATGATGACAAGCACACACAAGAGCCCAGCAACACAAATTGGTGGCAAGAGACCTTTAAAAGTTTTGATGCGGTCGTGATACTCTGACAGATAATATGCAAGGAAAAGCACAAGGGCAAACTTGGTTACTTCGGACGGTTGAATTGAGATTCCAAAAAGGTTAATCCATCTGTTTGCTCCATAGCTTTGCACACCAAAACCAGGCACAAACACCAACACCAAAAGCACGACACAAACCGCAAGAATTGGGTAGCGAAATTTTTTGAGAAGATGATAATCAAAGAGAGCAAAAAACACCAAAGCAAAAAGTCCAAGCACAACACCAAAAAGCTGTTTGAAAAGGAAGAAATATTGATTGCCGTATCTATACTGCGCTGAATAACTGCTGGCACAATAAACCATCAAACAGCCAAATCCAACAAGGAAAAGTGTCAAGAGTACAACTGCAATTTCACGCTTTGAAAACTTTGAAAATTTCCATCTCATACTATGCTCCCCAGCACGAGAGATTTAAACCTTTCGCCACGCTCTGCATAGCTTTGGAATTCATCAAAACTTGAACACGCCGGAGACAAGATTACATAGTCTCCACTCTTTGCAGATGAGATTGCATAAAGCACTGCATCATCAAACTTTTCAAACACAGCATTGCTGTACCCAAAGCTTGTTGCACACATAGATATGCTCTCTCTGTCCTGCCCAAAACATACAACTTCTTTGAGTGCAAAGCCAAGTGAGAAAAGCTCTGCATAATCTATATCTTTGCTCTTTCCACCCAAGAGCAATATTTTTCTTTCATCTTCAAAAGCCTGCACGCAAGCAATCGTTGATGCAACATTTGTTGCCTTGCTGTCGTCAACAAAAGTCACGCCGTCAATTTGCCCCACGATTTCCATTCTATGTCCAGCTGGACAGAAAGATGAAACCGCCTTTTTAACATCAGCAGGGCTTACTTTAAAGGCAGAACAAATTGCCACACTTGCAAGCACATTTTCAAGATTTTTCTCACCTTTCAAGGTTATATCTGACAGAGCCAAAATCTTCTTTTTCCCACAGAAAATCTGCTCATTTTTAACAAAAACACCCTTTTTTAGCACTTTTTTTGAAAAATAGAGTCTTTTTTTATGCCCGCAGGCAGTTCTTGCAACTTCGTCATCAAGATTTAAAATAAGCGGAGAGTTTCCTTTCATATTTTGAGAAATTTTCTCTTTAACCCTGACATATTCATCAAAGCTTTCGTGCCTGTCCAAATGGTCAGGTTTTATGTTTAAAATGCACGCAACATCAGGCTTAAAAAATCTGCTTGTTTCAAGTTGGAAGTTGCTCACTTCACAAACGATAACACTGCTCTTTGTCGTCTTCTCACAAACAGCTGAAAACGGAAGTCCAATGTTTCCACACAAAAAAGTGTTGTATCCCGCTTCCTTCAAAATCTTGTTTGTAAGCATACTGACAGTCGTCTTTCCATTTGTTCCAGTAATTGCAATGAGCTTCCCTTTTGAAAGAAGATAAGCAAAGTCCAATTCAGAAAAAACAGGAATTTTTCTTTCTTTGAAATTCTCCAAAAGAGTGTTTCCAATGCACTTAATTCCAGGGCTGATTACAACAAAATCAAACTGCTTGTCCATTGGATTTTTGACAAAACCAACATAGTCCCAGTACTCCGGATTTTCATCATAAAAACTTACGTGAGCCATATGCTCTTGCAAAATTTTAATTACAGCTCGTCCACTGTCGCCAAGTCCATAAACCAACACTTTTTTGTTTTTTAATTTCAATTTCCCGCTCCCGAAATTTTCTAGATTCCGACAGCCAAAACCCCCGCAAGAACCGCAAGTGAAACAGCCATCGTTATTACTATATATACGACGACAATTCTGTTTTCATTCACGCCTTTTTGCTCAAAATGATGATGAAGTGGTGCCATAAGAAACACCCTTTTTCTTGTGCGTTTGAAATGCAAAACTTGGATGATGTCAGAAAGAGAAGAAAGCACAAACATAATCCCCATCAACGGAAGAAGAAGTTCAAGCCCAGAGAGCACCGCTGTAATTGCAATAAAGCCACCAAGAGCCAACGAGCCAGTGTCCCCCATAAAGATTTTCGCAGGATAGCAGTTTATGGTTAAAAAGCCCAAAATTGCACCGCACATTCCAAAACATTGAAGTGCCAAATTTTGGATTTCAAGAGTCCCAGTAAGCGCCAAAATCACCCCAAAGAAAAGGATGTAAACAAACGAAACTCCCCCTGCAAGTCCGTCAAGGCCATCAGTGAGATTGACACTGTTTGTTGTGGCAACCATAACAAGAATTGAAAGTGGAATCACACCCCAAGAAATGTCAAAAGTCAAAGAGAAGAAAGTTAGGCTTGTCCTGCCAGACATATAAAGATAGATTGACACAATCAGTGCAATGCCGACTTGTCCAATTATTTTTTGATAAGGACGCAAGCCTTCATTGTGATGAAAATGGACTTTAACAAAATCATCCAAGAAGCCCAGCACACCATAAGCGATTGTGATGACAAGCGAAAACCACGCCAAAAAAGTCTGTTCTGAAAACAGAAAACAAGTGGCAAAAAAGAGCGTAAGCAAAAAGATAATTCCGCCCATTGTTGGCGTACCTTCCTTGCTTGCGTGCTTGTCCACATAATGCAAAATGCTTTGAGATGCTTTCATTTTTTTGCAAAACCAAAGCACAACTGGGGCAATCAAGCTTGCAAAACACAAGCTCAAAAGCCCGCACACGATATATTTAACAGCCATATTTTTCTCCTTTATTGTGATTGAAGAATGGACTACTTTCCTTAAACAATCCATACACCGCATCAAAATCATTGTAAGGATGCTTTACAGTGCCAATTTCTTGATATTTTTCCGCACCTTTGCCAGCAATAATCAAAATGTCGCCCGGCTGCGCAAAATCAATCATCTTCTTTATGGCAGTTTTGCGGTCTGGTTCAACCATATGTGGTTTGCTCATTCCCTTTTCAATATCCGCAATTATGTCTTCGGATTTTTCAAGTCTTGGATTGTCATCAGTCAAACAAACATAATCCGCATACTTTTCTGCAATTTCACCCATTTGACTACGCTTGCCCTTGTCTCTGTTCCCGCCACACCCAAACACAACATACACTTTTTGCTCTGTAAGAGTTTTTGCAGTCTTTAAAACATTCATAAGACCATCTGGCGAATGAGCAAAGTCAATTACAACATATTTTCCAGTGTAATTTATAACATTGAATCTGCCTTCCACTGGATTAACATATGAAAGTCCCCTTGAAAGCGACTTATCGTCAAGCCCAAGTTTATGACATACGGTTAAAGCGGCCAAAGAGTTGTAGACATTATACTCACCGATTAAGTTTGTCTTGATAGGCAAAACATTGTCACAGACATTTGCCACAAAGCTCGAACCATTCATTGAGCAGCACTCGTCAATCGCAAAACAATCGGCAGGATTTTTGATTCCATAAGTTACTACCGGAACATCTGCCACACCAAAAACTTTTCTTGCTCTTTCATCATCAACGCAAACAACTGCCGTCTTTATGTGTTTGCTGTTGAAAAAGGAAAGTTTTGCCTGTTCATAGTTTTCCATTGTCTTGAAATAATCCAAGTGGTCTTGCGTGATATTGGTTAAGACACCGACTTCAAAGTTGATTCCTTCAACACGCTTTTGAACAATAGCGTGAGCTGACACTTCCATAATCACAAACTCAACGCCTGCATTTCTCATATCAAGAAATGTTTTATGCAAAAAGTCCGCATCCGGAGTGGTCAAAGGACAATCAAAAGTTTTGCCGTTGTAATAGACGCCGTTTGTTCCAATTACGCCAACACTTCTGTTGTTTCTTTTAAGTATT
>CAZIPJ010000021.1:0-17337 GCA_964541365.1 uncultured Lachnospiraceae bacterium
CTTATATCCCAGAACCAGAAAGAGATACAGATAAGCCTTTCCTTATGCCTGTTGAAGACGTATTCACAATCACAGGACGTGGAACAGTTGCTACTGGAAGAATCGAAAGAGGTGTTGTTCGTATTAACGATGTTGTTGAAATCGTTGGTATGGGCGCTAAGAAACAAACAGTTGTTACTGGTGTTGAAATGTTCAGAAAGACAGTTGATGAAGGTATCGCTGGATTCAACGTTGGTATCCTTCTTCGTGGTATCCAAAGAACAGAAATCGAAAGAGGACAAGTTCTTTGCAAACCAGGAACAATCAAACCACACACAAAGTTTGCTGCTGAAGTTTACGTATTGAAGAAAGAAGAAGGCGGACGTCATACTCCATTCTTCAATGGTTATAGACCACAATTCTATTTCAGAACAACAGACGTAACTGGAACAATCGAACTTCCAGCTGGTGTTGAAATGGTTATGCCAGGAGACAACATCAAGATGACAATCGAACTTTCAAAAGAAATTGCCATCGAACAAGGACTTCGTTTCGCTATCCGTGAAGGTGGCAGAACAGTTGGTTCAGGCGTTGTTTCACAAGTTATCGAATAATAACAATAGTATTAAAAAAAAGACCGATTCCGGTCTTTTTTTTGTTGTTAAATTATAAAATAAACTATATCTTTTAATAATCATTTATAAAAGTTACCATTTTATTGCAAATATTCATAATATTATAAATTTTTTACAAAATTTAAATTTCCTATTGACAAATCCCCCCCCCGTGTTATTATGTGGAAAAAGGGGTGGGATATGAGTAAATTAAAAGCAGAGATTAAAAAAATTGAGGCAAAAGTTGAAAAACTTAAAGCAGAAATTGAAAGATTGAGTAATTTATATACTGCTCGAAGGGATAAGGAATGTGATAAGAAATTTGAAAAGTTTATTAAAAGATTGTCTCAAGAAGATAGAAAAGAAATTGAAGGTATGCTTAAGAATATTGCTGAAGGAAGGGGCGTTGCCGTTGACTCAAGATTGAAAGAAAGATATTTTAAATTAAGACGTAAGAAGTCCATAGGGAGTTGGTTTATTTCAAGGAGAGTAAGCAAACTTCGTAATAATCTGAATGTGCTTGAATATAAATATGGTTTAGTGACTACGGAAAAGAGAGCTTTGGAAGGAGAGAACAAGCTTGATAGGCTTCAAGCGTTACATGATCTTCAATTGGAGATTAGTTATGGAGATGCTAAACGACCTGTTGACAAAAAATCATATAAAAAAGCTCTCGAAAAAGAGATTGAAGATAATTCTACAGAAGAAGAAAGAAAAAAACGAAAAATTTTAAAGAATAAGATTTTTGGGGCAAAATTATGTATTCCTGCGGCAATAGCAGCGTTTGTTGCTTCAATGGGTGGGAGCGTAGCATTTGCTGCAAGTTATCTTTCTTCGACTAATGCGGAAGGATTGGGGGCTCTTGCGGCAGCATTTGCACCAATGGTTGCGAGTGTAATAATACCTGGGGTGATTGCGAGTATTGGAGTCTCTAAGGAATCTGATGCTGAAAAAGATATTGATCGTCACGACGATATGATTATGGCTAGTACAATCGGAACAGAAAGGGAAACGCAGAGACAGAGCAAGCAAAGCAGTGGTGTAAGTAAATAAAAAAAGACCGAGTCCGGTCTTTTTTTGTTGTTAATCATATTGCGGAGCTATTAGAAATTTGATTTAGTCGCACTGTCAATAACCATTAAAAATATGCTTAATAATAGATTTGCTATCGTCCACACTAGTACGTGTAAAAACATCTCTCTTTACCTTATAAAATATACTTTTTCTCTATAACTAGAGCTGTTTAGGGGTATTTGACCACAAGTAAAATTAAAATATACTTTGTTTTTATGATAGGCTATGTTATAATTATTTTATGAAAGAACCAATTATAGGCTTAGTATTGAGACATTTCGCAAAAAAGAGAGTAAGACCGAATATTTATGTTAAAGAAGAGGTAAAGGACGCCATTTTTGATAATGGTGCTATGGTTATTGGTATAATGTCTCCACCAAGCGAAATTGTCGTAGTTAATGTTTTGAATGAACGAGAAATTTATGAAAATCTTGATAAACTCATTTCGAAACAAAATCGAGAACTTATAATAAAGCAGATAAAAATGTGTGATGGCATAATTTTACAAGGTGGCGAAGTGGCTGATGTCCACGAACTTTTTATTGCAAATTATTGCTATGAAAACAACATTCCAGTGCTTGGCATTTGCGAAGGTCAATCAAATTTGCTTCGTGGAATTGGTGGAACAACTCGGGCGGTTGAGAATCCTGAGAAACACTATCAGTCATCCGCCGATTATGTTCACGATATAAAAATAATCAAGGGGACATTGTTTCATAAAATCATAGGCAAAACTAGAATTAAAGTAAACTCACGCCATCACTACACTCCTTGTGACCCTGCCGGACTTATTGTTAGTGCTTATGATGAGGACGGGAATATTGAGGTGGTTGAAGCACCTGACAAGAAATTCTTTCTTGGTATGCGTTTTCATCCTGAATCTTTACATATTGTAGATAAAAATCATAATAAGATTTTTGAGTATTTTATAAAGGTGTGCAAAGAAAAATAAAGAGATATTTTTTCTTAATTTGATTTTATGTCCACATTTTGACCACACTACACAAATGTCTGTGTTTATAAAAAAAGACCGAAATGGGTCTTTTTTTTGTTGAATTTTTATTGATGTATGTTTCTATTTGCCGTTGTTTTTGCTTGGGGCTTTGGCTGTTGGTTTAGGCGTTGTTTCACAGGTTTGTGTGTCTAATTTAAGTGTGTCTGGCACGGTGATTCCCAAGCATAAAGCTTCAGAATTGATTACACTCAGAGATTTTACAATCTTGCTTTTTACTTTGTCTTGCATCACTTCTTCTGGAATTTTTGTAGTTGTTTCTTTTGTTCCATCAACATTTTTTATTGTGACTGCTCGAATAAAAAGTTCCAAGTTTGATGTAGCAACACACAAAGATGTTTCTTCATCTTTGCCAAATTCACTTTGTTCGCACTTGTTCACAAGCCCAGCAAAAATTTTAAGTGCATCTTCAACAATGGAGCCAGATTCCTTTTGCTTTGAAAGAATTGCACCTGCTTGCAACTCGTCACAAATTGCACTGAAACGTTCTAAATTCTCACAAAGAGTTTTGCTTTTGTCATACCAGCGTTCAAACGATTGTTCCTTACTCATTTTATTTATCTCTCCTTTTACGAAATAATTTCTATTTCTAGCTGAGTATAACACGGGGGGGGGAGTTGTCAATACCTTTATAAAAAATTTTTAAAAATCTTAATAAAAAAAGAGCATTTTGCTCTTATTTTCCTTCGCCGTTTGGGTCAGTTTTTGTCTTAGGGTCTTTTGAATCCTCTATGGATTTTGCAACATCACTGAACTCTTTTTCAAAATATACATAGGCAGCATAGTTGTCTGTTGACAGTGGCAAATGGGTAAGAGTAGTACCTTTGAAAGAACCATTATGCTGCTCTACATATTTATACGCATCTGACATATGGAAGGCAGATGAGATAGATAGCTGTTTCAAACTTTTATTTTTAACAATGGTATCAAGTAAATCATCCCCATTTCTTACAAATTGGTAGTCGACATAGAAATATAAATCACAGTCACATTCATTCGCTAATGATTCAATTGCAGAGTACATATTTGTTTCTTTGAGAACTTCAAATTTACTTTTATTCGGACATCTTGTGTTTCCAGAGTACACGCAAAGTTGGTTCTTTTTATCTCCTTGGAAATAGTATTCAAATGAACAATCATAAGCTTTGTTTTTAAAAGCTTCAAAGAAAGCTCTTTCAAAGCCGCTAATATAATATTGACCTTTCCCAGCTGTAAAAAGAGTGTCATTTTTACAACAAAAGATTAATTTTTTATTTCTCCCCTGAGTAAGTTTGACTCCGTCAGCTTGTGCAACTGCTGCTGCACTGTTGAAAATGATATAATCAGAATCACGATTCATTTTTGCTTTTTTAATGATGCTGGCAGCATTCTTCATTGCAACATTTAAGTTTCCGTTTGCAATGAGAATTGAATTAAGTGAAATTTCAAATTTTAAAATGTTTGCCACTTCAACATATTTTGAGTGAACTGCTCCAATTGTACCTGCTTTGTATGTAGAAAATGCATTTTCCAATTTTTTGCATTTATTAAGACTTAAAGCAATAAGGCTTTCTGCTTTGCTTGTTGAAACTGTATATATCAAATATGGAACTGAATCAGTCTCAATTTTGTTGATTTCTTTGAGTTGAGTTTTAATTGTTTGGTCATAAATCTGGTCAGACATTTCATAGCTCTTTGCGTTAACTTGTTTGGAAATCAATTTAAATGCAAAAGAAAGTCTTGCAAAGTCATAAGCGATGCTCGTTTCATCTCTAAATTTTGATTTGTCAAAATGTTTTTGTGTTCTCATATTTTCTCCTTGGCTTTTACAGGTGTATTATATCATTGTATATAACAAATTTCAAGACCCAATTTTTGAAAATTTCGATAATTTTCTATTGATTTTAATGGCTTCTTGCTTTTAAAATGGAAAAAGTTGGTCAATTTGACAAAAACACCATTTTTGAGCGCAAAATTTGTTTTGTTGTAAATATCTAATGTGTTATAATTTGTTTAGTTAAGTTTTAATGATGATGAAATAGGAAGAAAAAATTATGGGACTTATGAACTATATTTACAAATTTTTTGGGTTTGAAAGCGACGATGTGAAAACTGTTGCAAAGAAGAAAAATCCACAAAAAGCAAGTTATAATTTGAAAATCAAGCAAGATATGCCAGAAGAAATTGACGGTGTGCGTGTTTTTTATCCGGAAGATTTTGATGACTGCAAGGAAAAAGCCGAGCTATTAAAGAAAAACACTCCATTTTTTCTTGATTTTCGTACTTGCACCAATGCAGATAAAAACAAAGCATTGAATTATTTAAATGGTATGATTGCTGTTTTGGGGGCTTCTACGGAAGAAGTTGATAAAAATCTTTACATTTTTTTGCCTAAAAATATGAAAATTGAAAGAGAGTAGTTATGAAAAGTGGTTCTTGTCCAAAGTGTAACAGCAGTGAAATTTTGGTTTTTTCGCAAGATGGAAAAGAAAAATTTGTTGATTGCGAGAAAATCGGTGCATTAAAAGGAGATATCTTGACAACAAGATATGTATGTTGCGATTGTGGTTATACGGAAAGATATTTTGAAGACGAAAATCTTGACAAGTTGAAGAAAAAATACAAAAAAGTAAGGGGCTAAGTTTTTGAAAAAGAAAGATTGGATTAAATTCGGTATTATGATGGCAATCTTTGTTGCCGTTCTTGTGCTGGATTTAGTGACAAAATATGTCTTTGATGCAAAGTTGGCAAATGGGGAAAGCGTCACAGTTATTCCTAAGCTTTTTAATTTCAGAATTGTACACAATTATGGTGCTGCTTGGGGAATGCTTGCAGGGAAACAAGTTTTCTTGATTGTGCTTACTTTTGTTTTTCTTGCTATTTTTGTGGTGTATTACATTAGAGAAAAAAACAAAACTTGGCTTTTGAATATAACTTTTGGTTTCCTTTTTGCAGGTTGTACTGGAAACCTTTATGACAGGCTTGGATTTGGCTATGTCAGAGATATGATTGAATTCGATTTTTGGAAGAGTTTCCCTATTTTCAACTTTGCTGATGTTGCTCTTTGTGTTGGGGTTGTACTTTTGGTTGTTTACTTGATTGTATACTTTGTTAAAGAAGCAAAGGCTAAAAAGTCCAAGGGTGGCAAATAAGATGAACGAAAAATTTACCGTTTGTGAGCAAGATGTCGGAAAACGACTTGACGCTTTTGTAGTCGAGATGTTTTCTGACTTTTCTCGTTCTCATATCAAAAATCTTATTGAAAAAGGTCTTATAAAAGTTGATGGGAAAGTGCCAAGCAAGGCTGGTCTTTTACTTAAAAACGGTCAAACTGTTGAAATTGAGTCAGTACTACCACAAAAAATTTCAACAGAAGCGGAAAATATTGAATTTGAAATTGTTTATGAAGACGAAGATTTGGTCGTTGTCAACAAACCGCAGGGACTTGTTGTCCATCCTTGCACTTCCACAAAAAGTGGAACACTTGTCAATGGTCTTTTGATGAGAATTTCTGACCTTAGTGGAATAAATGGGGAACTCAGGCCAGGGATTGTTCATCGTCTTGATAAGGACACCAGCGGACTTATGGTGGTTGCAAAAAACGATTTGGCACACGTAAGTTTGGCTGAGCAAATAAAAAACAAGACTTGCCACAGAAATTATTTGGCGCTGCTTGAAGGTCATTTGAAAGACAGCGAAGGAAAGATTGAGACATATTTAAAAAGAGACCCAAAAGACAGAAAGAAAATCTCTGTGCAGGCTGATGGAAGACTTGCAATTACAAAATTTAAGGTTTTGAAATATTTTGACAATACTTGTTTGGTGGAGTTTATGCTTCAAACTGGCAGAACTCATCAAATTCGTGTTCACGCAAAGCATCTTGGACATCCGGTCGTTGGCGACAAGCTTTATGGAAAGGAGAAGAAGGGGCTTGCTGGGCAACTTTTGCACGCTTACAAACTCTCTTTCACTCATCCAAGAACAAAAGAGTTTATGCAGTTTCAAGTGGAACTTCCAGATTATTTTAAGGTTTATTTAGCCAAATTGGAGAGATAATTTAGCTTGTAAAATTTGATTTTTTCAGGTGTTTCATCAAACTTTGTTTTTGTAAGTAATTTATGTGGACAAATTGAGTTCAATCTCTTGACAAAATATGTTGATTTTTGTTAAAATATCAAAGTATCCGCTTGGAAAGGGTTTTGAAAGAAAAATTTATTGTGTTAAAGTTCTTTTTCACAATAAAAAGCATCACAGATGCCACCCTAACAGCGAGTTTGGATAGAGGAGGTAATGTTTATGTTCGCAGTGGTTCAAACTGGTGGAAAACAGTATAATGTTACAGAAAACGATGTGCTTAAAGTTGAAAAACTTAATAGCGAAGTTGGAAGCAAAGTGAAACTTGATGTTCTTTTGGTTTCAGATGGTAACAAAACTGTTGCAGGAACACCAACGGTTGCAAAAGCCGAAGTGTTGGCCGAAGTACTCGCTCACGGAAAAGGTGATAAGATTGTAGTTTTCAAATATAAACCTAAGAAAAACGTTCGCAGTAAGCAAGGTCACAGACAACCTTGGACAGAAATCAAGATTGTTTCAATTAAGATGTAATTATGACTAAGATTACGATTTTTAAAAAGAACGAATACATTTGCGGATATCAAATCAAAGGACACAGCGGATTTGCTGAGAGTGGAAGTGATATCGTTTGTGCGGGCATTTCAACAGCGGCACAGATGGCACTTGTTGGACTTAAAGAAGTTTTGAAGCTTGATGTTGAATTTGACATTAAAGACGGATTTATGACAGTAAGCTTGAAAGATTTTCAAGATGAAAAAGCCCAAGCGGTTTTAAACTCTATGGAAAAAACTTTGGAAGATATCGCAAAGAATTATAAGAAAAATGTTAGAATGGAGGTTAGAGAAGATGTTTGTTAATTTACAACTTTTTGCTCACCATAAAGGTGGCGGAAGCACAAAGAACGGTAGAGACTCTAAGGGTCAACGTCTTGGCGTGAAAGCTTATGCTGGCGAATTTGTGACTGCTGGTTCAATCATTGTAAGACAACGTGGCACAAAGATTTATCCTGGCACAAACGTTGGAATTGGAAAGGATTATACACTTTTCGCTCTTAAAGACGGAAAAGTTCAATTCGGAAAAGGCAAAGGAAAAGATATCGTTTCAGTTGTTGCTGAATAATTTAAGGGCTTTTGAAGCCCTTTTTTCTTTGCAAAAGGAAGAAAAAATGAGATATACAATTGAAAAAAACAAAATAACAATTTTTGGCAAGGAAGATTTTAATCCAGAGCACATTTTGGAATGTGGTCAGATTTTTTCATTCTATAAAGATGAAAGCGGGAATTATGTTGTTTTGTCCACTGACAGGAGAGCGAAGCTCGTTGAGACAGATGAAGGCTTTGTGATTGAAACAACAGCACCAAAGTATTTTGAAGAATTTTTTGATTTAAAGACAGATTACTCTGGCATTAAGAAGAAATTGTCAAATTTTGAGATTTTGAAACAACCGATAAAGTATGGGTATGGGATTAGAATTTTGAAACAGAACTTGTTTGAGACTTTGATTTCCTTTATTGTGTCTGCAAACAACAACATCAAAAGAATCAAGATGATATTAAACCGCATAAGAGAAAAGTATGGAAAAAGAATGAATGGATTTTACGCTTTTCCAACAAGAGAAGAACTTTTGAAAGCGACAGAAGCCGATTTTGCCCAGCTTGGCGCTGGATATCGAGCGAAGTACCTTTATGGGGTGCTTAGGCAGGTTGATGAAAACACACTTTTGCAGTGGGATAAATTGCCAACAAAAGAACTTAGGAGAAATCTTATCTCGCTAATTGGGGTTGGTCCAAAGGTTGCTGACTGTGTGCTTTTGTTTGGTTTTGGCAGGGGAGATGTCTTCCCTGTTGACACTTGGATTGAACAAATGTACGACAGATTTTATACTCATATTGACAATCGTGAAAAAGTTAGAGAAAACCTTGTTGCAGAATTTGGAGAACTTTCTGGTTATGCTCAGCAATACTTGTTTTTCTTTATGAGAGCGGGATTGTAAAATATTTTACAAAAAAGTATTGCAAAGCATATTGTTTTATGGTAGAATAATTATATAGTTAAACGGGGGAAATCATATGAAGAAATTTTTGAAAGTAATGGTTACACTTAGTTTGTGTGGTTTTATATCAACTTCAATTTCTGCTTGTGCTCAGGCAAAGGATGACCCAAAACCAAACCCAGGTCCATCTATTGAGACGCCAGTTAAACCAACACCAGATGTTCCTACAACACCAGTTTTGGACACAAAAGCCTATGACGATTTTGTTGCAAGTTTGAGTGCTAAACAAAATTACACATATTCAATCACTGAAAATGGAGCAAAAGATATCTATCAAATTGATGGGACAACAGTTCGTTTCCGTGAAAATGGGGACAGACGCGGGATTTATTCTTATGAAGAATCAAACCAAACTTTCAAGCTTGAATATGATGCCGAAGATATGTATTATCACAAGACCAAGGCAGAGAAAGTTGATGTGAATGCAATTGTGTATTCAGATTTGCTTAATGCAAAATTGACAGCATACAATGAAGATACAAATGCTTTCACTGCAACATTCAGAAATGCACAGTATAGCGTTGTTGTGAGTGACGACTCTTTGGAACTTGTAAATGGAGATGTTTCATATACAGTTTCAGAAGTGGGAACGACAACATTCTCTTTGCCAGATGAAAGACTTATTGTTGATGACACTGACAAAGAGCCTGTTGGTCCTGAAAAGCCAGACCCAGAAAAACCAGTTGTTGGTGAAGATAAGATTTATGCGGTTGATGCAAACGGAAACCGTGTTTACAACACAAAGCTTTTGGCTGAGACTTTGAAAACTGCACTCAACACAACAAAAGAAGGACAAAACCAAAACTTGTACGCTTCAATCACAAGTGGTGCTGCGGCATCTGCTGATGATGTTAAGTTTGTTTCTACAAGTGGCGATTCAATTGTTTTGGGAGTGGTTGCATCTTCAATCAGTGGAGCAAAAATCTTTGATATTATATCAATTTCAAAATCCGCTGTTGAGTCTCTTTCAAGTGATAAACAAGCTTGGATTGGTGGAATTGCAGCTGACAATATTGACAGACCATATTCAACAATAGTTATTAAGCAACAATCCTTTGATGAAGAATATCAAGAAAGCTTAAAAACTGCGTTTGCAAAAGTTGCAAATAAACTTGCAGTTTATGGTTCACAACCTTATGGAATAAATACTAGGACTGAACCTATGACCGAAATCGGAAATGCGGAAGTTTTGGTCGCTTTTGAATCTAATATTGTCCCAACAGGTTCAAGCGGTTATGATATGGGCAATATTGACTTTGTTGGACTCAGTGGTATTGTTTTGAATAAAGAAACTGGAGATGTATATTTCGTTTCTACTGAACTTGTAACAACTATGTCTTCAACTAAAACTCCTATTGAAACTATCATAACAGGGACAGAACAGAATTTCTTGGCTAGAAAGGCATCACAGCCAATCAGTGTTGATAAAGAGTTTTATAAGACAGAAGAAAAAGAAATTTCTATTGTGAAAGATGAAGGAAGATGTAAATAAGATTTTAAGGTTTGAATTTTGTTTCAAACCTTTTTCTTTATCTTAAAATATTTTGTCTAAAATATTGTTTTTTTGAAGGATTTGTGGTAATATAAAAATATGAAGAAGAAAGGTGTAAAATTTTATAGCATTTTATCAATTCTGATGAGTTTTTTGCTTTTGATTTGCGCCGGCTGGTCATCTTGTAATGGCGGTGGCAGCTCTGGTGATGATGCGGGAGATATGCCTGATATTGCCGGCACAAAAGTGCTTTCAAGACCAGCAGATTACTCTTTTGCGGATGCAGTGGGAGAATTCTCTGAAAACTATTACAATTTATATGCAAGAGATATTTTGAACGCTCTCTATTATGGCTATGAAGAAAGCTCGTTTGATGAAAGAATCAGTTCTCCAAAAGATGAAGATTTGGATAATGGATTTGCTGCACTTATTGGAGATAAAACTTATGGTAAGTTTGTAAATAATGAGCAGTATTATCTCTATGACAGTATAAGATACACAATCAATAAAGTTGAAGATATTTACAATTCTGAGGGAACTGCTTTGACAGGTCAAGTTGTTTCTCTTAATTTGAATGACTCTTGGAATTGGAAGGTTCAGGATGTTGCAGGGGCAAGTGATGCACAAGGACTTTATTTTAAAAAGCTCGCACCAAGCGGATACAACAAAAATGGACAAAATGTGGATGTAACTTTCAGTGGCACTTGGTTGACAGCTTTTGATACTAACATAAGTTGGGAACTTATCCCATATCCAAATTTCTCTTCTGCTTATGTTGGAAATGCTGTAAATAAAACAGATACTGTCATCCCTGATGTTGTAAATTATTACTCTTCACCATTCTATGGAAAAGCGAATGAAGCTGATGCTGAACCAATCAACTATTTCCAAGATGCAATGGAATACGCAATTTATATGTTTGTCCTTGGTTATGACTATCACACTTATGATGAAGACGGAAAACTTGTTGATGGTGTCATAAACGCAGCGGATGCACCATATTTCAATTTTCATATCACTTATGGCTCTGACGGCTTTGTTTCTGGAATTACGGTTGATGGCTGGGGGAACAATGTCCCAATCACAGAAGCACTTCAAATTGCAAAAGATAGATACGCTGAAATTGGTGGATATGTTGGGGTAGTTGAGAAAAACCTTGAACAAATTAAAAGATTTATTCTTGAAAAAGTGATTGGAGAAAACAGTTCTGATGTTGTTAATATCGCAAGGATTGCCAGCAAAGACAATGGTGGCGGGACAAGAGAAACTTTGGCAAAACCCGACCTTACTGCACTTGAATTCAACAGGAATTATGATGCAATTGTAAACAACATTGTTCGCTATGCTTGTGAGCAAGCTCCTATTGGTTATTCAGTTGGAGAAGATGGAAGTATCAACAAGTTGACACTTAGTAATGGTTTCTCTGCATCAATGATAACAGAATATAAAGACAACTACTTCTTTGCTAATTATATCAATTCTAATGGTGAAAATGATGATTCCGTAGCTTTCAAGAATATTGATGCCGCAGAATACCAAAGTCTTGTAATATACCCAGGTGACGAGCTTATTGGAGAGGACCTTTCAAATATATGGCTTGATTTTGAATACTTTGAAAACAACGACCCAAGCAAAAAGATGTTTGAAGATGGCATAACAATCAATGTTGGATTCCGTTATTACGACCATATTCAAAACAAAGTTGTTGTTGATAAGCAGGAAGAAATGAAGATTGCTTATGGCAAGAACGGAACTCTTAAAGATGAAAATGGAGAAGATATATCTGACCAGTCGATGTTTTTGATTGGTGATGACGAAGATGGACCAAACAATGTTCATATCGAACCACACAGCGTTAAGTTTAGAAAATTCAACAACGACATTGGTGGTGGGGTACTCAATCCATTTGCACCAAGCATAGGTTTGCTTCCAAATATTTCTTTTAAGACTTCAAAATACTTGTCAGGACTTGACAGGGCAAGAGAATATTACAAACTCAATGATTCAAAAACTCTTGGTCAATATGGCACTCTGAATGAAAAAATGTTTGCTGGAAGTGACGGATGCAGTTTCATTGAAATTTACTTTGACATTGTCAAAGACCCATCAGTGACAGGGTACAGCTATGACTTTAAGGTATGTTTCAGAAATATCAATGAGTTTGAAGATTGAAATGAGTAAGTTTGAGACAACTTGGAAGATGATGAAATTATTGAGCTAAACTTTAAGAAAAGAGCAAAATCGCTCTTTTCTTTTGTTTATGGTATGGACAAAATTATTTTGTTGTGATACAATAAAAAAAGATAAGGAGAGTTTGTATGAGTGGTGGAGCAATAGCTGGCGTTGTTATAGCTGGTGTTTTGTTTATATTTCTGTTGACAATTTTCATTATGATGCCTAAAAAAGTCTATTTTATGGCACTTTTTTCTGGGATTTATGTCTCTGCGTTTAAGCTTATAAGTATGAAACTCAGGAAAGAACCATATGATGAAATTGTCACAGCATACATTCTTTCAAAGAAATCCAAACTTAATATTTCTTTCTATCAGCTTGAACTAATAAGTGCTGGTGGTGGACATCCTATAAATATCATTGAAGGGCTGAATGCTGCAAGCAGTGCAAAGCTTGATGTTGACCTTGAATTTGCAAAAGCGGTTGATATTGCAGGAATGGATTTTCTTGAAGTTGTTAAAGAGTGCGTCAATCCAAAAGTTATTGAAATTCCACTTATCACGGCAGTTGCACAAGATAAGCAAGAAATCAATGTTAAAATTTCACTGACTTTGAAAACTGTTATTTCAAACTATTTAAATGGTGTCAATGTTGAGACCATTTCAGCAAGGGCAGTGGAAGCTGTTGTCACAAAAATTGCAAATACTCAAAAAGCAATTGACCTTACTGCAAAACCACAATTTCTTGATAAGGCGATTTTCGACGCGGGAATTGACGAAGACTCCAAGTATGAGTTGGTTTCAGCCGATGTTATTCACATTGATTTGGGAATCAATAAAGCACTTCTTGAAGAAAAAGAACAAATTGAAAAGCAGAGAATTATCACAAACAATCAGCTTGAACACAGAAGACTGACTGCGGTTGCTGTTGAACAGGAAATGAAGGCAAAAGCAGAAGAGATGCGTGCAAAGACGATTGCAAATGAAGCCGAAGTGCCAAAGGCAATTATAAAGGCGATTGAAGAAGGCAAAATCAAGGATGTGATTGACTATTACAAACTTGAAAACTTGCAGGCCGACACTGAGATGAGAAGAAAACTCTTGGACAAGAAAGATATTCCAAATAGAAGGTAGGCGTATGATTGCATTATACATTGTTGCGATTGTTGTTGTATGTGGACTTGTTGTCTTCTACTTTTTCTGGCGCAGAAGAAAAAGAAATCAAAGAATTATTGGACTTAGACTTGAAAAAGAAAAAAAAGTTAAACCTGTTTCCAAAGAATTGGAGACAGATTTGAAAGAAGCAGAGAAAGAAGTAGTTAAAGAAGAAAAGGAAATTGAAGCACAACTTGAAAATTTCTCTTTGACGGATGTTGGAGAAAATGTGGAAGATGACTTTGCTAAATTTGGCGGGGAAGATGAATTTTTAAAAGGGTTGAGCGAAGACTTTTTTGAAGACAAGATGCAGTCTTATGAACAATTTTTAAAAGAAGAACAAGAAAGATTTGAACGAGAAGAAGTTGATGACATTACAGATGAAGAACAACAGGATATTGACGCACTGATGGATTTTGACTTTGACAGTTTAAAGGGAAAGACGAGAGAACAAGTGCAAGATATGATTAAAGACTTGTCTCCAACTGTTCAAGACTTTATTTTAAATGATATTTTTGAGAGAAAAAATAGTGAAGATTGATTAAATCTTCATTTTTTATTCTTTATAGCTCTTCAAAAACATAAAATACCACAAGGTGATTTATGTTTAATTTTTTTAATGAAGTTAAAGACAATTTAAAAAATACAAATAAAATGGAATTGGACTCATTCAATCTTGTCAATATCTCGGGCAAAATTCTGTATGTGGAAGGTCATTTGGGGCTTGTTACTCTGTCAAAAGAAATTATTTCTTTCAAGGTGAAGAAAGCGGTTATTATGGTGGAAGGAAAAGACCTTGTGCTTTCTGAGTTGAGCGAAAATACTTTGAAAATTTGTGGGACAATTAAGAAGGTGGAGCAGGTGTGATGAAAATCAAGAATGAATCCAGATTTCACGTAAAATCCCTAAATCAAGAAAAATTATTCAACTCCATTTATAAAGATTTTTCAATCTCAAAGATTGAGCGAATAAACGAAAAAGAAGTTTGCTTTTCTTGTGGTTTTACGGAACATAAAAAGCTTGAAAAAGTGCTTAAAGACAAAAATATTGAAGTTTTAAGTGTTGAGCACTCCGGACTATTAAGCAATTTTTCAAAAGTAGCGTCTTCGATTGGTCTTGTTTTCGCAATAGTCGTTATTGCAGTGTTTCTTGCTGTCCAAAGCCAGTTTGTGTGGCAATATGAGATTTTGGGGACTGAGAAATTGGACAAGAACAGTGTCGTAACTTTCATCAACTCAAATTTTAATAGAAAAAAATCAAAACTTGAAACTCGTCAAGTTGAGATTGCACTGCTTAACAATTTTGATGAAATCAGCTTTGTTTCTTGCATAATTAAAGGGCAAACCTTGGTTGTTAATATCAAAGAAAAACTTCTTCCAAACGAGATGTACGGCAAATTTAAACCTATTGTTTCAACAAAAGATGCCAAAATCACAAAGATTGAACTTATCTCAGGAACACTCAATGTCAAAGTGGGAGATATTGTAAAGTGCGGGGATGTCTTGGTTGAGCCTTTTGTTGTTGATTCTTCTGGGGAACTTATGAAAGTTGAAGCAAAAGCAACAATATATGCAGATGTGTACAATGAAGGCAGCGCTGACCACTGTGACAACTTTGTCGAAGTATACAGGACGGGGCAAACTTGTGAAGAAAGTGTTGTTACGCTGTTTGGCTTGGAGATTTACAGTTTTAAGGCAGAAAACAATTTTGAGAAGTATGAAGTTGAGACAGAAGAGTCTGATTTATCAAAGAACAACTTTTTGCCATTTAAGCTCAAAAAGACGAAATATTTTGAAGTTAAAGAGAGAATTGTTGAAAGTGATTTTGAAGATGTTAAAGAAAAGTATTTGAAAAAAGCAAGAGAAAATGCCTTGGAAAAATGCTCTGATTGTGATAAAATAATTGATGAGTACTATACAATAAGGCATTTAAGTGGAGTCACCATTGTCAACTATTGTATTGTTACTGATGAAGAAATAGGAGAATACTATGCTGGTTGAAGGAAAAATGTTTCCATACAAAAGAAGAATATCAGAGCTTTTTGAAACCGCTGGAAAGACTTTGGATGAAGACTTCTCACAGGTTAATGTGTCAGTAAATTTTGTGGACGAAGATGAAATCAAAAGACTGAATCAACAGTTTAGAAATATCGACAAAGTGACTGATGTGTTGTCTTTTCCAAATCTAAATAAGACATATTCTCAAAGACTTTCGGAGTTTGATGCGGAGAGAAATCCTGATGACAATATGCTCTTTTTGGGAGACATCGTCATTTGCAAAAAAGTTGCAAAAAGACAAGCAAAGGAATATGGACACAGTTTGAAGCGAGAAATTTGTTTCTTGGCAGTTCACGGACTTTTTCATCTTTTGGGCTATGACCACATCGAAGAAGATGATGAGAAAATTATGAAACAGGCGACAGAGAAAGCACTTAGTGCATACGGAGTTTCAAGATGAGATGCGGATATGTTGCAGTGCTTGGAAGACCAAATGCTGGCAAAAGCAGTTTGGTTAATGCTTTGGTAGGTGAAGAAGTTGCAATTGTTTCTCACAGACGCCAGACGACTCGCAATTCCATTATAGGAATAAAAAATGGTCTGGACTATCAGATGATTTTTGTTGACACTCCTGGCATTCATCACAGCGAAAACAAGTTGGACAAGTTTATGATGAAAAATGTTAGAAGTGCGATTGCGTCTGCTGATGTTGTGCTTTATCTTTTTGATGGAACAAAAGAACTGGATGATGAAGAACTTGATTACATCAAAATGCTTCAAGAGAAATGTGAAAATGTTGTTTTGCTTTCAACTAAGGTAGATAAAAAACAAGTGGAATGTCCGCTTGATACGATGCAGATTTCTGTTACAAGTGGTAAAAATTTAGATATCTTACAAGAGACAATTCTTAATTTTCTGCCTGAAAGAGATGCAATCTATGACGAAGATTTATACACAGACAAGAGCTTGAATTTCTTGATTGCTGAAAATGTCAGGGGATATCTTCTTACAAATTTGGACAAAGAAATTCCACACGGTGTTGCGGTGGTTGTGACAAGGTTTGAAGAAACGGATACGACTGTTTTTGTTGATGTTGACATTGTTTGTGAAAGAGAACAGCACAAAGGCATTATCATCGGCAAAGGCGGGGAATTTTTGAAAGCTCTTGGCGGACATACCAGAAGTTATGTTGAAGAGCTTTTGGACAAAAAGTGTATGCTTAAACTCTTTGTGAAAGTTGACAAGGATTGGAGAACAAGAGATATTTCTCAGTATTATAATTAAACAGTTTCGGCTGTTTAATTTTTTTCTTTTGAGCAATAATATTTTCAAAGGAGAGTGGAAAATGATTATTGCAAACTATATTGCTTTTGTGATTGCCCTTATCGGCGGATTTAATTGGGGACTTGTCGGGATTTTCAATTTCAACCTTGTGGGTTGGATTTGTGGTGCACCACGAAATGGCTGGGCGATTGCAATTTATGTTTTGGTTTTGCTTGCTTGCATTTGGCTTATCATCTCGGCAATTATTTCAATGGGAATGATTGACCTTGGATGCAAATACAAAAAAGAGTCAGACAAAAACAAAAAATCAAAATAAGAAAAACACCCAGCGGGTGTTTTTTTATTGAGAAAATTTATGTTTGATGTTTCGTTACAAATTTATTGACTTTCTAAAAATTTTAATGTAGAATATAAGAGCAAGTTGACTTATGAAATTTGCAAAGTTCTAGGGGT
>CAZIPJ010000022.1:0-15775 GCA_964541365.1 uncultured Lachnospiraceae bacterium
TGTACCTCTGATGATGTGATAACGCACACCAGGAAGGTCCTTAACACGTCCGCCACGAACAAGAACAACGCTGTGCTCTTGCAAGTTGTGTCCAATTCCAGGAATATAGCAAGTTCCTTCTTGACCATTTGAAAGTTTTACTCTGGCAATCTTACGAAGAGCTGAGTTAGGCTTCTTTGGAGTTGCAGTTCTAACTGACAAACAAACACCACGCTTTTGTGGGCATTCTTCCAAGAGTGGAGCTTTCTTCTTCTTTTCAAAACTTTTTCTTCCGTTTCTTACCAATTGGTTAAATGTAGGCATCTTTTTCTCCTTAAATAGTTTTTTCTCGGTGTATGCAATTTTGCATCGACTTTACACCTGTGTCCTAAAAAAAGGCACGAAAACGAGTTCGTGCCAATGAAAATGCTTTTTAAACGAAACACGAACAACACAATCCAAAAACAGAAATAAACTTCGTGATGCGGTGTCGCTAAAAATTTTGATTGTAGGTCATTTAGCAAACTAAACTCCCGTCCAATAAAAATTTTGCTCCTTGCCTTACTTGTTTCTTTTTGTTTTTATGACTTTGAAAAAATTTCCTTCAAATCGGTGGTTTGTTTCAAAGTACGTTCTCCTAAAACGGTGCCACGGACACCCACCTGTTGTTTGTTTATGCTCTTTTGCCTTGCGGAATTTCTTTCACAAAACCAAAGCATTGTTTCCGACAACGAAACACGCTGTTATTATAGCTTTATCAACCCTATTTTGTCAAGTGATTTTCATATTATTTTAAAAAGAATATTTCCCAATTTTTTAAATAAAAAAAGGAGCGAAATCCGCCCCTTTCAAATATCAATTTATTATCCTTTCCTAGCAAGCTTTTTCTTTTTTTTCTTCATCTTGTATATTGTCATAAGCATAGCCGTCGTAAAGCCAACTGGGTCTCCAATAAGCTCAAACCCACCAAGGACATTTTTATCAAAATAGTATGGAGATTTTGGAGAATAGCAAGCTGGACATTCTTTATTGTTGCAGGTGTAGTATAAGTGCCTATCTGAAACAATGTTTGATGCCGTTTCCGCAGTGGCAGCAGAAATAATAATTCTTGCAAGCATTTCCCCTGACCACCTGATTGTCTGACTTAATGCAGAATCAAAAACAGGCATAATCTTCTGTTTTCCTTTCTCATTTTTCTTTGAAAGTCCGACAGGAAGCATCTCAACTGACATAAACTGCCCACAGATTGGACATTTTCCAAATGGTGCTGGAAATTTTTGTTCAAGTGCCATAACTTCTCCTTCGTATATGATTAGTATACCACAAAAAGCACGGATTATCAATATTTTCGGACAAAATTTCCACTTTTAAGAAATATTTACAAAAAGAGCTTATTTTTTACCCCTAGTTCTACCATCATTTTGTTTCTTCTGCTCTTTTCCGTCCTTATATTTTTCAAGAGCCTGCAAAACAACTTTCTTAGAGTCTTTCAGTTCCAAAGTTGTAAGTTTATACTGTTTTTCAACTTCCGCATCCAATTTTCCTTCCAAGAAGCACCCCAAGAAGACTTGTTGTTGGACAACTTTTTTCAAGCTTGGCATAAACTTTTGGATAAGTTCTTTCTTTTCGCCATATTGCTTGATAAACTCTTCCATAAATGCACGACGCTTTGCACCAATTTCAACATTTCCAACATTTGACAAATCAATTTGTTCTTCCACAACTGGGACTGGTTTTTCTTCCACAGGGAGTGCAAGTTTTTCAAAATCTTCTGGGTGAAGTTTCTCAAACTCTTTCCTTGCGTAGAAATCTTTCACCATTTGCTCATAATCTTTATGCTGCGACTTTAAATATTTTAGCCTAGCAATAATCGTTTGCGATGTCTTTTGGACATAGTCTTTCGCTTTTGGTGGAAGTCCCAACTCTTCCAAAACATCTCTAATTGGCTTGCTGTCAAGAATGTAACTTTCGAAAATGATTTTATGCGCATTAACTTGCAGGTTTTGCCCAAATACTTCTTTTAAAAATTGCACACCACCAAGTTTTTCTATGTCAATTCCGTCACTACGCCCAAATCTATATGAGTCGAATTGGTCAAGTTCCAACTGTTGTTGTGCTTTTGCTTGCAATCTTTCAAGTTCTTTAAAGTCTGTTGCACTCAACTTTTCAAGCATAGTCTTTTCGGCAACAAGAATTGGACCAACTTTCATTTCATAATAGTTTGCCATTGATGAAAAACTGTCAAATTTTGGCGTCAAATACATATCTTCCAAAACTCTTCTCTGTGCTTCTGGCAACACTGGCAAAAACAATTGTCTCAGCCTTTCTTTTCCACCAAATTTTTCGACTGTAAGAAGTCTCTCTTTTATGGCATCCAACTTTGTTGGTTGCACTGTGGAAATCTCTCCACCAAACCTTTCTGCGTTATCTTGCAAATCCACCAAAACTTCAAAATCAGTCTTTTTAAGTTTTTCCAAAATCATAGGAAGTTTAGTTGAAAAGTTTGAATCGCTAACACCACATTTTTTCGCAAGTTGAGAAGTTGATTCTCCGTTATATTCAAGCACCCCAGCTTCAAAAATTCTTTTTTCAACATCTGGCAATATTGGCAAGAAGTACTTCGCCAAAAAGAGTTTTCCACCATATTCTTCCATAAGTCTGTTGTTTCGATTGATTTTCTGTTTAACTGCAAGTGGAAGTTTTCTTGGCTTAGGCAATTTCCCTTCCTTCTGCATCTGTTGAAGTCTTGGCGCATCTTCCTGCAATTTTTTCTCTAATTTTAATAGCATATTAGTTAGATAACCTTCGTTCATTCCCACAGTTTTCGCCAACTCTTTTGTGCTTTGCCCATAATAGCGCAGAACACATTTATCAAAAACTTCTCTTTGATTTTTTGCAAGCGTTGGAAGAAAATACTGTTCCAAAAAGTCTTTACCATACTTGTTGATGATTAAATGATTTCTGATATATCTCTTGTTTTGACTTCTTCTGACACCGCGTAATGCTCTATCCAAATCAGTGATTCCATTAAGGTACATCACGCATATTCTGTCTTTGATGCCAGCCAATATTCTACTTATTTGCACCTGAGATACTCCATACTTTTCAGCAAGAACATCTTGTTTCATCTCGTTGATGAGAGCGTCTTGAAACATATCTCTTTCCGTCTTTGTGAGTAGTGGCAAGATTTCTTTTTGTATAAATTGAAGTTCAATCTTGTCGTGAAGAATATCTTCCGAAAATCTGTCATCTGCAATCCCATCAATACGTTCTGAGCCTTCTTCATCAGCCTTTCGCTTACCATTTTTGACAGTTTCATTCAAACTCACAACTATTCCATCTCTTTTCTTAGCCTTTGTGCTTCTTCTTATTTTCTTTAAACTATTCATCGAGTGTGAAAAATAAGTGCTGAATGTAAAGGTGTACTCAGGTTTGAAAGAATCAATTGCTTTCATAATTATCAAAATTGCTTCTTGTTGCAAATCTTCAAAAGAAGGATAAATTGGAGTGACACAATTGATAATGCTTCTGCCATATGCGTTTATCCAATAGGTTATATATCTCATATTGTGAAGAATGATTTTATCCCTAACCTTTTCATCTCCAAACTCTTGATACTCTTTTATGAGTTTGATTGCTTCATCATTTGGAAGAGCCTTTGGCAAATCTTTCCAAACACTCCATTTGGTAGGGACATAATATGTCTTTTTTTTACTGCCTTTATCAACCGTATTGCTTCCAGCTCCGCTTGCGTTCTTTTTCATAACCACTCCTAATCAAGAGCAATTATACCCCCCCCCGCAAGCGTTTGTCAATACCCAATTTAATAATATATCACTTATTTTCGACATTTAATGCAAATAAAAAAGCGGATAACTCCGCTTGTTCTATTTAAAGCATTTTCAGCATTTCTTCTTCGCTCAAAATTGGAATATTCAGCGCCTTTGCTTTGTCAAGTTTGCTTCCAGCTTCTTCTCCCGCAACCACATAAGATGTGTTTTTTGAAACGGATGATGCCGTCTTTCCGCCGTTCTCTTCAATAAACTTTGTCATTTCATTTCTTGACATATTTGGCAGTGTGCCAGTAAGCACAAATGTCAATCCTTCCAATTTGTTTGTTCTCACCGTGTCACTGTGCTTTGGAGTAACCCCAACCCCGATAAGACGCTCAATTTCATTCAAGTTGTCTTCGTCAGCAAAGAAGTCCACAATGTTTTGTGCAATTATCTCTCCAATATCTTCAACCTGCAAAATTTCTTCAAAGGAAGCATTTTTGATTGTATTTAAATCCTTAAAACGTTTTGCAAGGTCTTTTGCAGTTTTGACTCCCACTTCACTTATTCCAAGTCCAAGCAAAAATTTGGAAAATTCAATATGCTTGCTTTTTTCAAGTGCAGAAAGCACATTTTCTGCTTTCTTTTCTTTAAACTTTTCAAGACCAACAAGTTCTTCTTTTGTGAGTGAATAAAGGTCAGAAAAATGTCTAAGTCCCAACTCATCATAAAACTGGGAAATGGTCTTCTCAGAAAGTCCCACAATGTCAAACGCATCACGAGAGACAAAGTGCGTCAATCTTGCCACAATCTGCTCTTTGCAACCGTCGTGATTTTTGCAGAACAAAAGCGGACCTTTTTTGGTTAAAACAGAATGACAACAAGGACAAGTCTTTGGTTCAGCAATCTCTTTTGAGTCTTCGTATTTTTCAGCCAATCCCAAAACTTCTGGGATTACTTCGTTGCTTCGTCTTATGAAAACTCTGCTTTTCAAAAAGACATTTTTCTTTCTGATATCTTCAATATTATTCAGCGTTGCACGAGATATTGTTGCCCCTGCAAGCTCAACAGGTTCTAAGACTGCGATAGGTGAAACCTTTCCACTTCTTCCCACCTGCCAAAGCACATCTTCCAGCATTGTTGAAGTCTCTTCCGCTTCAAATTTAAACGCTCTTGCCCATTTTGGAAATTTGTTTGTATAACCAATTTCTTCCCTTGGTGCAACTTCGTTGATTTTGATAACCATTCCGTCAATGTCCACTTGCAGAGAAGACTTGACTGAGCCAACTTCTTCAATGTTTTTCACAAGTTCATCAAGCGACTTGCAGAGCTTGAAATAATCGCCAACATTAAAGCCATTTTCTTTCAAGAAATCGTGCATTTCACTCTGCGTTTTAAAGCGTTTTTCACAGAAAATAATTGAATAACAAAAGAAATCCAATTTCCTTTTTGCGGTCTCTTTTGGGTCAAGATTTCGTATCGCCCCAGCCACACCATTTCGCGCGTTTTTAAGTGGAACATCCGCCTTGCGATTGTATATTTCAAGTGCTTTTTTAGTCATCATTCCTTCGCCCTGAACAAGCAATTTTTCTTTGTAAGAAATCTGCAAAGGAACGGATGAAATTGTGCGAACTTGCGCCGTCACATCTTCCCCAATTTCTCCATTTCCACGAGTTGTCGCGCTGACAAATTCTCCCTTGTCATACTCCAAAACAAGTTGAAGCCCGTCAAATTTATATTCAAGTGCAAAGTCAGTTTTTGGAGAAAATTCACGCATCTCTTCAAGCCATTTTTCAAGGTCAGAAAAAGACCTCACTTTCATAAGACTGTAAAGTTTGTGTTCGTGTTTACGCTTGACAAACTGACTCAAAACTTCTCCACCAACCCTTTGTGTTGGAGAGTTTGGCAAAACCACGCCAGTCTCTTCTTCAAGGTCGACAAGCTCATAATAAACTTTGTCATATTCCTTGTCTGAGACAATAGGCTCATCCAGCGTGTAATAATGATAGTTGTAGAGTTCGATTTTCTTTATCAACTCTTTCATAAGTTCAATTTTCTCGCTCATAACCTACTCCACCTTTTCAAGATTTGCCAAGTTCAGCATCAAACTCTTTCTGCCAAAGTCGTCAAAATCAATATCTGCCACAAGTCCGTCATCAGAAATATTGACAATTTTCCCACTGCCAAAACGTGAGTGGGAGACAATGTCTCCAACCTTAAAACCACTTTCAAACATCTCTTCTTTCTCTTCGTAATCTCTTGCAACACTGAAAAGTTTTGGTTTTTCTTTTGACACTATTCCAAGTTCTGCCAAAAACCTGCTTTCCTTTTGATAGTTGCTTTTGCCGTACATATATCTTTTCTCAGCGTGAATGATGTAAATTCTCTCTTCTGCACGAGTAATGCCCACATACATCAAACGCCTTTCTTCTTCAAGCTCGCTGGCACTGTTGAACGCTCTTGAAAGCGGGAAAATTCCTTCTTCAAGTCCAACCAAAAACACAACCTTAAACTCCAATCCCTTGACAGCGTGAATTGTTGAAACAGACACAAAACCATTTTCTTGAATCTCATCACTGTCACTTTTAAGCATCACATTTGCAAGATAATCCGAAAGCGTTGCACCTTCATTATCGTCTTCAAATTCCTGAACGCCAGAGAGCAAACTTTCAATGTTTTCAACCTTGTCAACAGACTCTTCATCTTTGCCTGCAAAAGCCTGTTCAAGTCCAAAAACTTTGACAACTCTCTCAACAAATTCAGTAATTGAATATGTGGACATTTTTTCATATAAGCACTTTATATTTTCGACAAATTTTTCAAGTTTAGAAAAGTATTTTGAAAACTTAAATTTGTCACTCAAAAGATATTCCAGCAAGCGTTTTTCGCCAGCTTCTTCCTGCAATTTTACAATCGCCACATCGCCAATCCCACGCTTTGGGAAATTGATAATTTTAAGAAGCGAAATCTCATCCAGCGGATTGACAAAAATTGACAAATATGACAAAACCATTTTGATTTCCGCTCTTTCATAAAACTTAAATCCACCATAAAGCTTGTATGGCGTTTTGTACATCATCAACGCTTCTTCAATTGGTCTTGAAAGTGCATTCACTCTCATCAAAACGGCAAAGTCATTGTAAGAGTATCCTTCTGCAAGCAGAGCATCAATCGTTTTTGCCACAAACATTGCTTCGTCACGCTCATCAAAAGCAGTGAAAACAACTGGCTTGTCCCCAGCATCTTTTTCTGTCCAAAGTTCCTTTTTCATACGCTCTTTGTTGTTTGCAATCACATTGTTTGCAATGGTCAAAATGTTTTTTGTAGAGCGATAATTTCTTTCCAACTTAAACACTTTCACATCATCAAAATCTTCTTTAAGTTCGAAAATATTGTGAAAATTTGCCCCACGCCAAGAATAAATACATTGGTCTTCATCCCCAACAACAAAAAGGTTTTTGTGGACGCTTGAAAGCAGTTTAATCAGTTTGTATTGCACCAAGTTTGTATCCTGAAATTCATCCACCAAAATATATTCAAAACGGTTTGCATAATGAAGCAAAACATCCTTGAAGTTGTGAAACAAAAACAGCGTTTTATTCAGCAAATCGTCAAAATCCAAAGAGTTGTTTTTGTGTAAATATTCTTCATAATCAAAACAGATTCTCTCATAGATTTTCAGATTTCTGCTCTTGTCATATTCTCGTAAAGCATCAAAATATTCGTCGATGTCAAGTCCCTTGTTTTTGATGTTGTCAAGGTGCATTGAGACCTTGTTTTTTTCGTCATCTTCACATTGGTATTTTTTCAGCAAGTCCTTCAAAATCTTGTCTCTGTCTGCTTCTGCAATGATTGTGAAATTTTTGTCATAACCTTCAAGTCTGTCTATATTTTCTCTCAAAATTCTCACACACATAGAGTGGAAAGTTGAAATCCAAATTCGCTGATTCAACATCCTTGAAATTCTCTCTTTCATCTCATTTGTCGCCTTATTTGTGAAAGTGATTGCAAGGATATTGTAAGGAGACACCCCTTTTTCAAGCAAATGACAAATCCTGTGGGTCAAAAGCCTTGTCTTGCCACTGCCCGCCCCAGCAGTAACCAAAACAACTCCTTCGGTTTGAAAGAGTGCTTGTTTCTGCTCGTCATTGAGTGAATTGATGTCAAAATTTTCCATATAGATATTGTACCACAATCGCCCAATTTTTCAAAAGCATTTACTGAATAAATCGATGTTAATCTTCAAGACAAAGAAGATAATTCACACTGACTTTGTAGAATTTTGCAAGCCTTGGCAAGTAACGTATTCTCATTCTTGACTTACCACTCTCCCAATTTAAAATTGTTTTTGGCAACACACCAATAATTTTACTTAACTCTGCAACAGTTAATCCCTTACCCTTTCTCAGTGCAATCAACCTTTTTGCAAGCATTTGTCTTACTTCGGCAATTTCTTCTTGATTTAATTTACTCATATCTTACCCCCTGGTTTTAGATTGATTAGATTATAGAACAAAGAAATTTTTTATATATAGACTAATGCATTAGATAATGCGAACATTAGTCATTATAAACATTTTGAAAATTAAAAAAAGCGAACAGATGTTCGCTTTTTGTTTTTATATTAGCCTCTTTTTCTTGCTCTTTTTCTTGCGTTTTCGCTTTTCTTTTTCTTTGCAACGCTTGGCTTGTCATAGGCTTCTTTCTTTCTGATATCTCCGATGATTCCATCTTTTTGGCACTTTCTCTTAAATCTTTTAAGAGCGCTTTCAAGAGATTCGTTTTCTCCCACTTTAACTGTTGTCATTCTTTTCTCACCACCTTTCAAGGTCACTAATCTTGCTTATCATAGCATATAGATACTGCCCAAGTCAAGTTTTTAGTCCAATTTTATTTGTTTTGTTTACCATCGGCATTAGTTTTTGTTTGCTCCTGTGCTGGTTTTTCTGACTGCTCAGGTTTCTTTTCTACTTCTGTTTTTCTCTCGTCGTATGGACAAATTTTATCATAAAATTCTTTAGCATCTTTATTTGAGACACTAACTCTCAATGCTGTCTTAATTTCTTCTGGCAAATTGATGCTTTCAAAAAGCGAATCGTCTTTTATAATTGCTTTTCTAAGTGGAAAGTAAGATACATCCAAGAAACTCCACTCACCACTGTCTCTAACTGGAGACAATGTAATATCAAGATAACGTTTAAGCCCATTTATTGCGTCATCTTTTTGTTCGTAAGAATTTGCTGCAACCGCAATCAAGGCACGGTTTTTATAAATCATTTCTTTTGGCAAACAAGAAAGTGACTCAAATCCATCACATTCAATTCCAGTGATAACTGCTTCAATAAAGTTTGGATTCTGACTTGGAAGATATTTCAAAGCCTTCCTTCCCCAATGTCTTGCTTGGCTGATAACTAATGCCCGTGGAAGTTCAGCAAACATTTGATTATATTTTTCCCTATCTTCCCCAAAAAGCGTTCCATATACGCAAAGTTTATCTTTTGCAATGTCTGAGAACACTGACAAAAAATTGCAGTCTGGAAAGGTTTCAGCAAATCTCGCCAAAAATTCTGGATTGGAGCTCAATTCAAAACCTTTAAGCATATTGCGATATTCATAACCATCCACTTTTTTACTTTTATTGTATGATGAGTTAAGTATTTTCTTTTCATTCAGTTTCAAAAATTCCAAAACAAAATCTTGGTCGTTTTGAAAAGCTTTTGGAACTTTCGAAGATTCGACAAGAGCATAATTTGAACTAAACAAATCAAGCATAAACTTTCTGTCTGCTTTTTGTCGTTCACTTAAAACCAGGTCTCCCCAGCCATATTTGCACGTTTTTGCAAATCTAAGCACCGCTTCGTCAATTTCTTTTTCAGTCGCATTTTTGTTCAATTTAAGACTTTTGTAAAACTTTTTCAGTTGTTTTTCTTTCATCTTTTTTCTTTTTTCAACTTCATCAACTTTTTTCCCAAACATAAAAAATCCCCCGTTATGTTTATAGTAACATAAGCGGGGAAAAATTGTCAAATCAAATTTTATTTTCCATTTTTGCCATCAGCAGTTGTTTTTGGTTGCACCTGTGCTGGTTTTTCCGCCTGCACTGTCCCCTTTTCCACTTCTGACTTTCTTTGGTCGTATGGACAAATATCTTCATAAAATTGGTCAACTTCTGCTGAGACCTTTGTTCTTTATGCCGTCTTTATTTCTTCTGGCAGATTGATGCTTTCAAAAAGTGAATCGTCCTTAATAATCGCTTGTCTAAGTGGAAAATATCTCACATCCTTATAGCACCAATTTTTTACTTCTTTTCTTATTACAGAAATAGTATTTTCGAAATAGTTTTTCAGTCCTTTTACCGCATCGATTTTTTGTTCATAAGAGTTTGCTGCAACCGCAATCAAGGCGCGGTTTTCATAAATCATTTCCAGTGGCAAACAAGAAAGAGCTCTAAATCCATCACACTCAATACCTGCAAGTATTGCTTCAATATAGTTTGAATGGTCACTTGGAATGTATTTCAAAGCTTCACTGCCAAATCTTCTTGCTTGACTTAAAGTAATCTGACGAGAAATATTCAATGCTGCCTTATCACATTTTTTTCTTTCAGCGTCAGTACTGGTATTCCTGCTGCTTCTCATCCCTGAAATCACTGCAAACAAATTACAGTCAGGAAAAACTTCCGCAAATTTTTCCAAAAATTCTGGTTCAAATCTCAGTTGAAAATTTTCAAGCATAGAGCGATATTGATAATTGGTTATTGCTCTGCTACTATTATCGCTTAAACTCTGTTGAGCCTGCACATAAAGTTCCAAAAATTTCAAAACAAAACTTTGGTCCTTTCTGAAAGCTTCTGGAATATAAAATGGGTTGACAAGCATCTTGTTTGTTTTGTACAAAGCAAACAAAAACTTTTTGTCTCTCTTTTGTTCTTCATTCAAAAATATCTCACTCCATCCGCCCCTGCAAGTTTTTGCAAATCTAAGCACCGCTTTGTTGATTTCACTTTGAGTCGTTCTTCCTTTCAAGCCAAGACTTTTGTGAAATTCTTTAATTTGTTTTTCTTCTATCTTTTTATTTTCTTCAAGTTCGTCAATACCTTTCCCAAACATAATAATTCTCCCACTCGCAGAAGCATACCACAATTGGGTGTACGTGTCAAGAATATTATTTCTTCAATTTTACCAAAGCTCCGTCTTTGAAAGGTTTTGCGATTTCAACATCAACTATATCCCCCGCTTTCAAGTCACCTTGCAAATAGCACTTGATATAGTTTTCGGTGTACCCTTCAAAATAGTCGCCGTTTTTTTCTTCAACCAAAACTCTACCTGTTTTGTTTTTTTCAATAAATTCAAGCTTATGTTTTTTGCCAAGCGCTTGCAATTTTTTCAGTCTCTCAGCTTTCACTGTGCCCGACAAGTCACCATATAGTTTGGCAGATGCTGTGCCTGTCCTTTTTGAATATGGAAATAGATGCAACTGTGAAAACTTAACTCGCTCAACAAAATCAAGCGTATTTGCAAAATCATCATCCGTTTCCGTTGGGAAACCAACAATGATGTCTGTTGTGATTCCGGCAAGCGGGAAATATTTTCTAATCAGTTTCACGCTTTTTTCAAATTGAGCAGTTGTGTATTTTCTGTTCATTTTTTTCAATACATTGTCACATCCACTTTGAAGTGACAAATGGAAGTGCGGACAGAAATTTTTAAGCGATGCAAGTTTTTTCATAAACTCTTCGTCAATAAGTCCATCTTCCATTGAAGATAGACGCAGTCTCTTTCCAAGTCCATCCAATTTTTCAAGAAGCACTCCAAGCCCTTTCTGCCCGTCCACTTTATAGTCTGAAACATCAATGCCGACAAGCACGATTTCTTTGACATCTTCCCCAAGTTGTTCTGCTTCAAAAAGTACACTTTCAAGTTTTCTTGACCTGCTTCTTCCACGAAGATAAGGAATGATACAATAAGTGCAAAAGTTATCACACCCATCTTGGATTTTTATAAAAGCACGAGTCAAAGTATGTGCTGAAAACAAGTCATCTTCATATTCCTTTGGAAGTTCGAAAAGGGTCTGCCCCGACTCTTCCAATAAATCCAAGAGTTTCTTTTTCCCTGCCGTGCCAATGATGACATTGACATTTCTGTCTTCAAACTGCACTGGTCTGTTTTGGCTTGCACATCCCATAACATAAACCTTTGCATTTGGATTGAATTTTCTTGCTCTTTCAATCATCTGGCGTGACTTTTTCTCTGCTTCATTTGTCACTGCGCAGGTGTTGATTATGTAAGCATCAGCTTCTTCAAGATTGTCGGTCGTCTCGAAATTTCTGTTTTTTAATTCAAAAATGAGAGCATCGCTCTCATATTTGTTTACTTTGCAACCAAGTGTCAAAACTGCAACTTTCATATTAGTTCCCACTCAAAATTGAAACCAAACTCATCATTGCAACTGACGCTGTTTCACATCTGTAAATTCTTTTTCCAAGAGAAACTGTTGTTGCACCGGATGTTTCAAATTTCTCTTTTTCTTTCTGAGAAAACCCGCCTTCGGAGCCGACAATGATGGCGATGTTTTGATATTTATCAAGATTTTTGAGTGCCTTGCCGACATTTGCTCTTTCATTTGCAAAAAGCACAAGGTCAAAGTCCTTAAACTGAGAAATTACACCGTCAACATCTGTTGTGTCTGCGATTTCAGGAATTGTTGTTCTTTCACATTGTTTGCAGGCATTGAGCGCAATTGACATAAGTCTTTCTTTCTTGTTTTCAGATACTTTTGCAATGACAAAATCACTTACGAAAGGGACAATCTTTGAAATCCCAATTTCAGTTGCTTTTTGCACAATAAATTCAAACTTAGAGCCCTTTGTGATTGCTTGGAAAATGACGATGTTTTTGCGTGGATTTCCTTCGCACTCACGCTTTCCATCCACCTTGCACACTGCACGTCCCTTTTCCATTTTTTCAATTTCACAGATATATTCAAATTCATCATTCAAACTTGCAATAAGTTCGTCGCCGACAGACATTCTTAAAACGTTTTTAAGATGATTAAATTCTTCTCCAACGATTTCGATTTTATTATTTTTTGCTTCACCAAAAAATCTACGCATAATGCCCCCTAACAAGAGTATTTTACACTATTTTTCCCGCAAAAAGCAAACATAAGACACAAAATTTGCAGAAAGTTATCAAAATTACGCATCCAAGAAAAAAACAAACAAGGCAAGGCTCGGAAAAAGAAAAAAGGACTAAAAATTAAAGCCCTTTGATTTTATTGTTGAATTCTTTTGATTTTGGGAAGTCATTTTCTGTCAAGCTGTCATCAATTTGTTTGAGAAGTTCTCTTGTTTTCTTACTCAAAGTTTTTGGTGGTTCACTCTTAACAGTAATAAGCATATCGCCATAACTTTCACGGTTTAATACTTTGACACCTTTACCTTTAAGTCTCATAACAGTTCCGCTTTGCGTGCCTTCCTTGATGTCCAAAAACATCTTTCCGTTTGTAAGTGGGATTTCAACTCTTCCACCCAAAAGACAGGTCGTGAAAGGTACATACATATCATACAGCAAATCTGTGCCAACACGCTTGAAAATCTTGTGGTTTGCAACAGAAATTTTGATGTTTAAATCGCCAGAAACACCGTTTGAAAATGGAGCATTTCCTTCCCCACGCATTCTGATTGTCTGACCATCATCAATGCCCGCAGGGACTTTGACACGTACTTGTGCTGGGACTTTCTTTGCACCTTTTCCATTGCACTCTTCGCACTTTTCCTTAATCATCTTTCCAGTGCCACCACAACGTGGACAAACACTCTCTCTGATGGTTGTTCCAAACATTGTATTTTGCTGATATCTTACACGGCCTGCACCTTTACAGTCAGAACAAGTTGTGTATTCTTTGCCGTTTTTTGCACCAGTGCCTTTACACTTTTTGCAAGCTTCAACACGATTGAATGAAATGATTTTCTCAACACCAAAAACCGCTTCTTCAAAGCTGAGCTTCATAGATATATTGATGTCATCTCCACGCTGTTGCACACGAGAGCTTCCACCATTTCCACCGCCACCAAAAGCGGAAAAAATGTCAGAAAAGATGTCAGAAAAACCACCGCCGAAGCCGCCTGCTCCGCCGCCAAAGAAGTCTCCAAAGCCACCGCCTTGACCGCCAAATTGTGGACCGTCAGCAAAGCCATACTGGTCATAGTTTGCACGCTTTTTATCATCTCCAAGCACTTCATATGCTTCATTGATTTCTTTAAATTTCTCAGCCGCTTCCGGTGCTTTGTTTAAGTCTGGGTGGTATTTTTTTGCAAGTCTTCTGTATGCCGACTTAATCTCATCAGCATCAGCGCCCTTACTCACTCCCAAAATTTCATAATAATCCTTACTTGCCATTGGTAAAAAAACCTTTTAATATAAAATTTAGAAAAACTATTTATACAAAACTTAATTTACTGTTTATTTACAAACTCGTCAAACTCATTCAAAAGTTTGATAAAATGAGCATTTAAGAAACTTCTTGCTTTTTTCAAAATGTTTTCTGGAATTTCTTTATAAAATGCTTCTGCCAAGTTTGCCGTAATGGTGGTCAAAGTGTCAGTATCTCCACCAAAAGACACTGCGTTTCTGATTGCGTCTTCAAAATCGTTTGAGTACAAAAACGCAACAAGTGCAGGTCTGATTGTCTCATAAGCGTTTGGAGAGCGGTAATCATAACTTTTACGATATTTTTCATAGCAAAATGAGAGATTGAAATTGTACTCATTTTCGATAAACTTTTTAAGCTCATTTTTGCTCATACCATTTTTAAGCTTAAAAATTGCCATAGCAATAATAAGAGCCGATTTCAACCCTTCTTCGGAATTGTGAGTAGTCTTAATTGACTCATACACCAAATGCTCCAACTGCTGTTCAGTTTTTGCATAAAATCCAATTGCTCCGACACGCATTGCCCCGCCATTTCCAACGCTAGAACGGTAAGAACCGTCAGTAGTTTGAATCCAATTTGCAAAGCTTGGACCGTAAATTGTTGGTTCACGGTCTGGGTAAATTTCGTAATAGATTTTCAATATTTCTATCATAGAACTACTGGTTTGGTCCGAGTGTAAAAGCCAAGAAATCGTTGCAAAGGTCAAAATGGTGTCGTCAGAGTATTTACTTCTGTCGGTAAACAATTCAAAATCTTTCGTTTTAAGATTAAACTGCTCATTTTCGTGAGTGTATGAGTTTCCGATAATGTCTCCGACATAAAATCCGTCCATTTCTTCTCCTTTGCAACAGTTCAATAGTTTATAGGAGTAACAAGATATGGAAATTGCGAAGAATCGAGTCCCCCCCCCTTCCCATTCCAAATCTTACCACTTTAAGTCGCGACAAATCGCCAATGGAGTGCATCAGCACGAAATGCGATTTCGTTTGGTCGAGAAATCGAATAAACAAGCGTAACCGCGATGCTTTTCGTGTGAGCACGAAAACGAGCTAAAAGCGCAGTTTATTCGATTGTTACTTCTGGGTCTCCGTCAGCGTTTGTGCTTCCAGAGCCATTGTCATCAGCATTTCCGTTAGTGCCATTTGCACCATTTGGATTTACATTTTGATACATCTTTGTAAACACTTCGTTGCTTACTTGTGTAAGACTTTCAAGTGCTTTCTTAATTACTTCAATGTCGTCACTTTCAAATTCTTTCTTATCTTTTTCGATTTCGTCTTCAAGACGCTTTTTGTCTTCGGCAGAGAGTTTGTCTCCGTTTTCTTTAAGCATCTTTTCAAGAGAGTAAACCATATTGTCGGCTTGGTTCTTTGTTTCAACAAATTCTTTTCTCTTCTTGTCTTCTTCTGCGTGTGCTTCGGCTTCTTTGATTGCCTTTTCAATGTCAGCATCGCTCAAATTTGAAGAAGCAGTGATTGTGATGTTTTGTTCTTTGTTTGTTCCAAGGTCTTTTGCAGAAACTTTAACAATTCCGTTTGCATCAATATCAAATGTAACTTCGATTTGTGGAACTCCTCTTGGTGCTGGTG
>CAZIPJ010000023.1:0-14039 GCA_964541365.1 uncultured Lachnospiraceae bacterium
AATCTCTTACTTCGGAGTCAACTCCTTCATTTTGGGTAGAGCCGGATTGGGAGACCTTGTTTCTTTGCGTGTTCAATAGACTGTTTTGCAGTTTTGACTGGGTTCTGCGTTCCCCTTTCAAATACTTCGGTGTTTGCAGTTTTTCCAACCACTTGCAACTGATTGATTGCAGCAGGTCTATAAATATCGCAGGCAACCAAAAGTGGTTTCTTCCCACTCTTTTTCAAGTGGTAAGCAAGCTTTCCACACATTGTGGTCTTTCCTGCACCTTGAAGTCCACACATCATAATAACTGTTGGTGGATTTGAAGCAATTTGAAGCTTTTGATTGTCAGAAGAAATGAGTGCAGTAAGTTCATCTTTAACGATTTTAATCACCATTTGACCTGGTGTCAAACTCTTCATAACTTCTTCGCCCATTGCCTTTGCACTGACATCAGCAACAAACTTTTTGGCAACCATATAGTTTACATCGGCTTCCAAAAGAGCGATTCTCACTTCTCTCATCGCTTCTTTGATTTCAAGCTCAGTAAGTTTCCCGCGTTTTGTAAGCTTTGAGAAAATATGGTTGAATTTTTCTGATAATGATGAAAATAATGCCATTACATATCCCTTAATATCTTTTCGACTTTTAGTTTAACTGCTTGCGAACAAGTCTTATCAAGCACAATGTCTTGGAGCTGTCTTGTAAACTGTTGATTTCTATCCGCAATATGAAGAGTATTTTCATATTCTTCAAGCTTTTGGCACGCCTTTGAAATTGCATCAAGCACCGCTTGCCTTGAAATGTTTTTCTCTTTTGCAATCTCAGCCAAAGTCATATTAAATTCAAAATAAGAACTCATAATCTTTTGCCTGTCATCGCTGAGAAGTTTCCCGTACACTTCAAACAATTTTCCGTATTTAACAAAATCCTGCAATGCAATTTTTGGCATATCAACTCCATTTTGTCAAGCAAAATTACTTTACATTTTGGATTATAACACACTGTTTGCATTTTTGCAAGCATTTTATAGCATTTTATGGCAAAAGATTTACAATGATTGTGTTGCTCAGATGATAATAAACTGGATTAAGTGTGATGATGCCATTTTCACACTTTATAATCTCCTGCTTGATGTAGTCTGAGTAATATTTATTTTTTGTTATGTCATACCCCAATTTTGAAAGCGTTGCAACGCTCACACCAAGCCTGCAACGAAGCCCAAGCATAATAATCTCTTCAAGTATTTCATCTTTTAAAAGCTTCTCGTCTTGCACAACGCCCATTTTATATTCTTGCAAGGTGGAAGCATTGAAATATCTTCGGTCTCCTTCAAACGAATGCGCACCAAGCCCAAAACCCAAATAATCGCCCCTTGCCCAATAATTTAAGTTGTGTTTACTCTCAAAACCAGAAAGAGAGAAATTTGAAATTTCATATCTTTCCATTCCCTTGTCCACAAGATAGTTTGACAACTTGTTGAACGCTTCAACGCACTCATCATCTGTGAGTGGTTTGTAATCCCTTTTATCAATATCTCCCGCAAGTTTTGTTCCTTCATAGACTTCAAGCAAATAACAAGAAATATGTTTTACTCCCAAAGATAAGAGTTCCATCGCATATTTGCACAAGTCCTTGCCAGTTTCCCCTTCAAGTCCAACAATCAAATCAGCAGAAACATTTGCAAAGTATTTTCTTGTCAATTTGATTTTTTCAAGTGCCATTTTCCTATCGTGAAGTCTTCCAATCTTTTTCAAGCTTTTGTCTTTCAGAGATTGAACTCCCACACTAACTCTGTTGATTCTGAGTTTCTTCCACATCAAAAGTTTTTCTTCTGTGATTGAGTTTGGATTTGCTTCAATGGTAAACTCAGCATTGTCATAAATATTAAAATTTTTATAGAGACATTTCACAAGTGTTTCAAGTTGTGAAACGGACAAAATACTTGGCGTTCCCCCACCAATGTAGATTGTTTTAACTGGACGCTTGCACTTTCTTTTTTCAATTTCTTTGCAAAGAAGCCCCACATATTCATCCACAGTTTCTTCGCTTGCACAAAAAGAAGCAAAAGCGCAATAATTGCACTTCTGCTGACAAAAAGGAATGTGAATATAGATTGATAAGTCTTCCATACCTTTCATAATTATAAAATACCAATTGGCTGATTTGGAATCTGGTCAATTCTTATTTTACCTTCTTCTTTGCCATAAGTAATTTCCAACTTATCGAATTCAGCATTTCTAAAACTATCTAAAGACTTGTAGTCTTTTTCAGTCATTTCAAAGTTTAATCCTTCAATATTTTCTTTAATATGAACTTGATTGCTTGATTTAATAAGAATACCAATTCTTTTATGTTTAACCATCCAATTTATAAGTATTTGATTTTGAGTTTTTCCATATTTAGTTGCAAGTGATACAACTTCTTTATAATTCTGTTTTGCAACCCTATTTCTTCTAAGTGGTTGGTATGCGTAAAATGCTACATCATTTTCCAAACAAGCTTTAATGATACCATTATCATCATTGATTTTATTTTCCAAGTTGTATAAGCCTTCAAAATAGGAAATATGAGATTTTACATTTACAAATTGTTCTGGAGTCAAGTTGCTGTAACCAATGTTTAAGAATTTGTAGATTTTATTCAATCTTTTAATCTCTTTCACATAATCATCAAAATTAAAGCCAAGAACAGCAGGACTATGAAGTGTTACACAATCAAAATAGTCGAGCTTCAATTTTTCTTGATAAATTTTTAGTTGCTTTTCTATATCGCTTAATTTTATACACCCGTGAGTGATTAAAACATTAATAAAAATATCTTCTCTTTTAACTGTTTTTAAAAATTCCGCAATAACATCAAGAGTTGCACCATTATCATATGCCAAAACCACATCGATAAAATTCACACCTTGACTATAATAATATTTTAACGCCTTAACTTCATCTTCAATATTGTCTTTTTTTATAGTCCAAGTTCCTATACCAATCTTGCTTACTTTATTTCCACTTTTTGTTAATAACATAATAACTCCTTTCATTATTCAAATAAAGAATGTCATAATAATTGTACATCCAATCCAAAAAAACACTACGAGTGGTCGTCAAGTTTAAGAATACTCATAAATGCTTCGGAAGGGATTTCAACTGAGCCAATCTTTCTCATTCTCTTCTTTCCTTCTTTCTGCTTTTCAAGAAGTTTTCTTTTTCTTGTCACATCTCCGCCATAACACTTTGCAAGCACATCTTTACGCATTGCCGAAATAGTCTCTCTGGCGATAATTTTATTGCCAATGCAAGCCTGAATTGGCACTTCAAAAAGTTGTCTTGGAATAATCTTTTTAAGTTTTTCAGTCAGGTCTCTTCCACGATTGTAAGCGTTGTCTTTATGCACAATAAGTGAAAGTGCGTCACACCTGTCACCGTTGAGCATCAAATCCACTTTAACAAGGTCTGCTCTTTCAAAACCAGAAATCTCATAATCAAAGCTTGCATACCCCTTTGTCCTTGATTTAAGACTGTCAAAGAAATCATAAATAATTTCTCCAAGTGGAAGCGTATAGTCAAGTTGAACTCTCTTCTTATCAAGGTATTGCATATCAGTATAAATTCCACGCTTGTTTTGGCACAGTTCCATAATTGCGCCAACATATTCTGGTGGAGTGAAAATATTAACCTTTACAATTGGCTCTTCAATGTGGTCAATCTCCACAGTTGGTGGCAGGCAAGACGGATTTGAAACTTCAACCATCTCACCATTTGTCCTGTAAACATTGTAAGAGACGCTTGGTGCAGTTGTTATGATGTCAAGATTAAACTCTCTTTCCAATCGCTCAGTAATTATTTCAAGGTGCAAAAGACCCAAAAAACCACAACGGAAGCCATAGCCCAGTGCAGATGAAACTTCCGGTGAGAATTGCAAACTTGCATCATTGAGTTTAAGTTTGTCAAGACTGTCTTTAAGTTCGTTATATTTTGCACCGTCAACAGGGAAAATTCCACAAAAGACAACTGGTTGAACCGCCTTATATCCATCCAAAGCCTTTTCAATAGGTTCGTTCGCAGAAGTAATTGTGTCACCAACTTTAACATCCGAAATGGTCTTAATTGACGCCGCAATATAACCAACATCCCCAGCGGATAATTCTTCTGTCTGTTTGGTGTTTGGAACAAAGATTCCAACTTCCGTGACATCAAAAACCTTTCCAGTTTGCATCATCAAAATCTTGTCACCAGCTTTAACCTTTCCATCAAAAACTCTGACAAGACAAATCGCACCTTTAAAATTATCGTAGTGGCTGTCAAAAATCAGACATTTAAGCGGTTTAGTTTCATCTCCGCTTGGTGCAGGAATCTGTGTAATCACTGCTTTCAAAACATCTGCAATATTTGTTCCTTCTTTTGCAGAAATGCAAGGACATTCGCTCGCATCAAAACCAATCACATCTTCAATCTCTTGCTTAACTTCATCTACCCTTGCAGATGGCAAGTCAATTTTGTTGATTACAGGCACAGTTTCAAGATTGTTGTCAAGCGCAAGATATGTGTTTGCCAAAGTCTGTGCTTCAACTCCTTGCGAAGCATCAACAAGAAGCAATGCCCCTTCACACGCAGCAAGCGAACGAGAAACTTCGTATGTGAAATCCACGTGTCCCGGAGTATCAATTAGGTTCAAAGTGTATTCCTGTCCTTCGTACTCATAAATCAGTCTTGTTGGTGCAAGTTTGATTGTTATACCCTTCTCCCTTTCAAGTTCCATACTGTCCAATATTTGTTCTTGCATATCGCGTTTTGAAACAGTGCCAGTCATCTCAATCAGCCTGTCAGCAAGCGTACTTTTGCCGTGGTCAATATGCGCAATAATACAAAAATTTCTTATATGCTCTAAATCTTTCAACGAGTTACTCCCAAAGTTATTATTTATTATACAACAATGCCTGCTCATCAAGCAAACATTTTTTTGAGTTTACATTGCACAAAAATTTTAAAATAATTGCCACAACCGCTTTGACAATTTTCTTGAATTTGTTAAAATTTCATTAAGGAGTTCTGTATGGCAAAGCTATATTTCAAATATGGTGCAATGGGCTCATCAAAAACAGCTGCCGCCCTTATGTGCAGATTCAACTATATGCAAAAAGGGATGAGCGTTTTCTTGATGAAGCCAAGCATAGACAATCGTTACAAAGTCAATGAAGTGACATCAAGAATCGGTCTTTCTGCCCCTTGCTACTCATTTTCAAAAGATGAGAATTTAATGAAAGTTTTAAAGCAACAGGAAGAGAAAGAAAAAATTGATGTTCTCATAGTTGATGAGTGTCAATTCTGCACAAAAGAGCAAATTGAGCAGCTTCGTGAAATTGCGCAAAAAATCCCAGTCCTTTGCTATGGACTTTTGACAAATTTCAAAAGCGAACTCTTTGAAGGTAGTAAGCGCCTTGTTGAGCTTTGTGACAGCATTGCAGAAATCAAAAGCATCTGTGAATGTGGCAGAAAAGCAATTATGAATGGAAGATTTGTAAACGACATTATGGTTCTTGATGGAAACGAGATAGACATCGGTGCGGATGAAAAATACAAAGGTCTTTGTTACACCTGTTTCAAGAAAGAACAAAGAAAAGCAATGAAACTTAAAAAATAATTACATAAAAAAGGCACAGCCGTCGCTGTGTTTTTTGTTTTCAATTTTCAAGCCAAGCCTAACGAGAGCAAAAGAAAAATAAGCCGTTTGGCTTACTTAACTTTTTCCATATAAGACCCGTCTCTTGTATCAACACGAATCATATCTCCGATGTTGACAAAAAGTGGAACACGAATTACATAGCCTGTTGAAAGAGTTGCTGGTTTTTGAGAAGCCTTTGATGTATCCCCTTGGATTCCAGGTTCTGTGTCAACAACTTCAAGCTCAACAAATGTTGGTGGATAAACCGCAAATGGTACACCCTTGTAAATATACATTGTTGTTGGCATATTTTCTGTAACAAAGTTGAGTGCATCTGCAACTGATTCTTTGTTGAGTGGCATTTGTTCAAAAGTTTCGTTATCCATAAAGTAGTAAAGTTCGCCATCGTTGTAAAGATAGAGCATTTCTTTCTTTTCAATAACAGCATCTTGGAATTTGTCAGATGGGTTGAAAGTATCTTCTCTTACTTGCCCAGTCATAACATTCTTGATTTTTGCTCTTACAAATGGTGAACCCTTACCAGGTTTAACGTGCAAAAATTCAATAACATTGTAAACGTTTCCGTCCATTTCAAAAGTTGTGCCTTTTCTAAAATCTCCTGCTGTAACCATTCTAAATATCTCCTATAAATAAAAATCAAAATTCGGAAAAACCAAACTTTTTCCAACTTCTTTCCCAGTTTACCACAGTTGGAAGCATTTGGCAAGTATTTTATTAAAAAATCACTTTTTTAAAGCTTTCAAATAACAGTTTTTCATATACACACTGTCTTCTGCTTGCGTTTCGCTTGATTCACATATAATGTGAAACTGTAAATCATTCTTCAAAATCACTTCACAAAGTGGTTCGAAATTTGGACCATAAACTGTGTCTTCAAAGGTCAAGTGCCTGATTTCTCCCTTGTCCCCATATTGAATTTTTGAAAAATGAACTTGGGCATTTTTTGTTCTCCATTCTCCCAATTTCTCAAAAGAGTAATCAATGATTTTCTGAAAATCATCGGCAGTTTTAAGCGTTCCCTGAGTCAATGCATTTATATGCCCAAAATCAAAGGCTGGCAAAAGTTTGTCAGAAATGGTGCAAAGGTCAATAATCTCCTTATAAGTGCCAATCTGCAAAGTTTTCCCCATAGTTTCTGGACAAATGTACATTCCATCACCCAATTCCTTTTCGATTTCAGGCATAAATTCCTTAAATCTCTCAGTAAGAAGTGCAACAGCCTTATCTCTTGGCACTTTCCCGCAAGAACCAGAGTGGAACACCATTCTTTTTGCACCAAAAGCTTTCATAAACTTGATTCCAGTTCTGATATAGCCCAGTGACTTTTCGTACATAACTGGGTCTGGATTTGCAAAATTTATAAAATATGGTGCGTGGATAGACAGCTCAATGTTATGAGCTTTGAAAACCTTACCAATTTCTTCGGCTTTTTCGGTGTTCATTCGATAACCCTGACCAAAACTATATTCAAAAAGGTCAAGGCCACCTTCAAAAAATTCCTTTCCTTGTTTTAAGAGCCACTGTGGAGCTTCCAAAGTGCTTTTATGTCCTTGTTCATAAAATGACAAACTATTTCCAGCAGGTCCAAACAAAACCTTTCCCATATTCACCCCTAAAATAATCTCAATTTAAATGTCAAAAGCCCATCAAAGACTTCTCCAACCCCAATGAAGTCTTCTCCATTGAAAAGTTTGTAATCACCATTTTCTTTATTTACTGCAAGCTTTTGTCCATTGTAAAGCTTTTCGCACTGTGAAAGCGTCAATGAAAAATTTGGATAATTAAATACACTTTCAGCTGAGAGCATACAAAAATCTCCGCTTTGAATTTGTTCAATGGAGTATGCATCTTTAAGTTTAAATCCACCACATTTTGTGCGTATTATGCATTGCATACTACCATATACGCCAATTTTTTCTGCTAAATCTCTGCACAGACTTCTGATGTATGTCCCGCTGGAACACGAAACAGAAAAGCGGAATGTATTTTTAGACACTTTCTCCAACAAGGTAAAATCGTATATTTCCACTTCCTTCGGAGAAAGCTCAACATACTCTCCATTTCTTGCGCTTTTGTAAGCAGACTGTCCACCCACTTTCTTTGCTGAGTATTGTGGTGGCATTTGCATATATTTGCCCAAAAGTTGCCTGCAAGCACTCTCCACCTGTTCTTGCGTTACATCGCACTCCTTCTGCTTGACAATCTGTCCAGAAGTGTCCAATGTGTCAGTCTCAAAGCCAAATACAAACACTGTTTGATAGGTTTTATCTTTTTTCAAGAAGTAATCAAACAATTTAGTTGCATTGTTGACAGTCACCGGCAGAAGACCTTCTCCTTCCAAATCCAGAGTCCCAAGATGACCACATTTCTTTGCTCCAAGAGCAAATTTTACAATATTGACAGCCTTATTAGACGACATTCCAACTGGCTTATGCACCAAAACTATTCCACTTTTTGTTGTTCGGATTTCCTTAGCCATTCAAAACTCCATCAACCCAGCTTTTTACCGTCTTTTTAATCTGTGATGCTTTAATCTGCATTGTGAATGCCGCAGCGTTTTTGTGACCGCCACCGCCCATTTTAATTGCAAGCGGAATAAGGTCAAGCTCTGGCGCACTTCTCATACTAAACTTAAACAAATTCTTCTCAACTTCATAAACCAAGAGTGACCATTTAACACCCTTGATATTAAGTAAAGTGTTTGAAAACAGCTTGACATCGTCAGTGTTTGCACCGAGTTTTTTCAAATCCTTGCCTGTGAAAACCATCAAAGCAACTTTTTTGTCTGAAAAATAACAAATATTTGAATATAAAAATTTTGTTAAAGTGATTTCCTTATGAGAAATTGTCCTGTACATCTTGTTGTATATTTCAGAGAAATCCACACCGCAATCAAGCAAGCATTTTGCATCTTCAAAGACTTCTCCAAGTCCTGCTAAATACAAAAATCTGTCGGTATCGCCCACAAGCCCAGTGTAAAGATATGTCGCCGTCTCTTTTGAAGGCTTTTGTCCAATTTCCCTATATAAATCCAAAACCAACTGGCTTGCCGAAGCCTTATGGAGTATTCGATAATTTTTCGTTGGAACTGTTTCTTTTTCATCAACCACGTGGTGGTCGAGCACAAGCACATTTTTGCACTTTCTAAATTCTCCAACAAAACAAGCGTCAATTCTATGTTCCACGTGCAAATCCAAAAGCACAACCAAATCATAGTCCTTTGATGAAAACTCTGTCTTAAACTGTTCAACAGGGAAAAGATTTGAAACAAATTCCCCATAATGTCCACAAAACAAAACTGCATTTTTGCCTAAAATTTGGCAGAAATCACGCAAACCAAACATCGATGCACAAGCATCTGCATCTGGCTCAATATGAGCAAATAAAGCGATATTTTCAGCCTTTGAGATTTTTTCAATAATTTGTTTATTGGTCATCATCGTTTTCTTCTTCCTTAGGTATATTCAGAGTTCTTAAAATTTCTTCAACACGAAGTGCGCTTATGGCACTCTTGTCCACGACAAAGTTGATTTTTGGCACTTGTGGCATATCAACCATCTTTGCAAGTTCTCTTTTAATGTAACCTTCACTTGACTGCAAGACCTTTGTCACTTTCTCAACATCTTTCAGGTCCAAAACACTAACTTTGGCCTTACAAAACTTAAAATCAGGAGTTACATTAACTTCTGTAATGCTGACAACCTGAGAAAGTCTTGGGTCGTTCATTTTATTTTTAATAATTTCAATCAAACATCTCTGAATCTCACTGTTTGCTCTTTCAATTCTATTAGACATATATTTCTCCTATTTTTTTATAATTTAGCTGCATTTCAATTGTTTAAACAATTCAAGCTTTCTTCTGGACAGAGACAACCTTGTTGTTTTTATAAATAATAAGTTCATCAAATCCTTCTTCCATAGTTGGGAAATTTGTATCAACTTCATTTTGGATAAAGTCCCAAACAGCACTTGGATTTCCAACCTTATGACAATTTGAGTCAGCCTTTTCTCTTTCGAACACCCTTTTCACACAAAGTTCTTTATCTGCCAAAAGAAGTCTTCCAACGACTTTATATCCTGTGCCGGCAATATCTGCAAAATATTCGTCTCTTTTAATTGTGTTGACTGCGTCAAGCACAATATATTTTCCATCTCTCAAAGCAGCTCTAAGCCTTTTATGAACTTCACCAAACACGATATCATTGATTTTCTGATTCCTCTCGTTTGGGATGATTCCTTTTTCGGTAAGTTCTTTTCTTATCTCATCACTGGACAGAATAATACCCCCCCACTAGATTTTATAAGTTCTCTTGCCAAAGTTGATTTTCCAGTTCCAATCGTCCCAATTAAAAGCTCAACAGTTTTCATACAACTCTCCAAAAACATTATAACCCATTTGGAATCTTTTGCAAAGAAAAAAGAGATTAAAACTAATCTCTTTTGATTTCTTGTTTGATATAGCATTCCAAAATGTCGCCTTCTTGGAAATCAACATTGTCACGAAGCTTAATACCGCACTCGTAGCCTTTTGCAACTTCGCTCTTTTCGTCCTTAACAATTTTCAAAGACTCAATAACTGAATCGCCGATGATTTCATCACCACGCTTGATTTTTGCAATTCCATTTCTTTGGATTTTTCCATCAAGCACATAGCTTCCGGCAACTTTTCCAGCAGTTGAAAGTTTGAATACAACTCTGATTTCTGCCTTGCCGACGTATTTTTCTTCGTACTTGATTGCCATCATACCCTTTGAAAGTCGTGTAATTTGGTCAACAACTTCATAGATGATTCTTGATTCAATAAGTTCTACTTTCAAACTGTCAACCATTTGAAGCATCTTGTTTGGAGTTTTAATATTGAAAGCAACCACAATGGAACCAGTTGTCTGAGCAAGCACCAAATCGCTTTCTGTGATTCCGCCTGCTGCACTGTGAATACAAACAACTTTAACTTCATCATTTCTTATTGCTTCAAGTGAAGCTTTAAGTGCTTCAACAGAGCCTTGTGTGTCTGCCTTGATAATGATGTTCAAGTTCTTCAAACTACCTTCGTGGATTCTGCTCATAAAGTCATCAGCACTCACGCCAGAAGTTTGTTTTGCACGCTCTTGCTTAATCTTGTTGATTCTTTCGTTGATAACTTGTTTTGACAAGCTTTCATCAACAGCATAGACAGCATCCCCAGAATTTGGAACATCATTGAAGCCCATAACAGCAACCGGAGTTGATGGACCAGCTTTTTTGACTGTCTTTCCATTTTCGTCAAACATCGCCTTAACTTTTCCATAAGTGATACCTGACATAATTGAATCTCCAACTTTAAGAGTTCCGCTTTGAACAAGAACTGTTGCAACTGCACCCCTTGTCTTATCAAGTTCGGCTTCAATAACAACACCTGTTGCCATTTTATTTGGATTTGCTTTAAGTTCTTGCATTTCAGCAACAAGCAAAATCATCTTTTTCAGTTCGTCAAGACCCATTCCAGTCTTTGCGGAAATAGGAACGCAGATTGCATCGCCGCCCCATTCTTCTGGCAAAATGCCGTGTTCTGTGAGTTGTTGCTTAATTCTGTCTGGATTTGCTTCCATTTTATCCATTTTGTTGATTGCAACAATCATAGGCACATTTGCAGCCTTGATGTGATTGATTGCTTCAACTGTTTGTGGCATAATTCCGTCATCAGCAGCAACCACAAGAATTGCAATATCAGTAACTTCCGCACCCCTTGCACGCATTGCAGTAAACGCAGCGTGTCCTGGTGTGTCAATGAAAGTGATTTTTTCTCCATTAAAGGAAATTTGATAAGCACCAATCTTTTGTGTAATTCCGCCGGCTTCTCCCAATACAACATTGGTCTTTCTGAATGCATCAAGAAGTGATGTTTTACCGTGGTCAACGTGTCCCATAACAGTAACAACTGGTGGACGCTTAACCAAATCTTTTTCTGAATCTTCTTCTGTGGACTTATCCATAAGTTTTTCTTCATATGTTTTGTCCATTTTAAGTTCCAAAGTTACACCAAGTTCTCCTGCAACAAGTTCGCAAGTGTCAAAGTCAATAGTGCTGTTGATTGTCGCCATAATGCCAAGAAGCATAAGTTTCTTAACAATCTCAGCAACTGGCTTCCCAATCTTTTCGCTCAGCTCTTTCACAGTGATTTCTCTTGAACTGATGATTGCGTGTGTAACTTGTGGAGCAACAACAACTTCTACTTCTTTCTTCTTTTTGATAAGTTTTCTTGAACCCATTGTTGTTTCTTCAAAACCATCTTCATTCATAACAAGAATGTTGTTGTTTTGTTTTCCAAAGCCTGCTCTTGCTTTTGCAGAAACCTTCTTAGATTCATCCACATTTCTTCTTTGTTTGTTTTTGTTTCCAAAGTTTCTCTCTGGTTGAGCAAGCACAGCACTGCTTTCCGTAGGTTGAGAGAATGACTTAAACCCATTTGCTTTTGTTGACACAAAGGAGTTGCCTTTTGGTCTGTTTTGTCCATTTGGATTCTGTCCGTTTCTATTAAACTGTCCATTTGGTCTGTTTGCACCAAAAGTTCCGTTTGGTCTCTGACCAAATCTTGCATTTTGCCCTTGTGCTCCGCCTTGGAAGTTGTTTTGACGGAAAGAGCCTTGCCCTTGGTTGTTTCGTGGTTGAAATCTTCCGTTTCCAGTACTTTGTGCATCAAACTTACGGAAATTATTGTTTTGATTTCCACCTTGACCAAACACTTGCTTCTTTGGTTCTTCCTTTTTCTCATCTTTCACAGAGACAGACTCTTCACGGCTAACTTTGTCAAGTTCGATTTGTTTTGCTTTTTCAATGTCAACCTTTTTCTTTTCTTCTTCTCTTGCTATTGCTTGCAATTTTGATTTCTGGTCTTGAACACCTTTTGCAAAAGCATCTAAATCTGCCTTAGATTGTTTAATGGACACCAATAAACCCTGCAAAGAGCCATCCTTTTGCATATTGTTGATTGTTTTAAGTGCGTTAAGTTGTGTTGCCAAATTATTCTCCTTTTACGCATTTTTCAATGCTTTCACTCATTGCTTTGTTTTTCAAGCCAACGGCTTTGCAGTTGTCCAAGCCAACCAAGTCTGCCAGATTCTCAACATAAAGAATTGGCACATTTCTATTTTCTGAAATAAATTTCATTTCCCTGATAAGCGAATTTCCTGCCGTTTTGTCAACAAGCAGAAGATACAATTTTTTTGTGTAAGTGGAAAGATTATCTTTTCCGATAATTGTGTATCCCGCTTTTCTTGAAATGGAAACAAGACCTTTCAATTTATTCAAATTCTTCTCCAATCTTTTGGTAAATTTCTTGTGGAACATCGCATTTAAATGCTCTGTTCAAAGCTTTCTGTTTGCAAAGTTTTTGGAAGCATTCTTTTTCTTTGCATACATAAGCACCCCTTCCATTTGCTTTGCCCGTTTTGTCAACAAAGATTTCTCCGTCTTTGTTTTTGACAATCCTAAGAAGCGTTTTTTTATCACTTTGCGCTCTGCAAACGATACACATACGAATTTTTTCTTTTGGTTTATTTTGCATAATAACCCCTTTTCAGCTTATTAAAGTTCTGGAAATTCATCTGTGTCATCAAGTGGAGCAAGCTCTTCCAAATCACTCATAGAATCAAAAGAGTTCTCGTCAGAAAGTTCGGTAAGTTCATATTCAACTTCTTCATTTTCTGCAATCTTTTCTGCTGGTTTAATGTAACTTTCTGGTTTAACATCAATCTTCCAGCCAGTAAGTCTTGCAGCAAGACGAACATTTTGTCCACCCTTTCCAATAGCAAGTGACAATTTGTCATCAGGAACAATAACCTGAGACATATTCAAGCTGTCATTTGTTTCAACTGACAAAACTTTTGCAGGACTAAGTGCTCTTGCAATATATTCAAGTGGGTCATCAGAGTATTCCACAAGGTCGATTTTTTCGCCGTTAAGTTCGTTTACGATTGTGTTGATTCTCACCCCACGATTTCCGACGCAAGCACCGATTGCATCAACATTTGGTCTCTCTGTGTAAACAGCAACCTTTGCTCTGTTTCCAGCGTCACGAGCGATGTTCTTAATCTTAACATCTCCGCTTGTGATTTCTGGCACTTCAAGTTCAAACAATTTTCTGATGAAACCAATATTGCTTCTTGAAACTTGAATTTGTGGACCTTTGAAAGAATCCTTAATTTTCTTCACATAAACCTTAACTCTGTCGCCGATGTTAAACTTGTCACCAGGGATTTGGTCGTTTTTCATCATAACGCCTTCTGTGTTTGAGCCAGGAATCTGAACATAAACATTTTCGCCATCAATACGCTTAACGATTGTTGTCAAAAGCTCATCTTCTTTCTCGGAAAGTTCACTTACGGCAGTTTGTCTTT
>CAZIPJ010000024.1:0-13738 GCA_964541365.1 uncultured Lachnospiraceae bacterium
ATATATTGTTTAAAAAATAAAAAATAATTAAAAAAATAGCATTTTTAATTAAAAAAATAATAATAAATGCATTTTTTATTTATTTTTTTAATAAATTATTTAATTTTTATTTTAATTTTAAATTATTTTTAAATATTTTTTCACCCTATTTTTAGGCTATTTTTTGTCATTTTTAAGCCTGTTCTGCCCAGATTTGCCCTTTAAATATGTATTAAATAATATATATTATTTATAATAATAATATCTTATTTATTTTGAATTATTTTTTCTTTGTGATAAAATATTTCTGAATTGGAGAGTGAATTATGAAAAAGAAAAATAATTTATTTAAAAATATCTTTTACATTTTCTTTGCATTCTGTTTTTTGGGTGCAGGGATTTTCACATTAAATCAAAAGGATGAAGGCTCTGCAAGTGCAGAAAACATCTCTTACGAGCAAGAGATTGCCAACAACACTCCTTCTTATTTTTCTGTGAAGGATACAATCGGTGGAACCAACAATCCACTGAGCCTTCTCTCTGGAAACACATTTATGTATTATGTTGACGGCAGCAATTCAACCGAACTTGAACTGTCACTGAAAATGAACGGACTGGAAGTCAACACTGATGCATCAGCCACTCACCAAGTGTATCAATATGTTTACTATCCAGACCCAGAAAACATTTCACTCTTCTATTATTACAACATCGGAGCAATCAGCCTTTATCACAATGGCAGCACTGTAAACCTTGACAACAAAAACTTTGTTGTGGATTGTGGTGGTCAAAGTTTTGTAAACAACATCGCCCCACTCCAAGGTTTTAAAATGACATTCAACAACACTGGTGCAGCAGAAAACGAAATAAGCATTTTGGACGCAGATGGAAATGTGAAAGAAGGGATTTACACTCTCACCCTGACAATCACACTTTTCACTTGCACAGATGGCGGAGCAACTGCCACCGAAGAAAGATTCTCTGACAGAAATGTTGACATTGTATATTCATTCTATGTGGCAGACAGAAATGCCTACTTTGATAACAACAGACCACGCATATCAAGAGAGCAGTTTGACCACAGCGTGCCAGTGTCAGACACGACAAACACTACATACGCCTACTACCTGTATTACAACTACTCATCAGAAGGTGCTTTGTCAAACAGGGTTCCATATATTGAATTTGACTATAAGAGATTTGAACTTACTATTGACAAAGACATATCCAACACATCAGCAAGCCAGACAATCCTCTTTGACAAAGACAGCCAAGATGTTGTCACAAGTGGAAGCGACATCACAGTTGTAATCTCAGACAAAGAAACAAACCGTTGCAAAGTATTCTTCAAAGATGTTGGCAATTACTCAATCTCATTCAAGAACATTCAAGTAATTGAGTTTTTAAATTCTGACGGAAAAACAACTCTTGAAAAGAACAGTCTTACTGCAATGACAAACACAACAAAGAAGTTTATGGTTTATGTTTATGGATATCAAACCAACTACACAAATGTTGACGCACCTGTTGAAGCAAACGGGACTCGCCCAACCGCAGAACTTAAAGATTACGACTTTGACAGCGCAACATTCAGTAACAGTGCGGACATCACAAGCGAATTCTTAAATTCAAATCCAAGCTTCTCTCAATCACAGGAACAAAACGGCTCTACATTCGTTATTGGAAACGTTACAAACTTCATTGGTGAAAAGAAAGCAGTTAGAACAAACCAAACTCCAATAAAGATTACGTCAAATGCCACACTTAGCACAAGCGTACCAAGCTTCATCTTCTCAACCACAAAGATTTCAAATGATTACAGAGAGACAACAGCAACTCTCAATGGTCAAAAACTTTACTGGACAAACTTTGCTGGAAGAACAGAAAGCACTGCTGGCACTTACATTTACATAATCGCCTACACCTTTAACAACTTCTACTCAACAGAGACTTCTCTCTTGGCAGACAGAGTCTTCTATCAAGTTTTCTATTATGAAGTTGTCAAAGAGCTCCCATCAATCTCACTTCAAACAGAAATGTACGAGCCAGATGATGTGGTAAGCGAAGTATACAGCGACACCTTCGTAAACAGAAATGTAAGAATTACAGACCTTACCAAAGATGACCCTTATAATAAAAATGTGACAATCAGAGTGTATGCAAAAGACTTCTCCGGCAATTACTTGACAGCATTTGGCGGAACAAACGGAATCGCATTTGACAATTTGGCATCAACAGGCGAGCCAAAAGTTAGAATTTTGGAGACAAACGCCCATTACACTGTCAGAATGTATTTCACAAATGAGATGAACACAAGAAACATTGCAATCTCATCAGATACAGGCTTTTTCAGAGAGCAACAATTCACAATCGATAAGACCCCAATCAACAACATTACAGCATCAAATGTTTCTGCAATAACAAACTCAACAAAATTTGCCGTAGTTTCACAACTTGCTGACAACAAGCTCTCAACAAACCAAAACATTGCAATCTCTTGGGATGAGAAAGCAAGTGGAGCTTCAACCTACGCTTATTACAGATATTTTGCACTTAATGAAGGTCAATATTACAGCAGTACAAATGAAGACTCTGTTTCAAGCACAATCGAAAGAATGTTAAACCTTGATGAAACCGCATCCTACTTACCTGTAAACGCATTCTTGAATATGTCAACAGCTTCAAACAGTTGGCTTAAATACCAAGGCAATGCAAAGCCATTTATACAAGACGGCACAGTTTCATCTGAATATGTTTTCACAGAAGCGGGACTTTATTTGATTGATGTGTATGATGAAGCAGGAAACCACTCAGTTGAAGTTTACATCATTGACTACACCACCCCAATCTTTGCAATCTACGAAGACGATTTCAAGATTGTAACTTCTTCGGTTTACATCTCAAAGGCATCAACGCTTTACTGGTCTCAATACAAAGGTATTTATATTAGAAATCTGACTTCTCAAAGCACATTAGTAGACTATGACCCAGACACAATCACCAGTGCAGCACTTTCAGACAAACTGTTTGAGACTTGGAATAAAAAGACATCCAAAGATATTTACAGTGCAATCTATAACAAACTCGTTTCAAACAACTATATGAGACAGCTGATTTGCAGAACAGATACAACAGGCTCAGACCTTTCAAGTTATACAGGAATGTACTTAACAATCCCAATCAACTCACTCTCATACTATCTTGACAAAGACCACGACTCTTACACAGCTCAAAATGGAGTGTATAGCAAAGCGTTTGATATGAGCAACGAGATGACTTACAGCGTGCTGATTAGAGATGCATCAAACACAAAACTTCAATCTGCATATGACGAAACATCAGTTATTCAATACAGAAATCATTACAGTGCAGCCCAAACCATTATTATAAGCTTTGACTCATCAGAATTTTTGATTACTTATGACAACAATGGTCAAATGGCAACCTTGACTTCAAACAATGTTGAAGAAGGGATTTTTGAAGGTGATACATCAAAGAGAACAAAAACAACCTACTTAAATCCTACAAGACTTAACAAAGAATTTACACTTTCATTCTACCCAACAACTACTGACGGAGACATAACAATCCAAGTTGGAAGCGTGACAATTAAGTACTATCCTTATGTTGCAAACGTAAAGCAAATCCCAACAGAATGGGATTCTGATGGAAATGCAACAAAGAATATTGTGTACCACTACTACGAACTTTCTAAAACTTACACAACAACTACAATTTATGAATACAATGGCGACAACTCATCAACAGCACTTAAAACTGAATCTATCAGACTTGATGCAAACAACTTCACATCTGCTGGAAGATACGAAATCACAAGAACTTATTATGTTGATGAAAACGACACATCAAAAGACTATTACAATAAAAACGATTTCTATCAAAGAACATTCGTCTTTACTGTGGATAGAAATGAAGTAGTAACAAACCCTGACCTTGTTTCCGATGAAAATGGCAGTCACCTTGAAAGCCTTGTCGGTGGAGATGTGTTTGTGTCAATGTATGACAACAAACAAAACGCAAGTCTGGTTGTAACTTTCCCAAACAGCCCAGAAGCAAACACTGCTGGTTCATCAATTTACAACAATGAAAATCCAAGAACAATCTTGACAACAAATATGCTTCCTGTATCAATATATGTTCCACAATACAAATACACAACCTACTCACAAATGAACCTGACAAAGACTGGATATGATTTCAAAGTAAATTATGACTTCACAGAAGAAACAGTCTTAAACGAAGCAACTGGTGAAACATCAACCGTTTCAAAAGACACAATGAACTTCTTTAAAGACGGCTTGTTAGTTAAAGAGTATGCACTGTATGCTGAAATCTACCGCAACGAATCATTGGATAAAATCAATGCAAATGGTGCAACCCCTTACGCAAAGACTGCAACAAACAAATCAGGTACTTTGGATGCTGTGGTTGCAAACGAAAATGGATTCTTAAACTTCTATCTTGACAATGGCAACAGACTTGATTACCTTTCACAAGCTGGCACCTACTACGTTAAGATTTATCAAGGAAACTATGGAACTGGAATTGGAGAAGACAATTACAGCCAAGCATTGACTTTCTGCTTTGAAATCAGACAGTCAAGTCCAAACTTTGATGTTCAATCAACAACTGGTGACACACTCAACAGCCAAGTAATAAATTCAAAAGAAAACTATTACACAAATAAACCTATCGTCAACTTGACTTGGGAAGCGGGTTCTGAATACATCGCAGACATAGACATTGAAGAAATTACACTTACCACAAGCAAGAGAAGCACCCCTTACAAAGCAACAGACGACATTTGGGCACAAGCCCCAACTCTTACAAACAACACATACACAGCTGGACTTAATTTGGAACTCTTGAACATTTACGAAAATGGTGCTTATGTTGATATTACTATGCAATACAAAAATCACGATGACAGATTCTATTCAAAAGTGACAAAGCGTATCAATATTGACTTGTCTGCCCCAAGCAAAAATGTGCAAGACCTTGTGACAAAAACAACAAATGGCGGATATATCTCCGCATTAAACAATTCTTCACTTCGTGTTTACAAAACAGCTCTTGGAACAACAACTACAAATCTCAACAACACAAGTTACAACACAAGTAACGCATCAGGAAACTTTGCATACTTCTCATATGTTGTAACCCCTGAGTTCGCAAACACCCTTAAACAAAGCGTTGAATTCAAGACTTACATCTCAAAATTTGTCAATGCAAATGGAGAATGCACAAAGTACAACAACAATTACGAACAAGAAACAACACCTGACAATTTCCACGCTTCAAACTTCACTGACATCTCTGACAGATATTTCAATGGGTTTGATGCAAATTCTTACTATCAAGTAATCGAAACAGATAGAGCAGGAAATATGTCAATCTACACAATCTATGTAACAGATTATTCAATCTCACAAGACGAGACCGAAAACAGATTGCTTACATACTATGATGAAAACAGAGTTCTTCAAAGCTATGACATTGAAGATTTCAACGAAGCAAAAGCAAATAATGCAATCAACAACATCTACTCAAAGACAAGTTTCAGACTTCAAGACATCAACTACTTTGGCGATGTTTGGGCACAGTTCAGGCTTGACACTTACAGTGCTTCCGGGACAAGAACAACAAGATATTTGATGCTTACCCCTTGGGACCCAACCAATGCATACGCTTTTGTTGGTGGAAACGCAGAAAGAATTGCTATTGCAGATTTGATTGACAGCTCAATAAGCACAAGATACAAAAACTGCTTCTCATTCTTCAACCGTGAGAATCAAAGAACAGACAATTTCTATGTAAACATCAGAAATGTAAGTTTGCCAGCAACACTGACCGATGCACAGAACAGAGAATACATCAGATTCAATCAACCAAGTGACAGCTTGCTCAACAATACACTTTCACCACAGACATTTGTTACAGCACTCAAAATCACTGCAAATGATGCTCTAATCTTTGATGCGACAAACAGACTTGGACTTGCATCAATTTGGAGAAGCAAACAAAATGCAAATGTGTCAGTATCTGTTGACAGCACATTCGGCTACATCACATTTGAAATCAGTTCTTCACTTGGGTTCACCCCAAATACAAGAATCGTGTATGAGTACACAGACAACTATGGAACAACATCAAAAGAGATTCATCTTTACAAAGAGACAATCATCAGGACTGAGATTTCTTCTGAAAATGACTTGTACGCTTACTACAACACAAACGGAACACTTTATTACATCACGAAAGACGGTTTTGAATACTTCTACAACCCAAGCAAATATGTAGTCTCAGTGTTTGATGTTGTGGACGGAACTCAGCTTACCGCTTGCAACAATGCAAATGTAAGCGCCTTCCCAGCTTCAAATGGAATCACAACACTCACCATCAAGACAAACAAAGAAAGAGATTACAATGACTGCTTTGCAGTGGAAGTGAGAGATTTCAACGACCTTACAAACTTGGTTAAAACAATCTATGTTGTGCTTTACAACGAATTGCCAAGAGCAAATTCATCAACAGACACTTCTGCCGCAGGAGAAAACAACAAACCTGGTGAATTTAAACTTTTGGATGCAAGCAGAAACAATGTAACCGGTACAATCACATCAAGAGCACCAACAAATGACACTGGCTACTTCTCAGAAATTACACTTTTGTACTCAAACAAAACAACGTTCATCCCTGTCAAGTACTCAATAAGCACTGACAAGGTGAATTGGACAGAAATTCCATCAGGAACAGTACTCAAAAATCAAACTGATGAGATGATGACTTACTACTTGAAGATTTGGTACGATGAAACATATATGACAAATGAGCTTTCAAATTCAACTTACTTGTTTGAATATGTCCCAGAAACTCAAATCTATGAATTCAACTTGTCATCACTGACATCAACCTTCTGGGTTGAAAAAACGGTCAACAATGTCACAACTGTTGTTGAAAAGAGCAACACAATTTACACAGTTAAAGATGTTCAAGGCAAAGTAACCGCCCAATACTCAAATCATTACATTGTGAATGTTGATTATTTCACAGACAAGAGTGCAGTTCAAATTAAGACAAACAAAGAGCAAAAAATTGAATCAACTCTTGTACAAACATTCTCAAACGGTGGTATTGCATCAGAGCTCTGGCTCATTTCAAACTCAGCAAATACAGAACTTGGAAATATTCCAGCGTTCAGCACAAGTATTGTAATTTCTTACATTCCAGCATCTGAAAATTTTGTTCAAGAGTTCTATACTTACAGCAACACAAACGGAATTATCAACAGCACAGAAAACTCTGAAAACTTAATCTCCATCACATCAAAGAAATTTGTTGTTTCAGAAGATTATCAACAGCTTGATAAGATTGAACTTAAATGGACAAAGTATTATGGAATTGAGCAAAACGAGATTTTGATAAAACTTGTTAAAGACGGTGTAAACCTTAACCCTACAATCTTCTCAAAGATTGAAAATGGAAAAGATTACAATTACATCTATCTCAAAAATTCTGGAAAATACATAATTTCACTCTACGACAAATCAGGAAATGTTCAGAAGTTCCACCTTGGAAACACTGGACAATCAGACAACTTGACATTTGTATTCTTGAAAGATGTCCCATTCACAGTTACTTCAACAAATCCAGAAACTGGAAAAGAAGTGAAGAGTATGCCAATCAAACAAGCAGTATACAACAACAAAGTTGTTCTCAGTGTTGATAAGAGCACACGTGATGAATTTTATGTTAAAGGTGGATACCCAATCATCACCATCACAAAGAATGGCACCACCCTCTCAAACGATGAAATATCAGAAAAGGGAATTATCCAAGATTATGGCGGCAATATCAATTATGTATTCACAGAAAGTGGCTATTATGAGATTTACTTCACAGCAACAAGCGATGACACAAATGTCGGCAAAATAAGAAGAGAAGTTTACCAATTCACAGTTCTAAGTGCAGATGAATACAGATATTCTTACATCATCAACAAATACTCAAATTACTATGTTGAAAAAGTTGTTAAGGACGGTAGAGACATCACCCAAAGCTTGCTTAAAACTTTGGATGTTGGCACAATAAGAATTGGTAATAAATACTATATGACTGAGCTTCCATTGTCTTACCTTGACGACAAAACTGGCGCAGGAAAATACCAAATCACAATCAACTCAAATGACACATCATTCAAGTCAAGCACAGTGACAACAAGTTGGACATTTGAAGTGACAATCCAAGTTGGAGTTGCCCCTGTAAGAATTTCAGTTTCAGAAGGTAAAGGGACAACAAAAGCAGTAAACATAAGATTCAACCAAACAAACATCTTTGCTGAAATGGGTGAATGTACAGTCAGAGTATTGAAGTACAACGACAAAGGACAATTCAGAGAAACTTATTACACAGCAGCAATCACAAGTCAAACAAACGGAGAATCAACAATCAACATCAAAGGCTCAGAAGAAGGTATCTTCTACTTCCAAATTGTATCTCCAAGCGGAAACTTGCTGTACAGTTATAAGATTGTCAAGAATGAACCTATGAACCCAGCCACAATAGTAATCATTGTTGCTGCGTGCGTACTTGCAATTGTAATTCTCGTTATCATCATTAAATTGCGTAAGCGTATCTCAGTTAAGTAATCTTCCATAACTGGTTACAGCATTTATGCAACAATGTTCAAAACAAAATAAAACACACAAAATTTGTGTGTTTTATTTTTATCTTAAACAACTATGAAAGCCCCTTAATAATCGGAAATTCATTGGTTTTAGGCTCTTTTAGTCACAATATTATCTCTAATTACAATTTGCTCAGTAGTGACCTAAAACGGCTAAATTTACCGCTAAATGATAATAGTAATGTAAACATTCCATAAGAAAAAAGACCGCTAAATGCAGTCTTTTTTATTATTTTTTAAGTTCTTTATCAAGCTTAACTTTTGATACGATGAAGTAAACAATTACGCCTGCAAGAACGAGCACTGAAATCACAATCAAAATTGTTCCAACAACTTTGTATGTTTCTTTGCTGTCTTTTGTTTTTGTTGATACATCAAAAGTAAATTCTTCTGTTGTAACACGGCCAACTGCGTCTTCAACTTCAACTGTAAGTTTGTAAGTGCCTTCGCCATATTCTTCAAATGAATCAAAGATATACTTTGTTCCATCAATCTCGTATTTAACTTCTTCGTTGTTCTTTGAAGTATTTACGAGTTTGATTTTTGGTTTTGAGTCACTTGGCATTGGTTTGTTGTCAGACACAACAACTTTTGATGGAGCAAGGTCAATCACAAGTTTATCTTTAAGTGAATAGCTTGTCTTAACAAAATCTTCTGGGAAAGTAACCTTAGGGTCTTCGTTGTCACCTACGCTGATTTTGTAAGTTGCTGTTGAGCTTCTTCCATTATTGTCAAATACTTCGTATGTGATTGTATAAGTTCCGTCAAGGTTTGATGCAGATGTCTTGTAAACATTATCCTTAAATGCATTAACACCAGAATAAGTCTGAGAACCAACATCTCCTGCTGCTGTTCCGTTTGCACGTTTCCAGCTCAAACTGATTTTTGATTTGCTGTGGTCAAGTCCGCTTGCATCTGTTGCTTGGATTCCATAAATGGTGATTCCATTGTTTTTGAAATCTTCAACTGACATAAACTCTTGGTCACTGTAATCATAGTTTGTAAGTTTTGGTCCCTTTGTGTCATTAACTGTGATTGTGTAAATTTCAGATTCCAAATTGTAAACTCTCAAATCTTTGAACCATTCTTCAAAATCAATGCTTCCAAGTGAAGTTACAATTGTACTTTGTGAAATTTCATCTTCTGAATCGTATTCAAATTCAGGTCCAGCGAGATAGAATGAAATCTTTCCGTCTACATTTTTAACAACATAGCGTGTTCCATTTGCATTAATTCTGTGTGAGCCGTCAGCACCAAATGTGATTTTAACTGTATCACCCAAAGTTTTTTCTGTGTAGTAACCACCAACTTCGTACTTTCCAGTTGTTGTGTTGTAAGAGCTTTCTTTGTAAGTGAATCTAGTGTGGTCATACGCTTCAAGTTTTACAGAATATTGGATTTCATATTGTCCAATCTTTGTTGCAGAGAACTTTCCGTTTGTTGCAACATTGTTGTTTGTTGTCCAGTTTGTTGCTTTTCCGTCTGCATTCAATCCCCTAACAACATATTTTTCTGCTGCTGAGTAATTATTAGCTTTGAAAACATCATATGTTGTGCTGTTTCCAAGTTCGAATGAAACTGATGGAGCAGGAATTTCGATTGTTTTGTTGTCATCAAGTTCAATCTCTTCATTTTTCAATGTTGAGTTGATTGTTGGAGTTTGAACAGTTGCTCTTGGAGAAACTTCATAGTTTGCAAAAACAACGATTGTTTTGTTGTTGAAGTCTTTAACAGCGATGCTAACTTGATATGTTCCGTCTTGTGCTGCGATGAATTGTCCAGCATTAACAGTAAACAAGCCTGCACCTTCTTGGTTTGTTCTGTCAGCAGTTGAGTCACTTACTGGACGAGAACTTCTTTCTCCATCTTTAACATAATCAACATTTACTTCATAAGTCATATATCCAACAGAGTCGTCTGCCACAATCACTTTTGGAAGTGTAATTGTTGCATTTTGTTCGTATTCATTTGTGAAGTCACCTTCAACTGAGTTTACGCTGATAAGTTCTGGTGGATATTCATCTTTGATGTTTCTGATTGAAATTGTTTGTCCATAAAGCATTGGGTTTCCAGAGTCATCATAAACATATGCGATGATTTGGAGACTTGTTGCATTTTTAACTTCACTTAAATCAATTGTGTATGAGTTTGCTTTTACATCAGTAATATCAACATATCCGTCGTTTGTGCTTACTTCGTGATATTTTGAGTATTTGTCTGTAATCAACATTCCGTTGTCTTTTGCATCGTCGCTTCTTACAGAGTCAAGGTCTGGGTCAGTTCCAAGGTCGTTCCAAAGGTCTTCAAGGTCTTCATTTGAAACAACTTTTCCGTCCTTAACAACTTCCATAGCACCGTCTTCGTTCAAATAACGATACATAACTTTCATTGACATATTTTCATCAAGATTATCTGAAACTGTTGGTGCATTGAATGTGATTTTTTCATCTGGGAAATAAGAATCATTCAGTGCAGTTGAGAAGCTGATTTTTGGGCTTTCTCTATCTTCAAAGTTTCTGATATAAAGTCTCTTGAAGATGTCTGTTTGGTTTCCAGCAGCGTCTGTTGCAACATAGTGGATGTAATATTGTCCAACACCCATACCACCAGTTACCGCAGCAGAAGCGCCAAAAGTTTGGTTGCAATCTACATAAGCAAATCCCTTTTCAAGAGATTTTTCGCTCTTAAACCAAGTAAGAGCTGTTGCTTTATCTGTTACTGTTTCATCAAAAACATTTGCGTCTTTGAAGTTTTCGTAGATTCTTTCATAGTTTGCATTGTCAACAACAATCAAATACTTATTTTCAGCAAGGTATGCAAGTGTAGCTTCTTCTGTGTCAGCAACATTTGCTTTTTCCATTTTCTTTCTAAGAAGATAGTTGTTGTTTTTAAGTCCATCACGACCATTTGTTGAAGCATCATTCTTATAGTTGAAAATCAAGTTGTAAGAGCTGTAATCTCTTTCGTCTGTTGATGAAAGTGTAAGTTTTGAAACAGTTTCATCTGTCATAATTTTTCTTGTAAGAACAACGCCTTTGTCGCCTGCTTTTGAAACATTGTCATCGATTCCGATTGCGTAGATGATAACACTTTCAGCATTTGCTCTTGTTGCAAGTTTTGAAGAAGCATCTTCATCATCAAGAGAACCGTCTTTTGTTGCTTCATAAACAGTTGGAGTTGGGTCTTTCTCGTCTTTGATGTTTTTATATTCATAACGAGCAAGGTCTGTTTTGTAATAGTGATTTTTGTTTGAGCTTGCAGATGGATTGCTCCAATCATAATAGTAGTCATATGCTTCGTAAACGAATGAATAATAACCGTCGTCCAATGGTTTAAACTTTGTTGGGTTAACCAATGTTCCGTCTTCATTTACAATTCTTTCTTCTTCGATGACATTGCCTGCTTCATCTTTTGGATTATACTTTGCAGCATCAAGTTTTTGGTAAGAACCAGTTGATGTTTTGTAATAAACAGTCACTGTATAGTAAATATCAACAGCTTCGCTCTTTGGGTCTGTTGAAGTTGATGTCAAACCCTTTGCAGTTGGCAAAGTTGACTCAACCCCAGTTTGTCCATTGTCAACAAAGTCTGAGCTAAGTTGGAGTCTGAGTGCATAATCTTTGTAGTATGGATTGCTCTTTGCATAAACTTCGGTTGTCTTTGTTGTTGATGCAACAAATTGTCCATTTTCATAATAAGAATATGTCACTGTGTATCTGCCTGCACCGTATTGTTCGTCAGCAAAAACGCTTCCTGCAACATAGAATCCATCTTCTGCATTTCCAGAAACTGCAACCTTTGTTGAGTTTGTGCTTGCACTAACTTCAATCAAAACTTGTTGTTTCTTTCTTCCAAGAATGCTGCTTCCATCTTCATTTCTTGCTGTGATAAATTCGAAATCAGTGTTTTCAGCAGATGTATCAACTTTTTCGCCTTCATCATCAAGGATTTCTGGCATTTGGATATACATATCTTTGTATGAACCATCACTCTTTTGTGCTTGTTTAAGGTCAAGGATGCTTGGCAAGAACACTTTTTCATTGTCGCCAAAGTTGATGTCAGCGTCAGTAATTTCACTTGTAACTGTAAGGTCATAACTGTTTGTATATTCAGTTCCATTTACAGAATAAGTGTAAGAATATGTCACTGTGTAAGAACCAACTTTATTTGCTTCAAATGAAACAGCTCCGTCGCTTGAAACTTTAACATTTTCTGTTCCGTCTGTGATTTCAACGTCTTTTGAATCAACAGCCTTTCCGTCTTTAACTGTACCAACAACATCAGAACTGTATTTAACAGTGATTTTTGAAGATTTAAGTGTAACATCAGCAGCAAGAGTCTTGTCTGCACTTGCAATGTTGCTTCCAACTGCGCGTGAAGCACTTCCGCCAATGTATGCCTTAGGAACAATATATGTTCCGCCCTTAACAACAGTTGTGGAAACTTCTTCATCAGCTGTTCCGATTGTCATCATTGTGTAATCAGTGTAGTCTTCCAATTGCTTTGCAGAAACAGAAAGATGATTCACTGGAAAACAAAGCACGGTGAAAGCAAAAGCCACACCAAGTGCCATTCCCTTAATCAAAACTGAGCGATTTTTTCTTTTAAGTTTCATAAAGTAAAATCTCCTTAAATGTCCATATAATATAGAACATATTTTATCTAAATTTCAGGTGCAAGTCAAACGAAATACACTCTGAAATTTAAAACTAGTTTGCGATTGCAATCCTTCTTTATGCGTGAGTATTAGCACTATTATTGTCGAAAAAGAGCAATCATTCAAAACGACATAAAGCAGGACGACGCCTGCTTTAAAAATCATTAAATGTTGTAAGAAACCTTAACACCAGGGCCCATTGTTGAAGCCAAAGTTACGCTTCTAATATATTGACCTTTTGCAGCGGCAGGTTTTGCTTTAACAATAGCGTCCATAACAGTATTGAAGTTTTCTGCGAGTTTTTCTTGTCCGAAACTCTTTTTGCCGATGATTACGTGAACATTGTTTGTTTTGTCCAATCTGTATTCAACTTTTCCGGCTTTAACATCTTTGAT
>CAZIPJ010000025.1:0-13566 GCA_964541365.1 uncultured Lachnospiraceae bacterium
CTGTCACGTTGCAGATGGCAGTGACCCCATTGGCTGACTTTGCTGTAATTGTTGCTATTCAATTGCAACAACCTTTGCAGGAATGCCATCTTTGTTTCTTTTGAAGTCGATAATACGATACTTCTGTCTGTTTCCGCCACCTTGATGACGAACAGTAATTTTACCCTGTGCGTTTCTTCCAGCGTGTTTTTTCTTAACAGCAAGGAGAGACTTTTCAGGTTCTTTCTTTGTCAATTCTTCTGTTGAGAGCTTTGAATAGAATCTTCTTCCAGCAGAAGTTGCATTACTTTTTACGATAGCCATTTTCTCCTCCTAATTAAGATAAGCTTTCAAAGAATGCAATTGGCTTTGACTTTTCAGTAAGTGTAACAACAGCTTTTTTGTAATCGCTTGTTCTGCCAACTGTTCTTCCTTGCTTTGTGTTTTGAGACTTCTTGTGTCCCTTTACATTGATTGTGTTTACTTTTGCAACTTCAACGCCGAACATTTCTTCAACTGCGTGAGCAATTTCAACTTTGTTTGATTTCTTATTTACAACAAAACTGTAAATCTTGTTTGCAATCCCACTGTAACTCTTTTCAGTGAGAATTGGTCTGATAATAACTTCATTTGCTTCCATTATGCGTTGACCTCCTCTAAGTATTTGATTGCAGATTTTGTCAACACAACATTTTTGCTTGAAACAACTTCATAAACATTGAGAAGTTCAACATTTACAGCGTTCAACTTTTCAATGTTGCTGATTGCTCTAAGTTCGTTGTCAGAGTTTGCTGTTGAAACAACCAAAACTGAACCATCAAACTTGAATGAGTTCAAGAAGCTTTGAGCATCTTTTGTTTTTGCACTTGCAATTTCAAACTTGTCAAGAACAGTGATTTCTTTTTGAGCAAGTTTTGCGCTAAGTGCTGACAAGAGAGCTGTTCTCTTTGCCACTTTGTTGACTTTCTTTGAAAAATCTCTTGGCTTTGGAGCAAAAACAACTCCACCACCAGTAAATTGTGGGCCCTTTGTTGAGCCTTGTCTTGCACGACCTGTACCTTTTTGTCTGAAAGGTTTTGCAGCGTGTCCCCTAACTTCACTTCTTGTAAGAGTGCTTTTGTTTCCTTGTCTTTGGTTTGCATTGTAAGCAACAACTACTTCGTGAATGAGAGCTTCATTATATGCGACACCGAAAACTTCGTCTTTGAGTTTCAAAGAGCCAACTTCTTCGGCTTTCATATTATAAACTTTAACGTTAGCCATTTTCTCTCTCCTTATTTGCCAGCCTTAACAGATTCTCTAATCGTAAGGATTGCACCTTTTGCACCAGGAACATTACCCTTAATCAAAAGCAAGTTTCTGTCTGCATCGACTTTAACGATTTCCAAGTTTTGGATAGTAACTTTTTCATTACCATATTGTCCAGGCAAATGTTTGTTTTTGAACACACGTGAAGGTGTTGAGTTTGCACTCATAGAACCAACTTCTCTGTGAACAGGGCCTGTACCGTGAGTCATTTTAAGTCTGTGTTGGTTCCATCTCTTGATAACACCAGAGAAACCGTGACCTTTTGAAAGTCCACAAACATCAACTCTGTCGCTTGCTGCGAAGATGTCAGCTTTAACAACTGAACCAACTTCAAGAGCATCATCAAGGTCAAATTCTTTCAAAACTTTAAAAGCTTCAACCTTTGCTTTGTCAAAAATTCCTTTTTCAGGTTTTGTGACATTCTTTGTCTTTTTGTCAAAAGCACAAACTTGTGCTTTGTAGCCGTCAACTTCAACAGTCTTCTTTTGAACCACTGTCATAGGACCAGCTTCAACAACTGTAACTGGAATAACCAAGCCGTCATCAGTAAAGACTTGTGTCATACCGAGTTTTTTACCTAATATAGCTTTCACTTCTCTTTACCTCCTACAGCTTGATATTAATCTCAACACCTGCAGGCAATTCGAGTTTCATAAGAGCATCAATAGCCTTGTTTGTTGGATTATAGATATCAATCAATCTCTTGTGGGTTTTACTTTCAAATTGTTCTCTTGAATCTTTGTACTTGTGTGGAGAACGAATAACAGTAACCACTTCTTTATCTGTTGGAAGTGGGATTGGGCCAGAAACTTTTGCACCATTCTTTCCAGCGGTCTCGATGATTCTCTTGCACGCTTCATCAATGAGTGTGTGTTCATAGGCTCTAAGTTTAATTCTCATTTTTTGTGTTGCCATTTCTTTTATCTTACCTCCTGTAATAGCAAATCCGAAAGTTGCATTTTTCTAAACAGACTTATCCCCATTCTCCAAAGCAGAACTTGTTCCCACAAACAAATTCGCATTGTCGAACACTAGTCCGTGTGTGTCACGCTGTATGACTTAAAAAAATGTCATTTCGGGCGCCCTGGTTCGTTGACCAAGACTAGGTCCTCGCAAATTCTCCAAATCACTGCTAGCGTAAGTGTTTGGCAACCTTGCGTATCGCCCCTAATGACACAAGCTTATCGCTTGCGTATTGTCACTTCGTCGTGCCCGCTTCTTTAATCAAAGCCCGCACTTCTCGTGATAATTAACAGCAAACTTATTATACCAACTCGTCCAATCTTTGTCAATGGTTTTGCAAAAGAAAAATAAAAGTTTTAGAAAATCTTTTTAGGCGTCAATGACGCTTACTATTTGGTCTTTACGCACACATACGCACACGTATATATAAATATAAACTACACCTAAACGAAGAGTATTTCATTATATACTGTCACATTGATTTATACGACCAAAATGAAATATCCCACTCAACATTAAGACGAGAAAAATAGCAATTTTTGATTATATTTTTACCACAGCAATAAAATCATAATCAACAATAAAAACACACAAAATATACAAAAAACTGCACTTTTTTTATAAAAAACACGCATTTTCGCAGGTTTTTCAGTTTTTATGATATTTCTCCACAAATCAATTTTTACATTCTTATCAAAATATTTTACATAAATAATTCATTTGTCTATAATAATAAAAACAAACTTAAAGGAGAAATTGCTCTATGGTTGTCACTATCGTTTGTGATGTGCTTGGTGCAGAAACCAATGGCACAGTTGTCGCCGCAAGAAACTTAATTACTTCTCTTGAAAATAAAGGTCACACCGTCAGAGTGCTTTGCGCCGACCAATCAAAAAAAGGTGAAGAAAATTATTATGTAGTGCCCAACCTAAATTTTGGAAAACCACTCAATGCCTATGTAAAAAAAGTTGGTGTCGCCCTTGCAAAGCCAGACAAGAAAATTATTCAAGCCGCCCTTGAAGGTGCTGATGTCGTACACATAATCGTTCCACTCAGCCTTGGACTCGCAAGTGCAAAATTGGCACGCAAGATGAAAATCCCAATCTCAGCCGGTTTTCATATGCAAGCTGAAAATTTCACTTCACACCTGAAACTAGAAAAAGTGAAACTTGCAAGCATTGTTGTCTATAAATACATCTATAAGCACTTGTATAAATTCTGCTCCGCTATTCACTATCCAACAGATTTCATTAGGGGGATTTTTGAAACCAATATAAAAAAATTCACTCCTGGGTATGTCATCTCAAATGGTGTTCACAATTATGTACAAAGAAGAGAAGTTGAAAAGCCAGAAGAATTGAAAGACAAGATTGTCATCCTTTCCACAGGAAGATACAGCAAAGAAAAATCTCAGGACACACTCATCAAAGCAATCGTCTTGTCAAAGTATAAAGATAGAATCCAACTTATCTTGGCTGGAATCGGACCAAAAGAAAAACAATATAAAAAGTTAGCAAAGAAACTTTCCATCTCTCCAATCTTGAAAGTATTTTCAAGGACAGAAATTATTGATGTGTTAAATTATTGCGATTTGTATGTTCACCCTGCTGATGTAGAGCTTGAAGGTATCGCCTGTTTAGAGGCAGTGGTGTGCGGAAAGCTTACAATCGTCTCAAATTCAAAACTCTCTGCAACAAGAGAATTTGCAGTTGATGAAAGATGCATCTTCCAAAGAAAGAATCCACAGGACCTTGCAAAAGTTATTGATTTCTGGATTGAGCATCCAGAAGAAAGGGCAGAATGTGAAGAAAAATATTACAAAAGCGCCCACAATTTCAATTTGGATGAATGTATGGATAAAATGGAACAAATGCTTTTAGATGTATGCAAAAAGACTAAATAAACACGAATTCAAGCTTTTTATAATAAAAAAGTAAGCACGGTGCTTACTTTTTTTGTTCAGTTTTTCTTTTTGTGGTTTTCTTTTTAGGCTGGACTTCTTCGGCAGTTTCTTTAATCTCAATCTTTTCTTCTTTCACTGTTTCAATAACAGTTTCAGTCTGAGCAACTGCATTTTCATTCACATCCTGATTTTCAGGAAATGTTTGGATAACATCCTGTTGAGCTTCGGACTCTTTTTTCTTTCTTTTAAACAAAGGCTTACTATCAAACTCATCAGCATCCAACTCGTGTGATTGTCGTCTCCAAGTACCGATAACTTCACTGACTGGCACAGAATAAACAAACGCCTTTGGGTCAAGCTCCAAAATCAAATTCTTCATTGTACCTGCTTGATACTTTGTAATAAGACAAACTAAGCATCCCCTATCGGCGTTGTCATACATTCCTTTGATGTGAGACATCGAGCATCCCCTTTTGAGAGTGCTTTTAATTTTTTCAGCAACTTCATCTGGTTTGTTTGTGATAATTGTGTACGCCCTAACCTGCTTATACCCTTCATTAACAAAGTCCACCATAAAAGCATTGATAGCAATTGCAATAATTGTGTAAGGCAAAAGCTCTACACCGTTTTTGTAAACAACAAGCGTCAAAGCAACCACACAAGCATCAAGGCAAACCGCAATTCTTCCAATATGTGCATTTGGATGTCTTTTTCTAACCATACAAGCAACCATATCGCTTCCGCCGGTTGAACCACCAAATCTTACAACCAGTCCAAGTCCAAACCCAATCAACACCCCACCAAAGAGCGCTGAGATGATTAAATCAAAATTCGCAAACTTTGGGATAAGTTTAAATATTTCCATAGAGCCTGAAAATGACGCAACCCCTACGACAGCATTGATGGCAAAAGTTTTTCCCATTGACCTTATTGCAATCACATACAAAATCGCATTCATTGTGAAGTAAAGCACGGATGTCGTCAGGAATTTTACCCCTGCTTTCTTAAACAGAGAACTAAGCATCATTGCTATTCCTGAGAAGCCACCTGTTGAGATATGGTTAGGTTCAAAAAACATTGAAAACGCAAAACCCATAATAAAACAACCAATAATCACCATTGCAATATTCAAAACTGGTTGCCACTTTTTACTAGCTTTTATGTACATAACTTTGTCCTTTGTAATAATTATTTTCAGATAAAATTATATCAAAAAGTTAAATTCGACACAAATTATTTAACAATATTGCTACAAAATATTGAAAGTCGTTCAATTATGGCAAGCCGCATATTGACAACAAAAATTATGTATGATAAAATTCTTTTATATGAGTTTGAAAGAAAGTTATAAAGAGTACCTGCCCATAGCAGATAAAGTAGCAGAAGAGCATTACAATTTTCGCTCAAAATATTTGAGAGAAGATATTTTGTCCAATGCAAGACTGAATGTTTTCGAATTTTGCCATAAGGTGCTCCCTACCCTTGATTCTGAGCAGGGAGTGGAATTTTTGCAATCGCAATGTTATAAGTATGTTTATAAAAATGTTCACAACGCTTACAGAGCCGAAATCAAGAAGTCTTTTGAAGTAAGTTTGAATAACAGTTTTAAAAGTAAAACATCACAAGAAAGCTTTGGACAGCTTCAAGACTACATAGAGTCAAACGAGCCTTCTGCACAGGATATCCTTGAAAGAAAAACCGCAAAAAAAGAAGCAAAAAAAGTTCTAAGCTCTCTGAAAAGAACGGACATCTTAGTTTTTAACAGTGTTCTGAAAGACACTCATCTGCAAGAATTTGAAATCGCAAAAATCCACGGACTGACAGAAGCCCAAACAAATCAGATAGTTAAAACGTCTTGAAAAAGATTTTCGATGAAGCTGGCGAAGCCGAATATCAAAGATATTATGGTGCAATTATCCACGCAAGAAAAACTAGATTGATGAAGTCAATCAAAGAAAATTTCTCTTATTTATCTAAAAAAGAAAAGAGAATTCTCAAAAATAAATATGTGCTGAAAATGAAAGAAGCGGATGCCGCAAAAGCAGCTGGTTATTCTGGTGTTGCAATCACAGGAAATATAAGAAGAAAACTTAAAATATTGGCTGGTGAGCACAATGAGACAAGAGAAAGGCTTGTGGAGCATATAACAAAAACCAGAGAATTGGAAGACTTTATCAAAGCTGCAAAAAATGATGAAAGAGCCGAACAATTTCTTAGCAAACTAACCAAAAAACGAGCCGATATTTTTAGACGATATTATTTCAGCAATGAAACAGCTGTGGATATCGCAGAAAGCTATAATTGTTTCCGCACATCAATAGAATCAATCGCGCAAATTGTATTATCAAACCTAAGAGAATTTCTCTCCGCTGATGATGAAAGAAAAGCGGAGATATTAAACTCTTTGCAAAGAACAAAAAATCAAGGGCTTGAAACAATTTATCTTCCAATGAAAAAAATTGTACGAGAGTTTATCGCCCTTGAAAACTATGAACAGCTTCTGAAAAAGTTTCCAGAAAGAGACCAATTTATTATCAAAAACTATATGGTTTTAGGAAAAACCGGACAAAAAATTCAAAAAGCAGTTGAATTAACAAAAGAAGGTCTTGTCAGGAGAGCACAAATCCTTTGCAAAAAAATGGAAGTGTTTGTTTATGGAACTGAGCCAGAAAAAGAGCGAGCTCTTCAACTTTTAAACAATTATTTTTGGAGAGAACATAAAGTTAATGACAATATAAGAGAGTTTATGCAACAAGAAAATTATGAGCAGATAAAAAAGAAGTTCCCTATGACTGACCAAACCATTTTGGAAAAATATTTCATCCAAGGACAACCTTCTATTGATGTTGCAAAGAAGATTGGATTAGGCAAATCAGGACTGTATTATCGTGCGGACTTAATATCAAAACGAATTAACATCCTTCTAAAAGGCACACCCGAAGAACAAGCAGCCTGTCTGTCGGTTATAGAACGCGATAAAAAAAGAATGGACAAAAAAACTGTAAAAGCAAAAGCGAAATAATATTTCGGCAAAATACAAACTTTTAAAAGAAAAACACGGTACAGACCGTGTTTTTTCTTAAATATTTTCTGCCAAGAACAACTCCTTAAAGGTTTTTAAAGGCTAGTTTTTGCCGCCTTGTCCACCTTTCCCATCGCCAGAAGTTTTTTCTGCTTTTGCAAAAGTTGCGTTTTGCGCTTCGACTTCTGCAAATTTGGCTCCCCATTTTGCAACTGTCTCAGTATCTCCATTCTTTACTGCATATTTGTATGAAGAGTGATTCGCTTTGCAGAATTCCACCCCTCTTTTTGAGAAAGACAAAACGATTGACATCGCCACACCATAAGACATCCCCGAATGACCAGCATCGTCGAGCAATTTCCCAGCTTCTTCAACTGTTGCACCATTATCAAGAGCTTCCATAATCTGAAGTGCATTTTCAAGTTCTGCACCACGATAAAGGTCCGCCAATCTGTAACAAACACATTCTTCCCATTTCTCTTTTTGTTGTGGATAAATAAGTTTGCTTCCTCTTTCAACATAAGCAGGAACTTTCGCTTCAGCATCTTTCAAATCTTGCAAATCTTTTTCCCTGTATTCGATTGAATGCTTTTCCCAACCAATTTTCGCATCGGCCTCTTCCAAACCTGCTTGTCTACCTAAAAGCATTGCTGTTTGATAGATTGAGCTTCTGTATGTGTAAGGATTGTCAAAAACAACTTCATCTCCTTCAATTGTTGTTATTTTACGCAATCCACTATCCTCATCTCCAATGATTGGATAACTCACATATTCTGACTGAATTCTTGTACCGGTAAAATCAAGAGTTGCAGTTTCTGACGAACCACTTTTTTCAAGAAATATTACTTTCTTTCCATTCGCAGCTTGCAATTTTTGAAGTGTATCAGTTTTTTCTGGAATTGTTGCACTTGTAGCAACAAATTGTTTCTCTACTTCATATTCTGCAATTTTGTTCTCTGCTCTCAATTTTATTTCCCTATATTCTGCAGACTTCTTTTCAATCTTTTTCTCAAAAAATTTCTTAACATCCATTTTTTATTCCTCCTTTACTTCGGGGCCGCCCCGCTGTCACTCTCTATTATACTCGGGGGGGGGATTTGTCAATAGATAAAGTAAAAATTATTAAAAAATGCCGTTAAAATAGAAAAACACGGTACAGACCGTGTTTTTTCTTAAATATTTTCTGCCAAGAACATCGCTTTAAAGTTTTTATTTTTCTTAAACAACTGCTCAAAAGTGCCTTCGTCCACAATTTCTCCATTTTCAAGGAAGAATATGTGGTCGACATTTTTAATTGTTGAAAGTCGATGTGCAACAATAACAATCGTGCTCTTCCCTTTAAGTCCATCAATGCTTTTCTTGACTTCTTCTTGTGCAAAATTGTCAAGACTTGATGTACTTTCATCAAATATGATTATTGGAGAATTTCTAAGAAGTGCTCTGGCGATTGCAAGCCTTTGCTTTTGTCCGCCAGAAAGTTTGATTCCACTCTCCCCAACTTTTGTGTCGACACCTTTTGGCAAGCTTGCAACAAATTCATCAAGCGATGCCTTTGAAATTGCATCAGTGATTTCTTCATCCGTTGCATCACCCTTTGCCAAAAGCAAGTTGTCTTTGATTGTCATATCAAATATGTATGGAAATTGATTGACGAGTGAAATTGTCTTCCTTAAAGACTCCTTGTTAAGTTCGTTTATGTTGACATTGTCAATCAACACTTCCCCTGAGTCCACAGTGTACATCTTTGACATCAAATTCAAAATAGTTGACTTTCCGCTTCCACTTTTCCCGACAAATGCCACCGTTGTGTTTGGCGTAATTTTGAAAGACAAATTCTTGAATATCTGATTTTCACTGACAAGTTTTTTCTCTGGTGGAACGCTGTAATCAACTTTACCTTGCTTTCCCGCCTTTGCAGGTTTTCGTTTTCTCTCAAACTCAAATTCTCTGAAAGTGTAAGAGACATCTTTAAATTCAATTTCGCCAGTCACATTGTCAAGAGAACGCTCTCCAAACTTTTCAGTCACAAACTCGTGTTCATCATACAAAGAGAACATTCTGTCGTGCGAAACCCTGATATCCACTGCCAAGTTTGTAAGCTGCCCAATATTCCAAACCAAATCCCATACAGAACCACGGTTTGAATAAAGAATCATATATGTTGCAAGTGTCAAAATCCCCAAATCCATAAAATAGATTCCAAGAATCAATGTCAAAAGTGTCCCAAGACCAATCACAGCATTTCTGGCAGTTTCAAAATTTGAATCCGTCATATCCAGTTTAAATCTCGCCCTGCGACACTCTTCGTATCTCAACTTTGAAACTTCACTAAGCTTTCTTTCAAGTCCCAAAGACTTAATATCTTTTTCGCTCCTGACAATCTCTGTCGTAAGAGAGTTGACATTGTCGGTCACCTTGCGCACAAAACTTCTATTCTTTCTTCTTGCTTTAACTTTGTTGTATTCAATCACAAACGCAATTAAAACAATCCCTACAATAGCAAGTGAAACATATATATTAAGAGTTGCAATGTAAATGAATATAACTGCCACTGTCGCCAAATTCATAAATACATCAACAAATGTTGCAAGTCCATCCACAATCTTCATTGGGTCATCCACAATTCTTTGAACAAATGTCCCCGTGTCGTGGTCATTGAATGTCTTTGAGTCAAGTTTAAACGCTTGCTTTGCAAGGTCAAGATTAAGCTCTGACATAACCTTGTTCGCCTTTCTATTATAAATCTGGTGACAAGTATACCAGCAACACCTTTGCACGACATTGATTCCAATAACGATAGCAACATTGATAATAGCTCTCTTGTACTTTGCAAGTGTAATCAGTTCAACAGATTTTGCAAGAAGAATTGTAAAGAAAACATCTCCCACACTTGCCACAATATAAACAAAAAAGTATAGGAAAATCCAAAGCTTATATCTTCCCAAATACTGCCAAATATTAGGCTTTTTAACCTTTTCTCTCTTTTGTTTAGTCATAGTGCAAAGTATATCACAAAAACCAAACACTGTCAACCGCATCCCATATGCAGCATAAATTTCACTTTCCAAAAAATTATATATTGGCAAACTCTGGCAACAGAATGGAATTTCATTTCAAAATCAAGAAGACAAAAAAAACTTGCATCCGCAAGTTCTTTTTATTATAACTTTTTGAAATTATCTCATCATTTTTTCTAATCTATCTTTTGCTTCTTCGACAATTTTCTTTTGAATAGAACAGTCCAAATCATTGCATACAAATTTCCCATCTCTCAGTATAAAATCTAAGCTCATCTGCTGCGCATTATTTTTCTCAACAATTTGTCTTAAAATTTTAAGTCCTTCTTTCTCTCTAAAACTTTCCAAGAAAAAAATAAATTCATTTGCTATTTTTAAGATATCCTGATTATTTGACTTTACAAGCTTCCAAAAGCCAAATACATTTCTTTTTAAACTTGCATAAGGAAAGTCCAACTCTTGACAAAGGGCATTGAGTTTTCTTATGTTTTTGTAATAAATAATTTCTATATCTTCTTCTCTATCATCTTGATATCCAAAAGACCATCTAACATAATAAGAATTTTGGACTTTGTCAAGTTTTGCAAGCCACAATTCTGGATATTGTTCATATTGCTTTTCAATAAATTGGGAAAGCTGTGTTTTTGTGTAACTAATCTTAATATTCTCATTAATTTTACTGTTTGATATTTTTACATTCAAAATATCTTTATCTCTTTCAATCGTCAAGTGTGGCAAGCCAGATTCTTGACTTGGAATAAGACAAAGCAGTTTTACATTTTCATTTTTATCCAAAAGATTGCAGACTTTTGAAATCAATTCCGCCTTTTCATCAATATCATATCTCTCAAGTTGAGAATCAAATTCTCCAAGTTCTTTAAGCCCAAAAACTTCCAAAACCAAACCTTTTATATAGCGCTTATATAAGGGTCTTGCTTTTTTCTTGTTATGAGATGTAAGCATTTTATCTCCTTTGCAAAATTTTAACATAGCAAATGATTTCTTGTAAAGAAAAAATTATTGGTTTAAATAAAATCGCAGGAATTGAAGCTACGGCTTTGCGGTTATCTCCGCTTAGCTCCGCACCCATAGAGTACAGCCCGCTCCGCGGCTGTTAAGATTGCACAGCAATCGCATCACCTATGTGATGCCCACAAGGTAAAAATAAAAAAGCACGACTCTCTCGTGCAATTTTTTCTCTGGCTCCGGAGATAGGATTCGTTCCAGACCGTCAGGTCGCCGACCCACGCATACTAGCAACGCTTCGGGTCGAGCCTACGACCTTGCGGTTTAATCCAAACTTTGTTTGTTTCGCTCCGCGTTCAGCCTGCGGCTGTTAAAATTGCGTTGCAATTGCATCACCTTTGTGATGCCCGCAAGGTAAAAATAAAAAAGCACGACTCTCTCGTGCATTTTTTCTCTGGCTCCGGAGATAGGATTCGAACCTACGACCTTGCGGTTAACAGCCGCCTGCTCCACCGCTGAGCTACTCCGGAATATCAACGGTTACTGCAATATTATATATGATTTGCAAAATATTGTCAATAAAATTTATGAAAAGTTTTCAAAAAATTCCACATTAAATTAAAAAATAAAAAAGATGCAAAACTTTTGCATCTATATGTAACTACACTTCTTTCCAAGTATTGCCAAAACTAACTTTTGTGCTTTCAAGAGCAGCCTTTGGAACAACATATCTTTTCACATTTTTACTCTTTCTGAACATATTGCAAACGAATTTTTCTTTATCAAACTCGTCTCCGTTTGCTTTAAGTCCATATTCAAAATTACTTTTCATAACTTTGAGTTTGTTTGAATGTACATTTAAACACTGTGGGTCTTGCACAATCCCTGTACCATCCAAACTGTCAACGATATCCCTAAACCTATATTCCTGAGAAAAGGCAAGATATTTTTTATTATCTTTTGTTCCATATTGCAATTTAAACCAAACCTGAACAGGCTTGTCTTTATCTATCAAGGTCTTCCAACTTTTATTCGCAAGCATTGAATCTGCCATTCTTGCGGAGAGCCTAAGAGAACTATTAAGCGAAATATTTGAAAGTCTAAACTCATTTACCACCTGACGAGCAAAATCCCCAAAACTTGTTTCCATAAATGTAATTACACCTGTTTCCATAGATTCTCCTTTGTTTCTATTTCTTTCCACCTTTCCCAGTATTGCCTGTCAGCTCTGCAATGGCTTTTTCTCTTGCTTCTTCAAGCTTTTCTGACGCTTCAACAGCGACTTTAACACTTGCAGAAAAATGTTCTGCGCCTGCCTTATGAGCCCTGTCAACAATGTTTTCTGCGTATTTGCTTAAACTTGTCAAGCTGCAAATCTCATCAACATTTTTTGACTTTTTAACACGCTCACACAAAGTCCTTTTCATTTTTATCTTTGCCCTTTTGCAAAAATCTTCATCAACAACAATTTCTGTCGGAATCGCATTGATAAACGATTCAAATCTCTTTCCAGAGAAAGCTGTTTTGGTCTCGGGCTTGATATTCTTCATCCAAAGTCCAAGGTCAAAAACCAGTTTTTGTTTTAGTGCATCCCCAGAATAAATTTTTGCATCTGGATTTTGGACTAATTCATAAAAATAATAGCGCTTAGGTGCATTTATACTGTTTGAATATCTTCTTTCAATACAAACTAAATTTATTGGCGCCAAATGGCTCCCATTTGTTGTAAAAGGCACAACTCTATAATAGTAATTAAAATCAACAGTCTGGAAAATCTCTCCATTCTTTATGGCTTCCAAATCTTCTTCCGCCCCATAAAAGAATTGTGAGTATCTTCCATTAAAAATGTTTTGCATATCTCTCTCCAAAAATTCTTTATGATTATAGCATATAAAAAAATGCAAGTCAATATGCAAACCCACTATCGCATGCACCTACTTTGATGATTAACCAGCAGTGTTCTTAGAAAACGAAGTTTTCGCCTGCCGCGCATACCCCTACACCTTGGCAGATGTTTCCAGCTGGGAACATTCCTTGCATATTTTGCAAGGGCTTGCCAAAGGCAAGCGAACACTGCTTTTTTCTCGTTATAATTTGAATTTAGACAACAAAAAACCATCCTCGTGCGGATGGTTTAATGATTAACCAGCAGTGTTCTATGTTCCCAGACCGTTACCAGCCCAGTATTTTCGACGATGAGAAGCTTAACTTCTGTGTTCGGGATGAGAACAGGTGGACCTTCTCTCTATCGCCACTGGTTATGGTATTATAACATCAACTAATTATTTAAGTCAATGGAATAACCAAGATATTTTGAATATTGCCTTAAATTGAAAAAGGAGGATAGGGAAGACAATATTCAAACAGAGACAAAATTCTCTGACAACTACATACTTTGAAGGAAGCTT
>CAZIPJ010000026.1:0-12369 GCA_964541365.1 uncultured Lachnospiraceae bacterium
ATTTTGGATGTTCAAAAAGAAAAACTTGGTTTATTAAACGAAGAATTTGCTTTCATCAAGGAGTGTCTTTGACCCAGCTGGGCAAGAAGAGAAACTGAAAACTCTTAAAGAAGAACAACTCTCTGATGGCTTTTTTAATGACGCAAAAAGAGTGTCAAAGGTTGGCAGAGAAGTTAAATTTTGTGAATATAAGATTGAAAAAGTTAAAAGTCTTCAAGCAAAAATCGACAACTGCCTTGCCAGTGTGGAACTTTTGGAAGAGCTTGATGACGACGGATTGTTTGCGGAGCTTCTGTCAACTTTGGCTTCACTTGAAGTGGAGATTGAAAATGCGAAGCTTGAAACACTGCTTTCTGGAAAATACGACAACTATAATGCAATCCTGACTTTGCACGCAGGGGCTGGCGGAACAGAAGCACAGGACTGGGCAGATATGCTTTTCAGAATGTACAGTATGTATGCTGAAAAAAACTTTTTCAAAATCAAGGTGCTTGATGTTTTGGACGGAGAAGATGCGGGAATCAAGTCCATTTCTTTCCTTGTTTCTGGGGAGTATGCTTATGGCTATTTGAAGGCAGAGAAGGGAGTACACAGGCTTGTGAGAATTTCTCCTTTTGATGCAAATGCAAGAAGACACACAAGTTTTGCGTCACTTGAAGTTATGCCGGAAATTGAAGAAGCACCAGACATCATAATCAGACCGGAAGATTTGAAAATCGACACTTTCAGAAGTTCGGGTGCGGGTGGACAGCACGTCAACAAAACTGAGTCCGCAATCCGCATTACGCACATTCCATCTGGAATTATTGTGGCTTGCCAGACTGAGCGTTCGCAAGTGCAAAACAAAGAAACTGCAATGAAGATGCTCTATTCAAAGTTGGTTGAAAAGCAAGAATTGGAAGAAATGGAAAAGCTGGCTTCCATCCGTGGAGATGTCAAGAAAATTGAGTGGGGAAGTCAGATTCGCTCTTATGTTTTCTGTCCTTACACAATGGTTAAGGACCACAGAACAAATTTTGAAACAAGTGATGTACAAGCCGTTATGAATGGCGACATTCAAGGGTTTATCAATGAATATCTTAAAAGGACAAGTGTGAAAGGCTGAGATGAGTTACACCGAAGTAGCAAAAGAAAAGTTTGAAAAGCTTAGGACAAAGAAAGATGTCCTGATTCTTTCTGTGGAATCTTCTTGTGATGAAACTGCAATCGCGTTGGTCAAAAACGGGAGAGAAGTGCTTTCAAATGTTGTTTCATCTCAGATTGAAATTCACAAACTTTATGGCGGTGTTGTGCCTGAGATTGCTTCAAGAAACCATATCAAAAACATCTCTGGTGTGCTTGATGAAGCCTTGGCTGTCGCTGGAAAAAAACTTGAAGATGTGGACGCCGTTGCAGTGACTTATGGTGCTGGGCTTATGGGGGCACTTTTGGTGGGAGTCAACTTTGCAAAGACGCTTGCTTATGCACTCAATGTTCCACTGCTCGCTGTCAGCCACGTGCACGGGCACATTGGCGCAAACTACATATCACATCCAAATTTGAAACCACCTTTTTTGTGCCTTATGGTAAGTGGTGGACATAGTGCGATTGTGGATGTGAAGGATTATTGTGATTTCAAACTTCTTGGCTCAACTGTGGATGACTCAGTTGGGGAGTGTTTTGATAAAGTTGCAAGAGTTTTGGGACTTTGTTATCCTGGTGGACCTGAAATTGACAAGTTGGCAAAAACTGGTGAGAATGTTGTGAAATTCAACTATAAAGCACCACTTAAAGATACTCTTAATTTCTCTTTCAGTGGGCTTAAAACTGCGGTTGTCAATTATGTCCATAACAAAGAGCAAAAAGGAGAAGATTTCTCAAAAGCTGACATCGCTTGCACTTTTCAAGAGCTTGTCACTGACGAACTTTCAGCCAAAGCCGTCAAGGCGTGCAAGGAGTTTGGGCACAAGAAGCTTGTTGTCGCTGGCGGTGTTGGGGCAAACTCACGACTCAGAGAAAAGTTGCAAAGCAGTTGTGAGAAAAACGGAATTGAGTGTTTTGTCCCTGTTTTGAAATATTGTACGGACAACGGGGCGATGATTGGCTCGATTGCCTATTATTATCTTAAAGCTGGGCTCGGGCTTGCAGACTTGACGCTTACTGCAAAACCAACTGTGGAGATTTAGATGTCAGAAAAATTCAAGATGTTTTTTAAACAAATTAAATGGTGGGAATATCTACTTATTGCCGTCAGTCTTTCTGTCGTTTTGGCTTTGGGGATTGTTTTTGATTCTGGGTGGATTGTTATTCTAAGCTCTGTTTTTGGCGTGCTGGGAGTCTTCTTTATCGCAAAAGGCAAAATCATTGGCAATTTCCTTGCGATTATTCAAAGTGGACTTTATTGTGCAATGGCGTACTCAAACAAACTGTTTGGTGAATTTATCGTCTGCCTTGCTGTGACAATTCCGCTTTATATTTTTACCGTTGTCTCTTGGCTTAGAAACAACAGCAAGCAAGACAATGTTGTCAAAATTAACAAAAACATCAAAAAACTTGAATGGCTTTTGATTTTTGCGGTTGCTTCTGCTTCGGCATTTGGTGTTTATTATTTGCTTAGATATTTTAATACCGCTCATCTTTTGATAAGCACATTCTCCGTAATGACTTGCGCTATTGGGGGTTATTTGATTTTGCGAAGAAGCGAATTTACCTTTGTTTTCTTTATTGTAAACAACCTTATCTCAATTTGTCTTTGGCTTTTTGTAATTATTACCAATAACAATTTGGCGTACATTGCCACAATCGCTCAATATGGAATTTTCTTGATTTTAAACTCTTATGGGGTGTATAATTGGATATGTATTAAGAGAATTCAAAGTATGAGAAAAGTGATTTTGAAAAGAAAAAGCGGTTCTGTTAATGCGGATTTGAAGGAGAAAAAATAATGGAACTTTTGGCACCTGCTGGAAATTTTGAGAAATTTTTGACTGCATTGCACTTTGGGGCGGATGCGGTTTATCTTGCTGGCGGAAGGTTTGGGCTTCGTGCGTTTGCTGGAAACTTTACAAGCGAAGAAATGAAAAAAGCTGTGGAAATTGCACACAGCAAGCATAAAAAAGTTTATGTAACATTAAATATAATTGCAAAGGATGCTGACTTTGATGGCTTGGAAGACTATTTAAAGTTTTTGCAAGAGATTGCTGTTGATGCAGTGATTGTTGCTGACCTTGGAGTTGTGGCATTCATCAGAGAAAAGGCACCAGACTTGAATGTGCATATAAGCACACAAGCAAACATCATAAATTCATATTCGGCAAAGCTTATGGCTGGGCTTGGGGCGAAAAGATTGATTTTGGCAAGAGAACTCTCTCTTGAAGAAATTAAACAAATCAGAGAAAATGTGCCAGCAAATGTTGAGATTGAAGTGTTTGTGCACGGTGCAATGTGTATGGCATATTCTGGAAGATGTTTGCTTTCAAATTATTTGACTGGCAGAGATTCAAACCGTGGGGAGTGCGTCCAAGCTTGCAGATGGAAATATATGATTAGGGAAGTAAGCAGGCAAGACGAACTTGAAGTGCAGGAAGATGAGCGTGGCTCTTATATCTTCAACTCAAAGGATTTGAATATGCTTTCTCATCTTCAAGAGCTTAAAGAGATTGGCGTTGACAGTGTCAAAATTGAAGGAAGAATGAAATCTCCTTATTATGTGGCGACTGTTGTCAATGCTTATCGAAAGGCGCTTGACAAACTTCCACAAAAACCAAGTAAAGAGTTGGAAGCGGAACTTTTGAAAGCAAGTCACAGAAGATATACAACAGGATTCTATTACAAGGATGAAAACAAGCAATATACGGAAGACTCTATGCCAGTGCAAGACAGTGAGTTTGTTGCTGTTGTGACAGGGTGCAAAGAAGGCTTTGTTGAAGTTGAAATGAGAAACAAGTTTTCTGTTGGCGACACTCTTGAAATTCTGAGTGTTAATGAAGAAGCATTCAATAAGAAATTCGTCGTTAAAGAAATCAAAAATCTGGCTGGGGAGCAGTTGCAATCCGCAAAGGTTGTTCAAGAAAAAGTGGTGATTCCTTGTGAGTTTAAACTCTCTGTTGGCGACATTTTGAGAAGATGAAATAATTAAAACTTTTTAAGTTTTATTTGACACAAAGCGGACTTTGATGTTAAGATAATTTTGGAGAAAGGAATGGCAAGACTAAACATCAACAATATTGAAAATGTTGAAGGAAAATATCATTTGATTTTTCTGGAAGGCAAAAACACAGTTGAACAAGCAAAAAACGATTTGAAGTTTGCTTGGATTTCTTTGCTCGGTTTTTGTGCGTTTGTCTTGCTTTTTGTCATCATTTCTGGATTCAATATGTATTATGTTGGCTTTTTGGTAATTTTTTTGGTATTTTTCTTTGCGATGCTAATTTACCTTTTGTTCGTTAAACATAAGGGGACAAAAGAGTGTATTTATGCAGTACAAAATTCCAGAACTAGTGACATTGTTGCAAAGCAAGTGGATAGAAGAAAGGCTAGTCGTGCACTTGTTAGGTCAATGACAAGTACACTTGATAAATATGACGCAAAAAAGAAATATCCTGGCATTTTGAGAAAATACAAAAGAAGCAGAAAACACGCACATCTTGTTGGTGTGATAAATGAATTTGAAAAGGAAGAAGCAAAAAAAGGGAGTCGTTGACTCCCTTTATTTTTACGTTTGCGATACAAAGAAGTAAGCAGAACAGGTTTTCTTGTATTTATGTAGGTCAATTACTTGTTTTTTTGCGTGTTTTTTGGTATTATATCTTTGTTTTTAGGAGAGAAAATTTAAGATGAAAATTACGAGTAAAGAACTTAGAAAAACTTGGCTGGACTTTTATAAAGAGCGTGGACACGTGGACATCGGTGGAGTGTCACTTATCGGTGATGGTTCAACTGGCGTTATGTTTAATGTTGCTGGAATGCAACCACTTATGCCATATCTTCTTGGACAAAAACACCCAAAGGGGACAAGACTTTGCAATGTTCAGGGTTGTGTGAGAACAGTTGATATCGACTCTGTTGGTGACCCAACTCATTTCACATTTTTTGAGATGATGGGGAATTGGAGTTTGGGAGACTATTTCAAAAAAGAAAAAACCGCTTGGACTTTTGAGCTTTTGACAAAGAAGTTTGGACTTGACAAAAATGAGATTTGGTCAACTGTTTTTGAAGGAAACGATTCTGCACCAAGAGACACGGAAACAGCAGAGCTTTTGATTGGGCTTGGTATTGCGCCAAACCATATTGAATATCTTGACAAAAGCAACAACTGGTGGGAGCTTGAAGGGACTGTTGGAACACCTTGTGGACCAGATAACGAATGGTTCTATCCAAGACACAACAAACCTTGCGGACCACACTGTGGACCATCTTGTGACTGCGGAAGATATGTTGAAATCGGAAACGATGTTTATATGCAATATCAAAAAACAGCAGATGGCTATGTTCCACTTAAAAATAAAAATGTGGACACAGGCTTTGGTTTTGAAAGACTTTTAATGTTTTTGAATGGATTTACTGACGGATACAAAACAGATATCTTTGCAGGTGTTATTTCGCTTATGGAAAAAACTTTGGGAGTGAAATACGGCGAAGATGAAAAAACGACAAAAGCAATGAGAATCGTTGCCGACCACATCAGAACAGCGGTTATGTTGATTGGTGACGTCAATGGTATCTTGCCATCAAATGTTGGCGCTGGTTACATTTTGAGAAGATTGATTCGTCGTGCAGTTAGATATGCTCGTGATATCGAGCTTTCTCTTGAAGATATTCTTGGTGTTGCAAAGATTTACATTGAAAAAGTTTACAATGAAGCTTATCCACTTCTGCCACAGAAAGAAGAATATATTTTGAGAGAACTCACAACAGAAATGGAGAAATTTAACAAAGCTCTTGAAGAAGGCAGAAAAGAATTTGAAAAGACAATCATCGGAATTGAAAAACATAAGCAATTTGCTGCCACAAAAGGAGAGAAGGTTGAAAATATAATTTCTGGTAAAGCGGTTTTCAGACTTTTTGATACTTTTGGATTCCCATTTGAAATTACAAAAGAATTGGCGGAAGAAAGGGGTTATGCTGTTGATGAAGAAGGATTTAAAAAAGCCTTTGAAGAACATCAAGAAAAAAGCCGTTCAGCTGCCGCTGGTGCATTTAAGGGTGGACTTGCTGATGACTCTTATGAGACTGCAAAGCTTCACACAGCAACGCACTTGATTTTGGCTAGTCTTAAAGTTATGTTTGGGAAACAAGTTGTTCAAAAGGGTTCAAACATTACACCAGAGAGACTTCGTTTTGACTTCAATCTTGACCACAAGATGACGCCAGAAGAAATCAAAACTTTGGAAGATTTTGTCAATGACGCTGTCAAAAGAGAAATCCCCGTGACTTTTGAAGAAATGTCTTTGGAAGATGCAAAAAAGAGTGGAGCACACGGCGTTTTTGACTCAAAATATGGAGAAAAAGTTAAAGTTTACATCATTGGAGATGTTGACAGACAAATTTGTGGTGGACCACACGCAAAGAATACCAAAGACCTTCACCACGTCAAAATTGTTAAAGAAGAAAGCTCTTCAAGTGGAATCAGAAGAATTAAAGCCATTTTGGACTAAGTCTTCATAAGACATCATTGACAAATGCTTGTTTTTATGCTACAATAATTATATAAAAATATAAAGGAGTGGGGTATGGCACAAGGTTCAATCAGAAAAGGTTTCTTTTTCTACTTTGGTTTATTTGTTTTGCTTTTGGTTACGGTGTTTTTGATTTGTCTTGTTATTATGATGTTTAATCCTGGCAAAACCGTGCTTTGGATGAAGTATTTTTCATCAGACAAAGTGATTCAAGTTTCAAAAACTACTGACAATACCGAGATGAACATCAATTATGAAAACTTGACAGATGTGACCATTAAATGTGGCTTTGCAAATGTAACTGTTCAAAGAAACAATGAATATAAGGCTGATGGAATTTACATCAGAAATAAATCAAAGGGCTTTGCAGGGGCAAAAAATTACAGCGCATTCAGCTACAAAGCAACTTTGGATGGGACAAAACTTACGCTTGATGTGTCAGAACCAAACGGCTTTTTGTATTTCTCAAAAGACATTGAAATTATTGTCAATGATTGTGTTGCACAAAATGGATGGAATCTTGGCAGTATCGGTTTGACAGTTGAAGCTGACGGAGACTCTGATATCTATCTTGGCGGAACTACTATTAAAAATGAAGAAGCTGTTTCTCTTCGTTTTGCAAAATTAACAACAGACAAGGGAAATATTACTCTTGGACAGAGATTTAACACATCTTCAATTTCTGATGTGATTAATCCAAATAGTGAAGAAGATAATTTTGGGATTCGTCTTTACACTGGCAGTGGTTCTATCAAAGCTTCAAATACAGTTGCTGGCGGTTTGAAGACTGGCTCAGGAATTTATGCTTCAAAAGCTGTTTCTCTTGGAACAACAAAGGGTCGTATCAATCTTGACATCTTGTCAATTGGAAACAACAAAGTGGAAATTAGATGTAAGAAAGGTACTGTTGCAATCGATGATATCTACGCAAGTGAAGTTTCAGTTTCAAACTGTGTTAACGGAAATTTTAGATTTAAAAATGTTAATAGCGATATGACTTTTGCACAATCTCAAGACTCAATCATTTCTCCAATTATCAGCATCGAACATATTACAGGGGAGTTTAGATTGGTTGCAAATACTCATAAGACAGATGCTCCTATTGTAAACATTAAAAATATTGACAAAAAACTCTCTGTGACAGCAGGTAAAGGCTCTGTGACAGTTTCAAATGCAAACGGGGAAGTGGATGTACGCAGTCTTACAAGTATGGCAGTTAAAATTACTGTTGCAAAAAATAATTCAAATAAAATCCGTATTGAAAACAACAAAGGCAAGACTTATTTGAAATTCCTTGGGGTTGTGTCATCCGAAGCAGTCATCAGCTCTAATAAAGGAAACATTGATATCGATTTCACAAAGAATGCAAATTTCTCAGCAAATTGTCTTGTTAAAGATTCAGCAACAACTCCACTTGCAAAAAAATATGTTCACGTTAATCTTGGAAAAGACGAAGTAAGTTACGAAGAATATGATGCAAAAACAGGCGTAATTACTTTTGGCGGAGAAACAAACAAAGGCTCAATCAAAATTGACACAAATGATGATGTTTACTTCAATCTTGTCAAAGTAGCAGCTTAGGGATAAAAACGATTTCATATCGCATTTTTGAATAATCAAAACAAAAGCACCCGTTGGGTGTTTTTTGTTGCAGATTTTCCTTTGTTCACCGACCAAAATGTTGTATAATATGAGCATAGGGAGAATATTATGGTAATTGTTTATATACTGCTTGCAATCAGCATTGTCACAAGCGTTGTGGGGATTGTAGTCTGCTTGAAAACCAGAAGTGCAAGTAAACTTGACGAGAAAGATAAGAATGAAATTATTGAAAGTTTCAATCGAAATATTGGACTGATTAGTCAGGCGTTGGGAGAAACTCAAAAACTTGGAAACAGTGCCACTGTGGACGCCGTTAAAAGATTTCAAGATAATTTGACAGATGGTCAGGTTGCTCTTGAAAAAAGGGTTATGGAACTGATTAAACAGCTTGATGAGCGTATGCAAAGCATAAGCAGGATGCAAGAAGAAAAACTTGAAGCAATCAGAGTTTCAAATGAGAGAAATATCAAATCCTTGCAAGAAGACAACAACCGTCAACTTGATAAGATGCGTGAGACAGTTGACGAAAAATTGTCAAAGACAATCAATGAAAGATTTGAACAGAGCTTTGAGGTCTTGAAAAAACAACTTGAAAGTGTCTACAAATCTTTGGGAGAAATGCAGTCTATTGCGACAGATGTTGGCAGTCTGACAAAGATGCTTTCAAATGTTAAGACAACTGGTATTTTTGGGGAGATTCAGCTTGGGGCAATCTTTGACCAAATTATGGCAAAGGAACAATATGAGACAAACTTTGTAACAGGAAGCGGAAGAGAACCAGTTGAGTATGCTGTAAAACTTCCTGGACTTTCAGATGGCGAATATGTCTATATGCCAGTTGACTCAAAATTTCCTTACACTATTTACAGTGATTTGCAAAACGCTTATGAGTCAAATAATTTTGAACTTGTCAAACAAAAGAAAGAACAACTTAAAAATACAATCAGAACAATGGCAAGGGATATAAATACTAAATATATTGAACCACCGAAGACCACAAACTTTGCTGTTATGTTTTTGCCAGTTGAAGGGCTTTATGCGGAAGTTGCAAAACAGGGGTTGATTGAAGAATTGCAACAGAAGTATAATGTAACCATTGCTGGACCAACAACGATGAGCGCGCTTTTAAACAGTCTTCAAATGGGCTTTAACACTCTTGCGATTCAGAAGAAGTCAGGCGAAGTTTGGAAGATTCTAGGGGCAGTTAGGACGGAATTTGACAAGTTTAATGCCATTGTTGACAAAATCCAGAAACAATTTGACACCACAAGCCGAGATTTTGACAGTCTTGTTGGAACGAGAAGCAGAATGATTGCGAGCAAACTTAAATCAATCGAAAGATTGGATGTCAAAGAAAGTCAACAACTCCTTGGCACGGGCGAGCTCGATTCAGAAGATTTATAAAAAATAATTAGAAATTTAGACCAGTGAAAGCTGGTCTATTTTTGATGTAAACTTTCAAATATTTAAACTTATATAATAGAAAAAATAGGGCTTTTAGTGACCCTATTATTTTAACAAATTATCAACTGTTTTGCTTAAAGCGTTAATTTCATCATTCTTTTCTTGTTGAATTTTTGCATCTTCTGCTTTTCTTTTTTCTGCTTGTTGTCTTGTCTTTTCTTCTTTTTCTCGTTCTTTTTCTTCTTTGGCTTGCTTTAATGTATTCGCTTTGTCTTCAATCAACTTAATCTGAGGTGGACTAAGTTTGTCTTGACATTTTTCCAAGACTTGATTCAAATATGAGTCGTCTTTAAAGAGCTCAATAATAACATTGATTTGCTTAGGTGATAACCAATCAATGTTTTCTATTGAATTTGCCAAAATGGAATCAGGAACTCGACAGCTAGTAATAGCGTCAACTAAATATTCTTTACTCCTTTCACAAAGAACTGGAAGTGTTGTTGAAATTAGATATGCACATTGCGCAATATTTCCACGATTGCGTTCCCAAAAAAGTTCTCCACTTTCATACCCACCTGGACATACACTTCTAATTAAATCATATACAGATTTTTCAAGACCTTTGTCGTAGAGAAGCTTAGCTATTTTTGCAACTTCATAAACTTTAGGGGAGATTTTACTTTCATCCGATAAATCAATGCATTTGCACTTATTGCTAAGAGTAGCTGCTACTTTTTCAAGAGAATGTTCATCAATATTTTTGTAGTTTAAAATATAGTAAGCCAAATGCTGATATTTTGCAATTTTCAAAAAGCTGTCCAAAAAGTTTTTATTAAATTCTGCTGCAACAAAGTCTTGTTCTAAAACAAAATTTAAAAATTTCAACAAAGGATAGAAACTCATATTCATTTCTGCCTTGGAATAAAGCGATTTTAAAAGTGGAGTTAAATTAGCTTCGTTTTCTATGAGTTTATCCTTGTGCATTTTAATGTATTTTTCAATGAAAGTTGGAGAACTAAAGTTAGTTCGGGCCAAAAGGTTTAAGTAAGTTTGAGAATTGTAATAGTATACTTTTTCTAATGTAAAGTGTAAATCAGCAGCTAAAATTCCTTTTATATCAAAATATTCGAATTTACTTTCTGCCAGTTGATTGATAATTAGTGTCAATTTTTCGTCGACGCCATTTTCATTGTAATAGTCTTTAATTTTTTGAATTGTTTCTCTTATACTACTCATAGATATTCTCCTTCCATTTATATGGTAACATAAAGATGTATGTTTGTCAATATGCAATTATTTGATAAAGTCCGAAATAGATATGGTTAAATGAATCATAATTTATAGGAGAATTTTTTAAACTGTTGGAAAGGTTGTGGGGTCTAACTAGGTGAAAAAAGAAAAAAATAAAAACCCACATTGTGGGTGGGCTTACACCTCATAATGTCTGCTTTTGATTTCCGCATTTGATTTTGCGACAGATATTTTAATTTTTTGGAAATCAAAAATTAACATCTGAATAAATACTCAAAAAGTGCTTTATAGGTTTCATCTCTTTCAACAACTTGATTATTTTCTATCATTGCCTGTAATTCCGAGATAGTAACCAATTTAAGTTGTTGAACTTCACTTTCTTGAAACTTTATTTTATTTAATTCAATCTTAGGTTTTCTCAAAACAAAGAAGTCGTAATATTGTCGGTCAAAATGGTTTTCATTAACTCTTTGTTCTTTTCGGTATGAAAACATATATCTAAAATCTTTAATGTCAACTTTATAACCCAAATCGACAGAAACTTCTTCATTAATTTCTCTATACGCTGCACTTAATGAATCTTGCCCCGCAGATATATGACCCGTAACAGATATATCCCACATGTTTGGGTTTTTATCTTTATTCGCACTTCTTTGTTGCATTAAAATTTTGTTTTGTCCATCAATTATTGCAACAACGATAATTCTATGCCATAAGCCTCTTTTATGCACATCTTCTCTTGACAAAACTTCTCCAGTTTTTATTCCATTTACATCTAGCACATCAATTAATTCCAAAATAACCTCCAGTTTCTAAAATAAGACTTTTTACTTATTTTATATGGTGCTGGTGGTGGGAGTCGAACCCACACGTCCTTTCGAACTCAGGATTTTAAGTCATTCAGGCACTGTTTTAGGCAGTGTTATTTTTGACTTTTTAAGACTGTTTAAAACTGCTCGATCTTCCCATAAATAAAGACATTCAGCCATTTCCATTTTTCAAAATCGCTACATCCCTTTAAAATAGGGATTTTCTCATTTTAAGAAAGTTTTGGGACAAATTGTTAGAAAAATTAAAAATAACTGTTTATAATTATATCAAAGCTTAAGAAAAAATAAAAGAATTTGAAAGAAAAAATAAAAATTCTTAAAATGTAATACAAATTGAATAGATTTATGCTATAATAGATTAGAAAAAGGCATTTACATGATAACATATAAAATCAATACAACAAAACTGACAGAAAACTATGAAATGTTTGCAGGCTTTGGTCCTGTATATTTTCCTATTAAAACAAATCACAATCCGATCATTTTGAAAGAACTTAAAAAACTTGGCTGTGGATTTGAAACTGACAGCATTGATCATATTAAAAAAGTCTATTCAAGAAGTATTGCTGACAAGATTATGTTTTCAAATGTTGCCAAATCTTATGAAGATATTGAGTGGGCAATTA
>CAZIPJ010000027.1:0-12092 GCA_964541365.1 uncultured Lachnospiraceae bacterium
GCTATTAAACAAGTTGAAGAAGAAGGCTAAGGGGAATATATGGGATTTTTTAGAAAAATTGGAAATGCACTCAAAAAGACAAAGGAAGCATTTTCAAGAAAACTTGATGAGTTGCTCTCACACGGTGAAGTTGATGATGAATTGTTTGACGATTTGACAGATATCCTTGTTTCGTGTGATATTGGAGTGAAGTCATCTATTGAAATTGTTGAACAGCTGCGAAGTGAAGCTCACAGCAAAAAAGTCAGGACAGCAGAAGGGGTTAAGTCTCTTTTGAAGGAAATTATTACAAGCTATTTTGAAGACGCTCCACACATTGACATTGAAGAACCTGCCATAATCACAATAATTGGCGTGAATGGTGTTGGAAAGACAACAACAATTGGAAAGCTTGCAAACTATTTCAAGAATCAGAAAAAGAGTGTAACACTGGTTGCTGGGGATACATTCAGGGCTGCTGCATCGTCGCAACTTGCTGAGTGGGCGACAAGAACAAAAACCAGAATCATCAAGCACGCAGAAGGCGCTGATGCTGGTGCAGTTGTGTTTGACGGAATCGCAAGTGCAAAAGCAAACAAGACTGATATCCTTTTGGTGGACACTGCTGGAAGACTTCACACAAAGACAAACCTTATGGCAGAACTTAAAAAGATTGAAAAGATTAAAGAAAGAGAGTATCCAGAAGCGCACAAATACAACTTGATTGTGCTTGATGCAACAACTGGACAAAATGCTCTTTCTCAGATTAACGCTTTTTCAGAGTACGCAAAAATTGATGGGATTGTTTTGACAAAGCTTGATGGAACAGCCAAGGGCGGAGTTATTATCGCAATTGAAAAAGAATACAAACTTCCTGTTGTTTTTGTTGGCACTGGTGAAGGTGTTGATGACATTGAAGAATTTTCTCCAAAAGCTTTTGTTGAAGAACTTTTCTAAATATGATGTAATATGCAAAGCATAACACCACAATATATTGTGTATTATGTGTTTTGGTGATACTAGGGGGATTTTATGAAGAAAAAACTTGCTGGCAAAGTTGCAGTTGTTTCTGGCGGTTCGAGTGGAATTGGTCTTGCAATTTCAAAAAGGCTTAAAGCCGAAGGAATGAGAGTTTACAATATTTCAAAAAGCGGGGCAGCTGACGAGACATTTGAGAAGTCATACAAGTGTGATATTTCAAATGATGCAATTATGAAGGCGACGGTTGAAGACATATTGGCAAAAGAGAAAAATATTGATATGCTTTTCTGCAATGCTGGGTTTGGGATTGGCGGTCTCGTTGAAAATGCGAGTGTTGAAAGCATTGATGCAATTATGAATGTCAATCTTATTGCTCATATGAAAATGACAAAACTTTTTCTTAAAAACATCAACCAAGGTGGAAGAATCATCTACACTGGTTCTCTTGCTTCAATAATCCCACTTCCTTATCAAGCTTGTTACAGTGCAAGCAAGGCGGGCATTGAGAGTTTTTCAAGAGCAATCGCAACAGAAGTTAAGCCAAGAAAAATCAAAGTTGTGACAATTATGCCTGGTGATATAAGCACAGGTTTCACGGCTGCAAGAATTAAGCAAACTGATGGCAACGAGAAAGAAAAGCGTGGAATTGAAAAAATGGAAAACGCTGAGAGAAAGGGTAAGTCAGCTGATTTTGTTGCAAAGCGGGTTGTGAAAATCGCTAAAAAGAAAAATCCACCACTTCGTGTGTCAATAGGCGGGACAAGCAAGCTTATTGCGGGGCTTGTTAAGATTGTTCCAACCAAATTTTTGAACTTTTTGGTTGAGAAAATTTACATCTAAGAAGAATATGCAATTGCAAATAATCTGAGATAACTTGTCTCAGATTTTTCTTTTTTGTCAAAATGCGACACTTTTCAACATATATTTTCACATAGGAGAAGTCTTATGGTGTTTGAAAGTTTTGCATATTTTTTCAGCAGGATATGTTTGTTTACAAACTATGTCAACACGGCTTCTGGGTTTCCAAAGCCACTTTCAGCAGAAGAAGAAAAAGAACTTTTTGAAAAAATGAAAGCCGGGGATGAGAAAGCAAGGGATAAGCTGATTAGCCATAATCTCAGGCTGGTGGCTCACATTGTCAAAAGGTACACAAATTCGCTTGAAGCGGATGACCTTCTTTCTGTGGGGACAATCGGGCTTGTGAAGGCGATTGATTCTTTTGACTATGACAAAAAAGTCCAACTTTCCACTTATGCGGCAAGATGTATCAACAACGAGATATTGATGTTGATTCGTTCAAACAAAAAGCACAAGAATGTGGTGTCACTTAATAGTTTGACGACAAACAACGATGAAGACAAAGAACTTGAACTTCAAGATGTCATCGCTTCTGATGATGAAGAAATTTTTGCGCAAGTGGAGACAAACTTGACTGTGCAAAAGGTGAAAAACATCATTGAAAACAAACTTGATGAAAGAGAGCGAACAGTTATGAAACTTCGCTATGGTATTGACTGCGAAAGGGCGTTTACGCAAAAAGAGATTGCGGATAAACTGGGGATTTCTCGTTCTTATATTTCCAGAATTGAAAACAAAGCGCTTCAATGCGTGCGAGATGAATTTGCAAAAGACAATAGTTTGCCGTTTTAGTGGCAAACTTTTTTGATTTCTAATACTTTTTTGCTTGACAGATTTCGTGCAAAATCTTAATATAATTATATAAATATAAGCAATTTTGTTTTTTTATCTTTAATTTTGGGAAAATTTGTTTAAAAAAGGGGGATGTATTTTGGACAAACTTGAATTTTATGACATTGTCGAAAAACTTATCGTACCCCTTTTTACTGGCTCTTATGTGGCTGGGGAGATGGAGTCATCTTCAAGAGATTTGGAAGTTGCACTTGGAAAAGGAAACTCAATTTTGTTGAAACCTTCCAAAACTGATGATTACAGAATTGTGTTGAAACGTGGTCAGGCGTTCAAGTCTTTTGAACTGACTTTGATTCGTTCTATCATTCAATCAATCAACGATGTTGCAGAATTTGGAATCGATGACAAGATTTATATTGAGAAACTGCAACGAATTGCTCTTGAAAGGGCGCTTATTGAAAGCTTGACAGAGACTGGCTCTGATACCGTACTTGGCATTATCAATGGCCTTGGAAAGTGGTCTACAAGGACTTATGAAGGGCAGGCTGTGACGCTTGGAATTTTGGTTAATCTTGGCGTTGTTGCGGACTCACCAAATCCAGTCTCATACAATGAAATTTTGAATAATGATTTCTTTGCGCTCTTTACGGATGCAAAAAACTCTTTTGTTGAGTTTGACAGAAACGGAACTTTGCTTGGCTATGTGACTCTGAAAAATCCAAAACAAGTTGCCACAATTTCGCCATATTCGTATGAAAAAGTTGCAAGAATTTGCAACGACAAGAGAATTGGAATTTGTTTGACAGGGCAAGGCGATATCTTGATTTTCTATGCAAGACAACTCATTTTTGCAAAGAGAAATGGAAACTGGTGCGTTTACTCTCACGAAGAAATCATCAGACTGCTTCAAAACAATGTTTCTTCTGCTGCAAAGCAAATCAGGCGTTCAATCTATAATACTGCGCTTGACTGTTCTTTTGCTTACAGGGGTGCGTGTCTTGCGTACATTGATAAAGACAAGACTATGGAAGCTTTGTCACATATTGATGCAGCCGACATAATCTGTGAAGAATACTTTGATATGAAGAAAGAGAAAGAACTTGAAGAAGCTGGCAAGCTTTATAATCTTGGAAATGCAAAAGACATCATTGACAGATTCAGTCTTTCTTATGAAGAGTTTTTGGATAAGTATAAATATTCAAAGACGATGGCTGTGCGAAGAATTGTTGCAGGCAAAAAGATTTTTGAACTTGACAGAAAACTTGTTGAAGAGATGACATCCATTGATGGTGCAACCATTGTTGACCACCAAGGAACAATTATTGCTGTTGGTGCAATCGTCAAAATTGAAGCTGGAAGCCAAGGCGGTGGCGGGCGACTTGCTGCTGCAAAGACTATGGCAAAATATGGTGTTTCAATCAAAGTTTCACAAGACGGGATTATGCAAGGATTCACAGTTGACAAAAAGTCAAATGTAGTTAGACAAATTTTCTATGTTGGATAAAAAAATCACGGAATTTCCGTGATTTTTTATTATGCAATTCCTTCGACTTTTTCAATCGTAATGACTATCGCACCCTTTGGAGTTGCTGTTTCATTTAAGAAATATTTATTACATAAATCCATATATGTTCCTTTTGTAAGGTATTCAGCAGTGCCGGTTAATCTTATACCTGCCCAATCACTGTTGAAACTTGTTAATACAACATTTTTATTAACAATTATGTTGTCTGGGGTATGAATCATTTCATTGTTTGATATTAAAATATGAGTTTCATCTAAGACCTTTATATCTGATGCAACAGCAAGATTTGGCTTTCCATTTGGAGAGATTGTCGCTATGTGACAAGGATTCTGTTCTATTAGTTTTCTATATTTTGTTAAGTTTATTTCGTTCACAACTTTTGTTTTATTATCTGGATTATTCATAGATATCTCCTTTATTACATAGTTTAACACAGATATTTGTTAATTCATAGCAAATTTGTATTCTTTTTATTCAGTTATTGACATTTTTGTCAAAAACAAGTTATAATAAAAGAGTCAGACAGCCAGATGGTCGCTGTGTGGCTGTGATGGCCACAGAGAGGAAAGTCCGAGCATCAAAAGAACAGGGTGCCAGCTAACGACTGGTGAAGGCGACTTCAAGGATAGTGCAACAGAAATAGACTGCCGATTTTTTCGGCGATGGTGGAAAGGTAGGGTAAGAGCCTACCGGAGCGGTGGTAACATCGCTTGCTCTGTAAACCCCACTCGATGCAAGATTAAGTTTGGGCAAATGTGCGTTCTTTCACGCCCAGCAAAAGTATCGCTTGAACTTGCTGGCGACAGCAAGTCTGGATAGATGACCGTCTAAAACAGAACTCGGCTTATAGACTGTCTGACGAACCACTTTAAGTGGTTTTTTTGTTGCCTTGAAGATGTTGGATGTTTTAAACATTGCAACTTGGAAACAATCCTTTTATGACAAAGAAAGAGTATATTGAAAAGGCAAAAAATTTGATTTTAAACAGGGTGAGATTTCACGCACCTGTGGTTTTTGATGACGAGATTGACAGCGATGTTTTGGCTGAAAACGGTATTGATAAAAACCTTCCAATTTTCAAATTTGAGAAAGCACTATCTAAGCACTTGCTCAAAGCATTTTCTCTTGCACAAAAAGAAGAGAAATTTAATTTAGTTATTTCATCATCAAGTTTAGGTGGAAATATAAATAATAAAAACGGTTACAGACCGAAAAATTTGCAACAATGCGTGTTTTTGGGGGATTTTTCTTCAAAAAGACTTTTGGAAATGGTCAATAAACTCAACATAAATTATTCTTCTGCAAGCAATTTTAATATGGTTTTTAAGGATAAATTTTTCAGTGTGCAAGGCGTCAGACTCAATCCGTCTTTTCAAGATTTCACGCTCAGTCAAAGTGCTGTTTTTGATGATGTACTTGTGCAATATGACGAGTTTGTTTTGAATGGGGAAAACATCTTTGCAAAGTTTTTAAACAGAACTTCAAAAGAGAAAAAATTGACGGTTGAATTAAACATTCCACTTGAAAAGGGATATTACTATTTTAAGAAGCTGACTGGGGCGTATTTGATTGAAAATTTGCTTTCCAAACAGAAACTCTATTTCAACTTTTTGTGCAGTGGTGCAAAGTTTTCTTTTTCAAATGTTGACGGGCTTGAAAACTCTGTTTTTTGTTGCATAAACTTAAAGTTTTCGCTCGTGTTGAAACCAAAGCAGGTCAAGTATGTTTTCTTCAATTTTGGTCAGTCAAGGTTTTCAATTAAAAACCGTACAGATATTGAAAAATTGAAAAATATTTCAGTCAGGGAATGCAAGAAGATTTTTGATGTCCAAGTGAAGACCAAAAATCCAAAGTTTGATTATTTCTTTAACAAGACCTTGCCACAGAAGATTTGGGTAAACTGGCTCAATGGGGAAGTGGACGAAAGCTCGGAAGAAAAATATATTGCATATCGAAGACTGTTTGTCAAGGGCAAAGAGAAAATCTCTTTTGTTAAATTTTCAGAGATTGGAGTCAAAGAAATTGGTCTTTTCAATGGGGAGTACTATAAAAAGATTCTGGTTACGGTTGGGAATGAGAAGTTTTTGAAAGTGGGAAGAACCTATTTTTACAATATCAATGATGTCACAAAAAGGACTCTTGCCAGCAAAGAGCCTGTTGAATTGTGCTTTGGTGTGGACTGAAAAGTTTGCCATTCGACATAAAAATATTTCAAGTTTTTTAACAAATTGTTTGTAAGTGTCGCAAATGTTTGTTATAATAAGACTGTTTATGGACAGCGTTAGAAGGATTCCACTTGCGGAAAAAATGCGTGCAACAAGTCTTGAAGACTTTGTTGGACAAGAGCATATTGTTGGGAAAAACAAGCTGCTTTATCGTGCCATCAAAACGGGAACGGTTGGCAGTTGCATTTTTTACGGACCACCTGGGACGGGGAAGACAACTCTTGCAGGAATTATTGCAAAACTTTTGAATGCAAACATTGAAAAGTTGAACGCGGTTTCAAGTGGTGTTGCTGATGCGAAAGCAGTCATCGAAAGGGCGAGAAGTCAAAAGCAGATGTTTGGGATCGACACATATCTTCTTTTGGACGAATGCCACAGATGGAACAAAGCGCAGAGTGATTGTGTTTTGCAGGCGATTGAAGAAGGAAGCATTTACTTTATTGGTTCGACCACGGAAAATCCATATACAAGTATGACACGCGCAATCGTTTCAAGGTGCAGTGTGTTTGAATTTAAGAAGGTCTCACAAGTTGCGGTGGAGAAGGTTTTAAAGAAAGCTCTCTCTGACAAAGAAAAAGGACTTGGAGATTTTAAGACGGATGTTGATGATGCGGCACTGAAATATCTTGCCTTTGCGTGCAATGGTGATGTCAGAAATGCACTCAACAGTCTTGAACTTGCAGTGCTTTCCACAAAAGCTGGAAAAGATAGAGTGATACATATTGATAAGGAAACTATGGCAGAGTGTTTGAACAAACGTCCACTTTCCATTGATGAGAATATGTATTATGACTACTTGTCAGCGTTTTGCAAAAGTTTGCGTGGCTCTGACTCTGATGCAGCGTTATATTATGCGCACAGGCTTCTTAAAGCGGGGATTGACCCAGTCATCATTGCAAGAAGAATGATTGCTCACGCATCAGAAGATATTGGAATGGCGGACAGCAACGCGCTTTTGATGGCTATCAGTTCGCTTATTGCTTGTCAAAATCTGGGTGCGCCAGAATGCTTTTTGAACTTGTCTCACGCAATAATCTATTTGTGTGAAGCAGAAAAATCAAACAGCGTTTACAAGGCGATGCATTTGGCGATGGAAGATGCTGAAAATGAAAGGGAAGATAATGTCCCAAATCATTTGAAAAATCATCCAAGCACAAATCGTGATGGGCACGGCAAGTATAAATACCCACACGAGTTTGGTGGCTATTGCAGTCAGCAGTATATGCCAGACAGTTTGAAAGACAGAATTTACTATGTTCCAAGTGAAAATGGAAGGGAAAAGAATTTAGTTAGAAAAAAATTTTCTAAGAATGGTTATGTTCAAAAGAAAAAATAAATATAAGGAAATTAGGGAGAAAAATTAAAATGTTTGGAAGAAGAAGCGACGGAAAAAAAGTTAAAAATCTGCAAATTATTGACAAGGCAATTTCATATTTTATGCCAATGAGAATTGATGCTGTTCAGTATACGACAATTCCTTTTGCTTGTGCTGGAATGGACAAGTTTATCCAAGAAGAAAAGAAGAGAAGCGGAGTACACTATTCTTATACCGATATCATTATTGCTGCGATTGTTCGTATGCTTCACGAAAGACCAAAAGCAAACAGATTTATCAACGATTGTGTGGTTTATCAAAGAAACTATATCTCTGTTTCTATGAGCGTGCTTAAAAGCTTGACAGATGACGGAGAAGAACTTACTTTGAAGTTCTATTTCAAGGGGACAGAGAGTTTGCCAGAAGTAAGAAAAATTGTCCGTGACGAGATTGAAAAAACAACCGCTGCAAATGCAGAAGTTCACGAAACAACAAAAACTGCTGGATTTTTGTGTAAACTTCCAAACTGGATGTTTAAGACTGCAATGTGGTTTGTCAGAAAAATGGACAAGCACAACTGTCTTCCTAAGAGTTTGATTCACGCAAGCCCATTCCATACAAGTATGTATGTTGCTGACCTTAGAAGTATTAAACTTGACAAGATTTATCACCACCTTTACAATTTCGGAACAACAACAATTTTTGGAGTAATTGGAAAAGTTAAATATGTTCCAGTTTCAAATGTGTTGGGAGAAGTGACAACTGAAAAGAGAATGGACATTGGATTCTCACTTGATGAAAGAGTTTGTGACGGACTTTATTGGAGAAATACTCTCAAATATGTTTCTGAGCTTGTGGCAGACCCAAGTGTTTTGATGGAACCACTTCCAGAGCCAGAACTTACTGGAAAGGCACTTAAAAAGAAACAAAAACAAGACAGAAAACAAGCCAAGAAAGAAAAGAAACTTGCAAAGCGAGAAGCAAAGAAAAATAAGAAGAAGGGAAAATAATCTCTTCTTTTTTTTCTTGATTTTTTTGTTGAATTTTTTTTTAAGAGTGGCATAATATGTCGAAAAATAGGAAAATAATGGAAAATTTGATGTCTTTTTGATGTCAAAATTGAGCATATTTGCAAAATATTGTAAAATATTGAATAATTCACTGACACAAAAAATTGACTATGAAAAAGTTTATTTTTATAATCTTCAATGTATGCAAAAAGGGAGATTTTGAAATGAATGAAGAAATAATTTGGACGAAAACAGTTTTGACGGTTTACCGATATTTGGAGCGTATTTCTGGGGCTATTGACAAGATTGTGCTCCGTAGTGGTCTTGGCAGTGGAAATGTGTATGGGCAGAACTATCTATACAACAATGTGTACTCAATTTCTCAGAAGATTATCGACCTGTCAGAAAGAAAAGTCACTTTAATCAACTTGAAAGTTTTGACCGAAGAACTCTTGAAGAAACTGAAAGCGGAAGATGTCAAAATCTTGCTTGAAAGATATGTCGAAGGAAGAAAGTACAAAGAAATTGCGCAGAGAAACGGTATCAGTTTGCGAACGGTTTACAGGCGCTTGGATGCAAGTGAAGCGGTCTTTGCGCGCTTGCTTGTTGCAAGGGGATATAGCAGTTCTAAACTTAAAGCTATGACGCAAAATGAAAAGTGGATTATGAGTGTGTACAACCACATAAAAGAAAAAAGCGAAGACTTTTCAGTTTCCGCAAGTTTTCTGGCAAGAGCCGTTTCAATGTAATGAAGCTGTCAAGCTTTAAAGCTCGCTTTCATCAAATTCAAAATAATCTCCGTGATGAACTCTTTTTCGTTCTTTCTTGATTTGTTTTCTACCCTTTGTGATTTGTATTATTTTTGTTGGTTTAATCAGGAAATAAAGTATCAGTACGCAAGGAATGCTTATTGCGATAATGAGCATAACTTTTGTGCCAGTTGAAAGTGATTTAAGCTCGCTGTTTGGTGTGGCGGATAGCTCTTTATCTGAAATTACCTTAAAGCTTTCATTGTTTATAGTGATGGTGGACAGATAATCGGTCACTCCGGAAAATACATAACCAAACTGAGTTGTTCCATCAATGTCTGCACTGGCATAGTACCAAAGGTTGCTTCCGCTGGTGACTTGTTGTCCGCTTTTGGTGCCGTAATAAGTGAAAGTGGTGCTTGTGTCCACTGCAATTACAGAACTGTTTTGTGATGGTGACTGATAAAGGTAATACGGAACGAAGATTTTAAAAGTCGCTTTTGCATAAGGATTTTGTGGAACTCCATTCATAAGCGTTACTTTGTCTTTTTTGACATAGCCTGAGATATTGTTGTAAGACACTTTGTAATAGTCATCAACAACGCTTTCAACTTTGACAAAGTAAGAATATGGGATTTCAAAAAGAGCAGCATTCTCACTTGGAGTTGAACATAAGAATACTCCATTGTTTTGCACTTTTGCAAAATAAGAAGCTTGCTCTGCGTATGCAGGTGATATTTTGAATAGGGTTATGCAAAAACATAACATTAAAAAGATTGTGATTTTTTTCATAGTTTCATTTTAGAAGATTAGTTTTTGTGGGCAATAGAAGATTTTTGTCAGAATATTGCCTTTTTTATTTAATTTTGTTAAAAGGGGCACTGTGTGGAAGAGAAATTGATTAAAAGACTTTTGAGAGTTGAGAAAAGTCTGCAAGAGCGATATAATTCAAACAAACTAAATTTCTATAACAAGAAAGGGAAAATCCATAAAAAGCAGGTGGCTTTTCATAAGTGCAAAAAAAGAAATCGTTGGGTGTTTGGCGGAAATCGCTCTGGAAAAACGGAATGCGGTGCGGTGGAAGTGGTCTATATGGCGTGTGGCATTCATCCTTACAGAAAAAACAAATTGACAGAAGGGTGGGTTGTCAGCCTTTCAAGACAGGTGCAAAGAGATGTTGCACAAAAGAAGATTTTGCATTATCTGCCAAAGAACTGTATTGAAAAGATTGTTATGGTAAGCGGTGGGCAGGACAGTGCTGAAAATGGTGTGATTGATTTTATTGTTGTTAGGTCAGCAGTAGGTGGACTTAGCAAAATAGGATTCAAAAGCTGTGACCAGGGTAGAGAAAAATTTCAAGGAGCTTCACTTGATTATGTATGGTTTGATGAAGAACCACCTTTTGATATTTATGCAGAATGCAAAATGAGAGTGCTTGACCGTTGTGGAGACATCTTTGGAACAATGACTCCACTTAAAGGATTGACTTGGGTTTACAATACTATTTATTTAAACGAAAAACAGGACGAGCAAGTGTGGTGTGAGATGATGGAGTGGGCGGACAATCCGTATCTGTCAAAAAAAGAGATTGCTTCTTTGACAAAGTCACTGCCTGCGGATGAGCTTGAAAGCAGGCGCTATGGCAAGTTTATGCAAAACGGCGGACTTGTATATTCGGAGTTTGATGAAAACATCAATGTAATCGAGCCATTTGAAATCCCTGCTGATTGGCAAGATGCAATCTCGATTGACCCAGGGCTTCACAATCCACTTTCAGCTCACTTTTACGCAGTGGATTATGACGGAAATGTCTACGTTGTGGCAGAGCATTATGTTGCGGGGCAAAGCGTGGAATATCATTCTCAAAGAATAAAAGAAATTGCAGATAGACTCAATTGGAAGCGGGATAGAAATGGATTTTTGCGGGCGCTCATTGATTCTGCTGCAAAACAAAGAACACTTGCAAGCGAAAAGAATGTTGTTGAACTTTTCTATGATAATGCAATTTTGGTTAATCCGAATGTCAACAAGGATTTGTTTTCAGGAATCTCAGTTGTCAAGTCTTACATCAAAACAATGGATGGGAAGCGGAGACTTTTCATCTTCAAAAATTGCGTAAATCTTATCAGAGAAATCAAGAGTTATTGGTGGGGAGATGATGATGTCCCAATTAAAAAAGATGACCACTGTTTGGACGAACTTAGATACTATCTTATGACAAAACCATCCCACATTCAAAAACCACAAAAAAGTGAAATCCAGAAAGATAAAGAAAAGATGGTGCGAAGGCTTGCCCATCAGAAAACAATGCTCTGATTTCTTTTTGTCACAATTTGTATTTTTTATAAATAATTTGTCAGTTTATTTGGAAAAATAATGCTGAGTGTGGTAAATTAACTCTATGAGAAAGAGCTTTAAAAAGACATTTTTATATGGTTTTGTTTTTGCAATGTTTTCCATCTTTGCTTGTCTTGGTGGATTGTCTTTAAGCTCGGTAAAAACAGCTTCTGCTGCTGTTTCAAATGCGATTGAAATTTCTTCTGCGGAAGATTTATATAATAGGGCAACCAATTATGGTGAAGCCGGTGCGGTTTCAAACTATGTACTTACTGCTGATATTGATATGAAAGATTTCGTGCTTCATAGGACAATTGGTAC
>CAZIPJ010000028.1:0-12084 GCA_964541365.1 uncultured Lachnospiraceae bacterium
ACGGCGTTTTCGACCTGGCCTACATGCGTGCGATTCCCGGAATGACCGTCGTCGCGCCTTCATCAGAAGAAGAGTTACGCAGTATCCTATTCACCACGACCACCGGGAAAATCGAAGGGTTTAAAGTTGCTATCAAAGATGTAAGAGAAAAGGTTGTTCCAGAGCTTAATGACAAGTTTATCGCTGATACGACAGAATTTGAAACCGTTGATGAGTATAAAAAAGACTTGTCTGCTCATATTCAAGATATGAAGGCAAAACAACAAGACAACGAAGTTCAGTATGTCATCCGTGATTATCTTCTTAAAAATACTAATGTTGAAATTCCAGAAGTTATGGTTGATAACTCTGTAAAAGACGAACTTGACAGACTTACACAAGCTCTTAAAGCATACAATGTTTCTGTTGAAGATTATCTTCTTCAAACAGGCTCAAATATGGAAGACTATTTGAAGAACTGCAAGACAAGAACACTTGAAATGATTAAGACTCGTTATATTTACAGAAAACTTCTTGAAGAAAACAAGATTGACCTTACTGCAAAGGAAATTAAAGAAGCACAAAAGGGTGCAAAAGATAACAACGAAATCGTTAGAAAAGAAAACGAAATGCTTCTTGACAAACTTTTCGCTTTCTTGAAAGAAAACAACAAGATTGAAATCATTAAAGAATAAGATTTAAAGGCAAATATAGGGGGATTTTTTATGCTGATTCCTATGGTTGTTGACCAATCTGGTGCTGGGGAAAGGTCTTATGACATCTATTCTCGTTTGCTTGAAGATAGAATCATCTTCTTGACCGGCGAAATCGATGACAACACAGCAAACATTGTCATTGCACAGCTTATTTATCTTGAAGGGAAAAATCCAGATAAGGATATCTTCTTCTATATCAACAGCCCTGGTGGCTCAGTAAGTGCTGGAATGGCAATCTATGACACAATGAAATATATCAAGTGCGATGTTTCAACAATCTGCATCGGACTTGCTGCATCTATGGGTGCGTTCCTACTTTCAAGCGGAACAAAAGGAAAAAGATATGCGCTTCCAAACAGTGAGATTATGATTCATCAACCACTTGGCGGTGCGCAAGGTCAGGCAAGTGACATTGAGATTCAAGCAAAGCATATTAAAAATACGAAGAACAAACTCAATAAGATTTTGAGTGAAAACACTGGCAAAGCAGTTAAAGAAATCGAAAAAGACACTGACAGAGACAACTATATGTCAGCCGAAGAAGCAAAAAAATATGGTTTGATTGACGAAATCTTTGTCACAAGAAAAACCAAAAAATAAGGGGATTTAATGAAAGATATTGAAATGTGTTCTTGCACTTTTTGTGGGAAACCACAGAAAGCTGCAAAAAAACTCATCGCAAGTCCAAATGGGGATGCTTTCATTTGTGACGACTGCATAAGAATTTGTGCAGATATCATCAAGGAAGAAACTCAGAAACTTAAAGTGTTTAAGGATTTGGTTGTTCCATCTCCAAAGGACATCAAAAGCAGTTTGGACAATTTTGTGATTGGGCAAGAGCAGGCGAAGAAGGTTTTGTCTGTTGCTGTCTTCAATCACTATAAAAGAATCAATTACAACTATCACAACAAAATCAATGCCAGAAAAGACAAACAAGACTCAAATGTCAAAAATGTTTTGGAGCTTGAAAAGAGCAATGTTTTGATGATTGGACCAACAGGTTCTGGAAAAACACTTCTTGTCAAGACTTTGGCAAAGATTTTGGATGTTCCTTTTGCCATTGCTGATGCCACAACTTTGACAGAAGCGGGCTATGTGGGCGAAGATGTTGAGAATGTGCTTTTGAAGCTTATTCAAAACGCAGACTACGACATTGAAAAGGCTCAAAGGGGAATTATCTATATCGACGAAATCGACAAACTTTCAAGAAAGAGCGAAAACCGTTCTCTCACTCGTGATGTTGGTGGGGAAGGTGTACAACAAGCGCTTTTGAAAATCATTGAAAGCACAATTGCAAGTGTTCCACCACAGGGCGGAAGAAAGCATCCACAACAAGAGATGCTTCAAATTGACACCACAAACATTTTGTTTATTTGCGGTGGTGCTTTTGTTGGGCTTGAAGACATTGTCAACAAGCGTCTATCTTCTTCTGCCATCGGCTTCAATGCTGACATCAAGGATTCAAGCGAAAAGAAGAAGATTGATTTCAGCAAAGATGTTCAACCTGACGATTTAATTAAGTTTGGGCTTATTCCAGAGTTTGTCGGAAGACTTCCAATTGTGACTGGACTTGATGACCTTGACCAAACTGCACTTGAAAGAATTTTGGTTGAGCCAAGAAATTCTTTGATTAAGCAATATAAGCAGATGTTTAAAATTGACGGCTTTGAAATTGAGTTTGAAAAAGAAGCAATCTCATATATTGCAAAGCAAGCAATTGACCTTAAAACTGGGGCAAGGGGAATCAGAACAATTATGGAAAACAAGATGCTCGAACTAATGTTTGACCTTCCAGACCCAAAAGTTTATGGCAAAATTGTTATCACAAAAGACTTCTTTGAAAAGGGCGCTAAACCTGTTTTGGAAAAGAAAGCTGAGCCTACCACAGAAGAAGCAGTTTAATATTTTGATTGCTAATAAAAATATCGCTGACCAATCTTGGTTGGCGATTTTTTTGCTATTGACATACATATGCTTGTATGATAAAATAAGCATAGAACAGGGGGACGGTATGGCTGAAAGCACTGCAAATGAAGAAAAGAAATATAAAGTTAATTTGGGAAAACTATGCAAAGTTTTGAACGAGTTGACCGGTGGAGCTGTCACAAACTATACTGGATATTATTGCCATATTTATCAAACTTGGACATATTGCCAAGTTCTTGAAGATGAAGCATATAAGGCAAGTTTGAGGGGAGAAACTGATTTAGACAAATATGTAAAAAACTGCAAAATAAATCTCTGTATGTCAATTGGGAGAAGCTATATTGTTCCAATAAGATTTGGATTTGTTGAAAATCCATACCCAGCAATCTATTTTGAAAAACTCCCTGTGCATCTTCTTGATAATTGCGGCGAGAATGAAAAAGTTTATCATCATATTACTGATGGGCGGAAAGATTTTGCAAATCTTTATAGTTGGAAACATAATCCGAGGAACAAGGATTGTTTAAGATATACTCATCCAAGGCATATTCGTTTGAGCGAAAAAGCACCTTTAAGTCAACTTACAGTAACAATCACAGAATCAGATATTGTTGATATGCGTGATAAAGAAGCAATTTCTCTTTTGAGAAAGGCGATTTCGGTCTTGACAAAGACTGATGAACAAAAAGCTGACAAGAAGGACAATAAAGCCGCTAAGGATGCTGGAAGAAACAAATAGAACTCACATATAATATTATTAACTAAGTAAAATATGAAAACTTTCTTAAATGTTTGACAAGACTTGGGAAAATAAGGTAAACTCTTTTTGTAAGTGGTTTGCCTTTTATTTTTCGTCAGAAGGGCAATCATTTAAAGGGGGAGAATATGATAGAAATGTTGTGTGCTTCTTCTGCAATCGCGTGGGGACTTTGTCCTGTGTTCATTGTGATTGGACTTATAGTTGGATTTCTTGTTTGCAAGCTTATCAGCAGCAAGAAACTTGAAAAAAATAAATCTAATGCCATTAAGATTATTGAAGATGCGTATGCAGAAGCTAAGACAATAAAAAAAGAAGCAATTATTGAGAGTAAAGAACAATCTCAAAAACTTAAAGATGAAGTTGAACAAGAAGTTAAAGAAAGAAGAAACGAAGTTGTTAAACTTGAAGAAAGACTGAACCAAAGAGAAGAATACATCGAAAAGAAAGAGCAAGCGGTTGACAAGAAAAGTGAACAGCTTGACGAAGAAAAAAAGAGCTTGGCACAAGCAAAAGAAAGTATTGAAAAAATTAGAGCCGAAGAAGAAAACTTGAAAGCTCAGATTGTTGAACAACTTGAAAAGACTGCTGGCCTTTCAAAAAATGAAGCCAAAGATTTGCTTGTGGCAAATATGAGAGCAGACGCACAAAAAGAAGCTGCTGTGATTGTTAAGAAAATTGAAGACGACGCCAAGGAAGAAGGCGAAAACAAGGCTCGTTGGATAATTGGACAGGCACTTCAAAGATGTGCAACTGATACAACCAGTGAGATGACTGTGTCAGTGGTTTCCCTTCCAAATGACGAAATGAAAGGAAGAATCATTGGCAGAGAAGGAAGAAACATCAAGGCAATTGAAGCTGCAACTGGTGTTGAGCTTATTGTTGATGACACACCTGAGACAATCACTGTTTCTGGGTTTGACCCAATCAGAAGAGAAGTGGCAAGATTGTCACTTGAAAAACTTATTTCAGACGGAAGAATCCATCCAACAAGAATTGAAGAAATTGTTGAGAAGATGCAAAATGAAGTTGATAAGATTTGTAAGCAAGCCGGTGATGAAGCTTGCAACGAAACTGGAATCTTCAATTTAAATCCAGAGCTTGTCAGAACACTTGGCAGACTTAAATACAGAACAAGTTATGGTCAAAATGTTTTGAAACACTCTATTGAAACTTCAATACTCGCAGGACTTCTTGCAGCTGAAATGGGTGCTAATGTCAAAATTGCAAAGCGTGGTGGATTGTTGCACGACATCGGAAAAGCACTTGACCACGAACTTGAAGGTACTCACGTTCAAATCGGTGTTGAACTTGCAAAAAAATGTGGCGAAAGCGAAGCAGTTGTTCACTGTATTGAAGCACACCACTTCAATGTTGAATTTAAAACTATTGAAGCTGTGATTGTTCAGGTTGCGGATGCAATTTCAAGTTCTAGACCTGGTGCAAGAAGAGACAGCTTTGAAAACTATATCAAGAGACTTCAACAACTTGAAGAAATTGCAAACGGCTTTAAGGGCGTTGACAAATCATTTGCTGTTCAGGCGGGAAGAGAAGTCAGAATTATTGTTAAACCTGACCAAATCTCTGACAGCGAAGCAATGTTTATGGCAAAGGAAATTGCATCAAAGATTGAAAACGAAATGCAATATCCTGGACAAATTAAAGTCAATGTAATCAGAGAAAGTAGATACACTGAAACTGCTAAATAGCATAAATAAGATAAAGGAGTTTAATTATGGCAGAAAAGAAAAAAACAAAAAAGACAACAAGTTCAAACAGTTCGCCAAGACCTTGGTCAACAACAAAGATTATGGATGTGGTTGGCTACTTTGCAATGATGTGCATTGCTGTGGCACTTGTTTTCAGACTTGCATTTAAACATCACACACCAAATGTTGCAAATGCATTCCAAATCATTGGTGAATGCTTGGCTTACATCTTGTGTATGTGGCTTGGCTTTTACTGGACAAGAAGAAAAAGACAAATTGGCTGGTTGATTGCTTGGATTGTTGCAGCAGTTTTGATTACTGTAATTTATATTTTTGCAGTTGTAAACATTTAATGGATAAGGAAAATGAAGGATAAAATAACATACATTGTCACAATCGCTATTGCTGTGCTTACGGCAATTTTCACAATCTTGAAAGAACAGGTTTGGGACGGATTTGTTTATTTTGTGTTTGTTTTGATTATGCTCTTGGGCTTGTTTTGGGGTGCTTGGCTTATATATAAATACTTCACCGAATTTAGGGCTGAACTTCAAGATAGATACACAGTTTTCAAGGCAGAAAAAATCAACAAACTTCGTATAACATCTTCTGTTTATGAAGCGAGTGAAGTGGCATACAAGAAAGAATTTAAAAGAAAATTGCTTAGGGAAAAGTTCATAAAGTGGTTTATGATATGCTTTTGTTTTGCAATTGCCATTGCTTTCTTGGTTGCAGTTATCCTTTACTAAAAAATCAATTGAAAGACCGAAAATCGGTCTTTTCTTTTTGCAACCTTTTTAAGAAAGGTAAGGCGACAAGAAAATAAATTGGTAATGTCGCTCTTTTGCTTTGAAGAAATGTTGTCGATTTGGTATAATTTAAGCAGAATTGTTGAATTGGAGAAATTGATGTTATCAAAAGTTTTAAGCTTTGGTTTGAACGGAATTGACGGTTTTGTTACTCAGATTGAAACAGACATTATTGGCGGAGTTCCACATTTTGAAATTGTGGGGCTTGGCGATACTGCGGTCAAGGAAGCAAAAGACAGAGTAAAAGCTGCAATCAGAAATTCTGGCTTTGAATATCCTGTCAAGCACTACACAATCAACCTTGCACCGGCGGACATCAAAAAAGAAGGTCCAAATTTTGACCTTGGGATTGCAGTTGGTATTTTGTCTGCATCAGAGCAACTAGTTTCAAAAAAATATAAAGAATATATCTTTTTGGGTGAGCTTTCACTTGACGGTGGAGTAAGGAAAGTAAAAGGCGTTCTGCCAGCACTCATCAGTGCAAGAAGTATGGGCTATACCAAGTTTATTTTGCCAAAAGAAAATGCCGAAGAAGCACGTTTTATTTCTGGAATGGAAATCTATCCGTTTGACAGCCTTAGGGGTGTTGTTGAGTTTTTGAATGGAGAAAGCAAAGAGCCTGTTCTTCCACTTGCTCAAAAGAGTTTTGAAGAAGTGAAACCGCTTGCCAAAAACAAACTTGACTTTGAAAACGTTAAGGGACAAGCTGTTGCAAAAAGAGCGTTGGAGATTGCTGCGGCTGGCGGACATAATGTGCTTATGATTGGACCACCAGGAAGTGGAAAAAGTATGCTTGCCAAGTGCTTTTCTGGGATTTTGCCAGATTTAACTTTTGAAGAAGCACTGGAAGTTACAAAAATTCATTCTGTGGCCGGAGTGCTTGATTTATCACAGGGAATTATTACTGAAAGACCTTTCAGGACTCCACATCACACCGCTTCCACTGTAAGTTTGACAGGTGGTGGAAATCACAGCAAACCAGGAGAAATCAGCCTTGCGCACAATGGAGTGCTTTATCTTGATGAGTTTCCAGAGTATTCAAGACAGCTTATTGAAACCTTGCGTCAACCTTTGGAAGACGGAACAATAACTGTTGCAAGAGCAAATCAGACCGTGACTTATCCATCAAGCTTTACGCTTATTGCAAGTATGAATCCTTGTCCTTGTGGAAACTATGGTTCAAAGGATAGAGAATGTAAGTGTTCACCTGTGCAGATACATAAATATCTTGCAAAAATCTCTGGACCTATTATGGACAGAATTGATATTCAGGTTGAAGTTGACAATATTGCATACAGCGATTTGCATACAGACAAAAAGGAAGAGTGCTCCGCTGATATCAAGAAAAGAGTGGATGAGGCAAGAAGCGTTCAACTTGAACGATTTGCTGGTTCTAAAACTTTTTCAAATGCAAAGATGACAGTTGCCCAAACCAAGAAGTTCTGCGTTCTTTCAAAGGATTGCCAGACTTTGATGGAACAGGCTTTTTCAAGTTTGAAACTGTCTGCAAGGGCACACGACCGAATACTTAGGGTTGCAAGGACGATTGCTGACCTTGATGGAAAAGAAGAAATATTGCCACAGCATTTGGCAGAAGCAATTTCTTACCGTGGGCTTGATAGAAAATATTGGAGTGTGTAGGAGTTTATTTTGACAGAAAGAGAGAAGTTTATCGTTTATATGTCATTTTGTGAATTGCCAAATAAAAAGCAAGAGTTGTTTCTGGACACTTTTGAAGATTTTTCTATTTCAAAAATTACCAAAGAACCTATTGTTGAGAAGGAACTTTCAAAAGAAGAATATCATAGATTTGTCTCAGGTTATGATGCTCGAAGCCTTGATTCGTCTATTGAGAATATGAAAAATTGTGGAATTCAGATTTTGACAGTTGATAGTGAAAATTATCCATCAAAACTTCTCGACCTTCCAGACAGACCGCTTGTGCTTTACGCAAAAGGTGACTTGTCGCTTTTGAATCAGAAGTGCTTGGCTGTGGTTGGAACAAGAGTGCCAAGCAATTATGGAAAGATTGTAACAGAAAGGTTTGTTGGGAGTCTTGCGCAAGCTGGATTTGTGATTGTCAGTGGACTTTGCTATGGTGTGGATGAAATTGCACACAAAAAGACGCTGGCTGTCGGTGGAAAAACAATTGCGGTTGTAGGCAGTGGTTTTAACAACATTTATCCATCAACAAATACAAATCTTGCAAAAGAAATTTGTCAGAAGGGATTGCTGCTTTCTGAGTATCCGCCATCTTTTGTTGCAAAACGCTATACATTTCCAAGAAGAAACAGGATTGTGGCTGGACTTAGCGATGGAGTATTGATTACAGAAGCTGGCTTAAAAAGTGGAACGGTGCATACAAAAGAATTTGCACTTGAATATGGCAAGGATGTTTTCGCTGTGCCAGGGAGTGTGTTTGGTGACAAGAGCGAACTTCCAAATCATCTTATTAAGACTGCACAAGCAGAATGCGTGCTTTCAGCAGATGACATTATTGAGTTTTATGGAATGAAAAAAACTGCGTCAAAAAAGGCGTTCGAAGTTTCATTTGATGAACAGACAATCCTGTCACTTCTTGCAAATGGAGAACGAACATTGGACTATTTGTCAGAAAAATCCAATATTCCTATCAATATTTTGAACAGTTGTTTGACAACTTTGGAAATTCGTGGTTTAATAAGAAAGTTGCCGGCGAATACTTTCGCCTTGATTTAATTGGCAATCTTCAAAAACAAAAATAAGGAGATAATAAAGTTTGAAACTTGTTGTTATTGAAGCTCCAGCAAAAAGGGAGACATTAAAAAAATATTTGGGTGAAGGCTATGAAGTCTTTGCGACAAAGGGGCATATCAGAGATTTGCCTGCAAAATCTTTTGCCATTGACTTAAACAATAACTATGAACCACATTATGAGAATAATGCGGACAAAAAAGAACTCATCAGCGACCTGAAAAGAAAAGCTGCAAGTGCAGATGAAGTTTTAATCGCAACCGACCCTGATAGAGAAGGTGAAGCGATTTCTTGGCACGTTGCAAATGTTTTGGGACTTGACCCAAACACAAAGTGTCGTATTCAATTTAATGAAATTTCAAAGAAGGCGGTTGTAAAAGCTTTGACAGAGCCAAGAGAGATTGATTTGAACTTGGTTAATGCTCAACAAGCAAGGCGTGTTATGGACAGAATCGTGGGCTATAAGCTTTCCCCAATTTTGTCAAAGAAGATTGCACCAAAGCTTTCTGCGGGAAGAGTTCAGTCTGTTGCGCTCAAACTCGTTGTTGACAGAGAGATTGAAATCGAAGAGTTTAAGCCAGAAGAATACTGGAATGTGACTGCCGAGCACAGCAAGAGTGGAATTAAATTTAAATCAAGTTTGACTGCTCATAAGGGCAAAAAAATCAAAATCAAAAATAAAGAACAAGTTGACAAAGTTCTTTCAGATATCAAAGGGCGCGACTTTGTTGTCAGTGAAATTAAGAAGACAAATTCAAAATCTCACGCACCAGCACCATTTACCACAAGTACGATGCAACAAGATGCCGGAAACAAACTTGGAATGAGTTTGAAAAAGATTACATCTTGCGCACAAGAGCTTTATGAAGGTGTTGAAGTTAAGGGTGAAGGTAAGATTGCGCTCATCACTTACATCAGAACTGACTCTACCAGAGTTTCGGCTGATGCACAAGCGGCTTGCCGTGAGTTTGTTGCTCAAAAGTATGGAAAACAATATGTTCCTGCAAAGCCAAACATTTATGCAACAAAGGCAAGTGCTCAGGATGCTCACGAAGCAATCAGACCAATTTCATTGCAAATTACACCAGAGAATGTCAAAGATTCTCTTACAAAAGAAAATTACAGACTTTACAAATTGATTTATGAACGTTTTATTGCCAGCCAGATGGTTGAAGCTGAATATTCAAATGTCAATGTTTCAATGGATGTGAATGATTACACTTTCAAAGCAACAGGAAAGACTCTTGAATTCGCCGGCTACACTGCGGTATATAAAGAATACACCGAAGAAGATAAAGAAAAGACTGACGGAAAACTTCCAAAGATGGACGAAGGTGAAACTGTTAAGGTTGATGCCATCAAAGAAGAACAAAAGTTTACAAAGCCACCAGCAAGATTTACTGAAACAAGTCTTGTTAAGGCTATGGAAGAGAAAGGTATTGGTCGTCCTGCAACATACGCAGCAACAATCACGATTTTGACTGCAAGAAGTTATTGCACAAAGGAAGGAAGATATCTTGTTCCAACTGAGCTTGGAAGACACATCACAGAGTATCTTGACAAATTTTTCCATTCAGTAATCAATGTTAAGTTTACTGCGCATATGGAAAACAGACTTGATGAGATTGCAGAAAGCAAAGATGATTGGCACGATGTTGTTGACAGTTTCTGGAATGGGTTTAAAGGTCTTTTGGAAAGAGCTGATTCAAGCAGTTTGACAATGAAATCTCAACCAGTTGAGACGGAAATTCTTTGCGAGAAGTGTGGGCATAAGATGCTTATTCGTGAAGGAAGATACGGCAAATTTTTGGGCTGCTCAAACTTCCCTAAGTGCAGAAATGTCAAACCTTATGAAACAGAAGAAAAGAAACCAATTGCAAAATGTCCAAACTGTGGAAAGAACGTTTTTGTTTTCAAAACAAAGAAGGGAAAGACATTTTATGCGTGTGAAGACAGAAATGGTTGCAACTTTATGAGTTGGGATGTTCCAACGGGCGAAAAATGTCCAAATTGCGGCGAATTTCTTGTTAGAAAGGGTAAACTTGTAAGATGTTCAAAGTGTGACTTTAAAGTCATAAATGAGACAAAATAAAAGAGATGGAGAATTCCATTTCTTTTTTTAATTATAATTTGAAAAATGGTGTGGAACTTTTGGTTATTTGCAACTGATTATGTTATAATTATATTGGATAGGTCTAGTCAGACTTTTAAAGGAGATAAAATGGAAAGTATGTTCAGGGGCACAACTATTTGTGCAGTAAAAAGAAATGGAAAGATTGCCGTTGCAGGTGATGGTCAAGTTACAATGCAAAATACCATCATTTTCAAAAATAATGCAAAAAAGGTTAGAAGAATTTACAACAATACCGTTGTGATTGGCTTTGCTGGCTCTGTTGCAGATGCTTTTTCTTTGAGCGAAAGATTTGAAGGTATGCTCAACAAGTTTGCAGGTAATCTTATGAGAAGCGCAGTCGAACTTGCACAACTTTGGCGTGATGATAAAGTTGCAAGACAACTTGAAGCGTTGATGATTGTTGCTGACAAAAATCAAATTTTGATGTTGGACGGCACTGGAAATGTTATTGAACCACAAGATGACATCTGTGCGATTGGTTCAGGCGGAAACTACGCTTTGGCTGCTGCAAGAGCACTTGTACAGAACACTGATTTTGATGCAAAGGAAGTGGCTTATAAAGCACTTAAAATTGCAAGTGAGATTTGTGTGTACACCAATGACAGCATTATTGTTGAAGAGTTGAACTAATCGTAAAGGAGAATGACTATGAATTACACACCTAAACAAATTGTTAACGAATTAGATAAATACATCGTCGGACAAAGCAAGGCGAAAAGAGCGGTTGCTATTGCTCTTAGAAATAGATATAGAAGAAGCACGTTGCCTGTTGATGTCAGAGATGAAATCACACCAAAAAATATTGTTATGAGTGGTCCAACGGGTGTTGGTAAAACGGAAATTGCAAGGAGACTTGCAAAACTTGTTGGTGCGCCATTTGTAAAAGTTGAAGCCACAAAATACACCGAAGTTGGTTATGTTGGTCGTGACGTAGAAAGTATGGTCAGAGATTTGGTTGAAGTTTCTGTCAGAATGGTTAAGGACAAGAAAAAGAAAGAAGTTGAAAACAAGGTTATGCCAATCGTTGAGGAAAAGCTTGTTGATGCACTCATTCAAAATCGCAGAGTGACAGAAGTTGAAGTTTCAAGAGACAAAGTGTTGGAAGAACTTCGCTCTTACAAATGTGAAGATGAAACTGTGGAAGTTGTTGTACTTGAATCTCCAAAGCCTATGATGGCAATTGGTGGTGGCGAAATCAATTTGGGCTCTATGTTTGAAGGACTTGCACCACAAAGACATAAAAAGAAAAAGATGACTGTTAAACACGCAAGAGAAGCGCTCTTGCAGGAAGAATCTGATAAGGTTATTGATATGGATAATG
>CAZIPJ010000029.1:0-10945 GCA_964541365.1 uncultured Lachnospiraceae bacterium
CTTTGATTTGTTCAGAAAGTTCTTCTCTGTCTCTGATTTTTCCATCAACCATCTCTCCGCCAAGATTTCTCTTGTCTTCTTCTTTCTTTTTGATGAGATAGTCCACACCATAAAGAGCAATCCTTCTGTAATCCCCAATGATTCTGCCCCTTCCATAAGTATCTGGAAGTCCTGTCAAAATATGAGCAGACCTTGCCCTTCTCATTTCATCAGTGTATGCATCAAAAACGCCATCGTTGTGAGTTTTTCTGTATTTAACAAAAAATTCCTTGATTTGTGGGTCAAGTTGATAACCGTACATATTGAGTGCTTGCTCAGCCATTTTAATTCCGCCAAAAGGCATCAAAGCACGCTTGAAAGGCTCGTCAGTTTGAAGCCCGACAATCTTTTCCAAGTCTTTGTCAATGTAACCTGCTTCGTGGCTGTTTACTTGCGAAACAATCTTTGTGTCCGCATTAAGTACACCACCGTTTTCTCTTTCTTTCTTGGAAAGAGCCATAATCTTATCCCAAAGTTTTTTAGTGTCATCTGTTGCATCTTCCAAGAATGAATCATCCCCAGTATATACTGTGTAGTTTTTTTGAATGAAATCTCTCACATCGATTTCATCATTACTCCATTTCCCAAGGTTAAACCCTTCCCATTCTTTCATTATATTCATTTCCGTTCTCCTATAAGTTTTTTACAATCATCAACCTTTGCATCAATCCAAAGTGATAAAATTTCTTCTGGTACAAAGCCTTTACATCTTGCCTTTTCTTCCCCATTAAGGCAGACGAGAAGCGTTGGCACTTCAACAATCTCAAAGCCTTTCAAAATTTCTTTTGTGTCAGCTCCCGCTTCAATATGCAAAAATCTGCAATCATCGCGCTGTCCAACAATTTTTGTAACAAGTGGCAAAAGCGAAAAACAGTTTGCACAAGACTCGCCAGAAAATTCAATCAAACAAATTCCGTCAAGCTTTGCCTTAAAATCTGCAAGCGTCATTTCTTTTCTCCTTTCAAGATTTCCTTTGCCAAAGCAACTTGTTCTTTCGTTGGCACTTTAACATTTTCAAGTGGATAAGCAATTCCAAGCTTTTTGTATTTTGGCACACCCATTGTGTGATAAGGCAAAACTTCAACTTTCTCCACACCGGAAAGAGTGTCCAAAAACGCACGCAAATTTTTCAAATCCTGCTCATCGGATGTAATGCCAGGCACAAGCACATAACGCACCCACATCTTCGCCCCGTTTTCACTTAAAAACTTTGCAAATTCAAGCGTATGCTCATTAGGCACACCAGTAAGTTCTTTATGCTTTGCAGAAGAAATATGTTTAATGTCCAAAAGAAATAAATCGGTGCAACTTAGAAGCTCTTTATGCTTCTCCACATTTTCTTTTCGAGTTCTGTCAAAGATGTACCCCGATGTGTCAACAGCAGTATTCACGCCAGCAGCCTTAAACTTTTTCAAGAGTTCAATACAAAAATCCATTTGAAGCAGTGGTTCTCCGCCAGTAAGCGTAATTCCACCACTACGAGCGAAATAGTTTTTGTATTTCATAGCACTCTCAAAAAGTTCTTCCGACTCAATTGCTTTTCCGTCACTGATACTCCAAGAGTCAGGGTTGTGACAATATTTGCACCTAAGCGGACAGCCTTGCATAAAGATTACAAATCTTATGCCAGGTCCATCAACTGTGCCAAGCGATTCAGTTGAATGAATAAAACCTTGCATCACCCTTTCTCCCAAAAGTCAAATGCCTTTTTGACATTGCAATATAGTATACAATAAGATTGCCATTCGTGTCAAAAAACTTTCACTCAATTTCACAAATTTCCAATAAATTCTGAAAAATAAAAAAGGGGTTACAAACCCCTAAAAATTTCCAAATCATCTGGTGCATACACATTGCCTGAAAAGTACTTTTTCGCTTCACGCAAGTATCTCTCTTTTCTGTGTCCGTCGACATCATCTTCACCGTGCCACAAAATCAAGTTCTTCGCTTTCAACTCTACCGCAACTTGTGCACTTTCTGCCACTGTTTTATGTTTTTGAAGTGGAATCAGGTTCTCACTTCTCTTATCTTCTGTGCAAAAAGCTTCCAAACAAAGCCACTTTGCATTTGAGTATTTTTCATACCACAACTCATTCAAAGGGACATCTCCACCAAAGACAAACCCTTTCTCTTTGATGTAAAATGCCATTTGCGGAAAATCTTTTTCAATGCATCTTGTGTCAAAAAATTCAAAGTCAAGACCAATAATTCTCTCAATTTGCCCATCTGTCACTTCTTTCAAAAAAACTTTGTCGCCAACTATTTTGTTCCAAAGTTTTTCTCCGATAGTAAGTTTGCAGATTATCTCCAAACTTTCAAGACAAACACGACTGGCAAAAACTGTGAATGGTTTTGTTCTTTCTTTTTTCATAAAGCCATACATAACGACTCTCATCACCCATACAAACCCAAGCAAGTGGTCAGTGTGGCAGTGGCTTAAAAATCCATACTCCAAATTGTTTATGTCAATATTTATTTTTTTCAGCTGGCTTAAAATCTGATTTCCACCACCAGCGTCAACTAAGAATCTCCCCCCCCGTTTTCCAAAACAAAGCAAGTATTATAATTTACGACATTTGTCGCGTGACCAGTCCCCAAACAATAAAGTTTCATATTCTTATCTTCCTTTTTCAATCTAATTTTTTATTTGAACACATCTGCCCACAAGCAGCATTGATGTCTTCGCCATTTGTTGAGTATTCTTCAACATTCTTCCCGAGTGCTTTCAATTTTGCAATAAACTGAACATAGTTTTTACTTGGTCTCAACTTCACTCCTTCCACATAGTTGAAGTGATTGATTTTGATTACAAATTCGTCTGGCACAAGCATTGCAAGTTGCTCAGCACATTTTACAGAATCATTAAAACCATCAAACAAAAGATAGTTAAACTCAAACTCTCTGTTATATTTTTTTGAAAGAGAAACGCAAGTCTCCACCAGTTTTTCCACATCTGTATTTAATGGGATTAACTCATTTCTAAGCTCTTTTGTTGGAGCGTGCAAACTAAGCATAATTTTAAGTTTTTCAATGCTGACAAGATTCTTCAAAAACTTGTCCAAGTTGTCTGAATTTGGCAAAGTTGTTGCAATGGCAAACTTATTGTTTGGATACTTTTTATTGAGCATAAGAATTGCATTAGCAACATTCTCATAATTTAACAATGGTTCTCCGACACCCATTCCGGAAAAAAGAACTTGCTTTTTTGGATTTTTAAATTGCAGACAATTTTCGATTTGGCATACAATTTCTTCACTACTTAGGTTTCGAATAAAGTTTTTGTATACTCCGTTATAACACATCTTGCAGCCAATTTGACAACCCAACGCACAAGAATAACAAATGATGTTTTTATTGTAATAATCCACCAAAACAGTCTCACACAAATAACCATCTTTTGATTTTTGCAAAAATTTTGTTGCCATATTGTCAGTTGATTTAACTTTTTCTATTATTTCCATCAAGTTTTCATCTCCTGTTAAACCTATATAAGATATATATATCATTTTCTTGAAAAATAAGCAAGCAAATCGCAAGCAATCAGTTTTCCACAATAAGCAAAAATAAAACCTGTCAAGGATTTCCTTGGCAGGTTCAGCAAAACTTAGAACAAGCTAGTTTTTATTTCTTCTTTGCAACGGTCTTTTTTACTCCCGCATTTTTTGCGGTTGTCACATTTTTCTTTGTTGTTGCCTGAGTTCTTTCTTTTTTCTCTTGCTTTTTCTTCGCTTTCTTTGCAAGAGTTTCAGGAGAAGTTTGTCTTTCCAAGTGGAAAAGACGATTGAAGAATTCTCTAAACTTAGGAAGAGTGAAATAAAGCACAACAAACACCAAAGTCAAAACAAACAGCACACAGAAGATTGCAAGTGCAATTCCAAGGGCTTTTTCTTTGTAAATATTTGCTGCATTAAGCATTTCCGCACCATAGTTTAATGACATATAATTTATTTCAACCCCCTTATTATTCAATGTTTTGATTTCAACTGTGTGGTTTTTGTCTTTTAATTTACTTGAAGTGTAAACAAGTGCCGAAGTTCTCTCAACCCCTGACAAATCCACTTTGGCATCCAATTTTCCATCAATATAAACTGCAATTTCTCCGGCATTCTTGAATGTGTTTGCATAGATATTAAACTGAGTTCCCTTAAACTTTGTCACCAAAGCGCTGTTCTTTTTCTTTGCAACAAGGCTTCCGCTATTTCCATTTGTCTTAAAGCCTTTTGTATGGAAATTTTCGTTTGCAGCAGGTGAAATTGTGTACTCCGCAACTGCACTGAATCCCGCATTAAATTCGCTTATAACTGTGAAATACTCACCATTTGACATCCCAGATGTTTTCTTAACAACAAGTTTCAAAAATCTTGCACTTACCGTATCAAATTTGATTACAGCTCTTCTGCTTGAATAAGCAAGTGTATCCGCTTTGCTAAGCAAGCTGTATTTCTTTCCATCAGTTGAGCCGTAAAGTTCATATTCAACAATGCAACTATTTGAGTTATTTCTTGTGTAAATTTCAAAGAAATTAACTTTGTTGATATTCTTCATATCCAATATGAATTCGTGTGGCATTGGAGTTTTTAAACTCAAATCTGTGTATACTGAATGATAAATTTCGTTTGTATCTCCATCAACCAAAATATTAGGGTCCTTATCACCTTCTGCATTTGGAGCGGAGATAATTTTCCAGTTATCTTTTGAAAGGTAGGTCGTTTTTGAAAAATTCTTAACACTAGTAAGAAATTTTGGTTGCCACCCAAAAGTTTGGATTTTTTTATAATCATCCAAATCATAGTCAGGATAAAGTATACTTGTTGATGGAATATCCACAGCTCTTGTCTGCGTTGGTTCCAAAACCCCAACATTCAATGAGCCAGCGCCACCAGTATTGAGCAAGTAAGTTGTAAATGGCAAAATTTCGTTTTTAGAAAGTTTAACTTCAAAATAGTTGTCAGCCTGATAATTTGCTGTGTGTGCGGTGGTTTTTATTGAATAAGTCTTTCCGCCTTTTGTTGCATCCACTCTTCCGATATCGTCTGACTTGATATAAAATCTGTATGTTCCAGATTTTGGTGCAACATAGTTGAAAGTTGTTTTGACATAATCTTTTCTAGTTCCACTGTTGAAATTTATCTTTCCGCCAACACGAGCATATTCTGTCCAAGTAGCATCAGTAAGATTACTTTCATCAATCGCCGCTTGAAGATTTGTTGCGTTTACCCCTGTCCAGATTTTTGAGACAGAACAATTATAATCAAATTCAAGTCTGATTGGCAATTTGCAGTTCAAACCATTTGAGAGCTTGCAAGTCACATAAAAAACATCTTCACTTGTAAGTTTCTTTGGTGGAGTATAAGTGTACTTTGTGTCAGTGACTTTTTTCAATGTTCCGTATTTTGGTTTTGAAACAGAGACAATTTTAAATTCTTCTGTGCTTATGATATTGTTATTAAATTCAAAATCCGTAGATGTAATTCCGCTTACAATATGAGCCCCAGCACTTCTGCTGTCACCAACACCATTTGAAAATTTGCAAGCGATTGGAACAAACTTTTTAAGCTTTCCCATCTTTTCTATTTGCTGTGCGGAAAACATTTCATTCGTGATATTTGCACTGAAATAATTATTCAAAAAGTCTCTAAAATCATAGCCGTACACGACACTCAGTCTGTAAGCAAACTCAGAGCGATTTGTCCCTGTTTGCACTTCGTTATAGTTTTTCACTTCTGAGTGGGAGTAAAGATATTCAATAAATTTTTCTGGTCCAAACTGATGGAGCAGCACTGAATAAAGCCCCAAACACCAGAATGGGTCGCCCCCTGCATTGCTGTAATCTTCAAATCTGTTTTTTCCATTGATAACTGACAACAAAGAATTGTATGGATGAGTATATTCGCCGTGTTCAACTCCACTTGTTTGATTTGGATTGATATTGCAAGTGAGTGCATAGTTAAGCAAAATCATAGCATTGTTTCGCACTTCACCTTCAACACCAGTTTCCATTCCAAACACTTTTCCAAATGCACCTTGATTTGCGTGCTGATGTCCAAGCTCGTGCAAGGTCATCCATTCGCCTTTCTTTTTCAGATTTTGGAAATTTAAGCAGTTGTACATATTCGAACTAGGCATTGCCGAATCCTGCCCACTCAATGCAACCGCCGCCCCAGCAGGAACAAATGTGTCATATCTAAGGACATTTGGATAACTGTAAAATCTTCCAAGCAGAGAAACATTTATTGCAAAATTTGAATGCCACATATAAGCAACTTTAAGGATATCATCAGTCTGTCTCATTGCATTTGCAGGTCCAATAAGCTGACCATTTTCAACATCCAATGTACACAAAAGTCCTGGTGCGTTTCTGAGATGATTTTCAAACTCATCAACACTCGTCACACCCAAAATAAAGTGTGGAGTTTCAACACATCCTGTGATTTCAATTTCAACTGCACCAGAAACTGTGGAACAATCAATATACAGCGCCCCACCATAGATGCAACCAATTTTGTATTCTCTGTTATTTTCGGACATATAGAAATTTGCCATTTGGTATGCAATCTCAACATTGGAATTTTTGATATGTCCGTGGACATTAACTGGCAAAGATTCGTAATCAGGATTTTCCTTTTGCGACTCTTCAATAATCAGTCTGTCAAAAGTTGTGAAATCAACTGCCCAAGCAATTGACTGTTGAAGTCCAGTAAAGAGTTTCAATCTTTCCCCAGCTTTAAGACCTTTGACCTTAACCGTTGCAACTTCACCAGCAGGCAAATACAGACCAGTAGTCAAATAATATTTTTTGATTCCACCTGTTGGGTCCTTATACTCTGGGTCGGTAACAATTCTTTTTCTTACTGCATTGTCTTCAACTGGAATTTCACCATACTGTCTGTCAGCGGCAGGATGCTTTTTCATCAAACCCTTTTCAGCCAAGTCTTGTGCAGCATTAGAATAATACATCGCCTGACGCAAAAGCATATATCTTTCAAAAGTTGTCATCGATGGCGAAGTATTAGTTCTGCCAGTTGCAGCAGGATATGAAGCAGGGTTGAAAGTGTAAGAAGCAGTGGAAAGTTCACCAGTAGAAAAATCGCTTGGCAAAGTGAAAGTATCAGACATAACTTCTGGTGCTGTTCTTGAAAGTCCCCTTTCCAAAACTTTCATAACAGGCTGACGAAGTGTCACTTTTTGATTTTGAATCTCATCAAAATCATAGAGCTTTGCACCGTGAGCAATTGCTGGCGAAAGAGTAGTCTCAACGGTTTTACCTGCTCCGCTTTTGGAGCATCCGACCACTGTCCCCAAGCATAAAAATATGCCCATGAATAAACTGAATATTTTAATTTTGGTTTTGCGTTTATTTTTCATACTATTTATATAATAAAACAGAGCAAAAATGTCAAGCAAACGTCATAGAATTCGTTTTTTTCGTAAATAATACACACAATCCAAATTTTATAAAAAAGACTTCTTCCACATTAAAAACACTCATTTTCAATAAAAAAAACAGCAAACGGTTTTAATTTTTTGCTGTTTTTGATTTATTTTTAAGTTTTTTAGGTTTTGCAATACTTGGGTTTGAATGTAATCTTGCCTTTAAAATAAACGCCGAAACGATAAGACAAATCATTGCAACCACAACTGCCAAAACGAGCATAAGCCAAAGTGGTGCTTTCTGTCCAACAAAGCCGACATCCCCTGCCGAAAACCACATTTCTCTCATCTTTTCGGCATTCTCCTTACTCATTCCAAACTGCGAGAAAACATCTCCCAAAACAATCTGTTTAAGCCAGATTGTCAGATGCGTGAATGGAAGCAATGAGCCGATATAAGTGGTAGCCTTTCCCATCTGAGAATAAGGCATATAAATCCCACAAAGGAAACCAAGCACTGTTCCCAAAAAACCATTAACAACTCCGATTGCGATTGACGATTTGATAAGCACTGTGATGAAAAGCATAATCGAGCAACTGACAACAGTTGTAATTACAAGCGCGCCAACCAAAGAGAAAAATGTCTTTGCAGCAAGCCAATATGTCGATGCACCAATGATGATTACAGAAACGATAAGCATCAAAAGGTTCAAAACAAAAGACACCAAAAGCGCAGAGAGCAAATATGAAATCACGAGCTGCAAAGGCTTAACTTTTGTCATCATAAATGCATCAGATTTTCTTGTTTCAAGGTCTCTTGCCATAAGCGTAAACATACCGGTTGAAAGTGAAACCGAGTTGATTACAAGCACACCCATAATCATCTGAGAATAGATGGCAAAGTAAAGTTGTTTTGACGAAAGCATCATCCCAGCTTCATCATTGAAACCTTTTGAATATGTTTTTGCAATAAAGAGAAAATAAAGCACAATCAAAATCAAACTTGAAATAAGCGAAGAAAAAACGGTTGCCTTATTTCTTAAAAATAGCAAACAATTTCGTTTTGTTAAAGCTAAAATGTTTTTCATCACTCACTCTCCCCAAACACACTTTCTCCGACTGCGTTCAAAAACACATCATCCATAGTCCCACGAAGCACTTCAAAAAATTTAATCTCATCCTTAAATTTCTCCAAAAGTTCAATCTCTTGCCCAGAATCTTTCAAAGAAAATTCAAACTGGTCGGCAACCTTAACAAACTCCATATCTTTAACCAGTTTTTCAAAACGCTTTTGATTTTTAGGAACAATTTTGATTTTGTCTGATGAATATTTTTCTTTAAGTTCAGCTGGCGAACCTTCTGCGATTTTCTTACCATTGTGGATGATGACAACTTCATCTGCATCCGCCGTTTCTTCCATATAGTGAGTGGTCAAGAAAACTGTCATCCCCGTATCTTTCCTGATTTGGTTAATAACTTTCCAAACATCAATTCTTGTTCTTGGGTCAAGTCCTGTTGTTGGTTCGTCCAAAAACAAAATTTCAGGCGTGTTGAACAATGCCCTTGCAATTTCCACACGACGCTTCTGTCCACCTGAGAGTGTTTTAAACTTTTTCTTTTCAAAACTTTTAAACTTAAAAACACCTGCAAGCTCTTCATATCTTTCTTTGATGCTCTCATTGTTTTTGCTGTAAAGCCTGCCAAAGAGTTTCAAGTTTTCTTCAACAGTCAAAAAGTCATCAAAGATGTTGTTTTGAAACACCACCCCAATTTTGTCCTTAAACTCTTGAAAACTTTTTCCGCCACCATAACTGATTGTTCCACTGTTAGCTGACAGCGTTCCAATAAGCATATTGATTGTGGTGCTTTTGCCTGCACCGTTCTGACCCAAAAATGCAAACAACTTTCCACTATCCACTGAAAAACTCAAATCGTCAACTGCTTTCAAATTTCCAAAAGTTTTTGACAAATTCTCAACCTTCAAAATCTCCGCCATAACACTTCCCCTTAAACTAAAAATAAGTCTATTTTTTCAACTCATTCAAAAGCCCCAGAAAAATTTCCGTAAGCATCTGCGAAATTTGTTCATCCGAAAAAGAACAAACTTTCGTTGCAATAAGCACAGCAATACCGTGTGAATATACCCACATATGTCTATACAGTTTTTCGGCAACATTCACAGAAACCTTGTGGACACTCGTAATAGATTCCAAAACTTTCTCAAATTCTTCGGATTCATTCAAAATCAAAGAGATATCAGGAATGACACTGCCTTCTTTCATAAATAAAAATTGGAATAATCTTGGTTTTTCTTTTGCAAACCGAATATATGCTTTTCCAGAGCCTTTAAATGGTGGAGTCTCTTTTAGCCCAGATGAGATATATTCTTCAAAAAGTTGTTTCGCAGCAAAAGAAGTTTCTTGCACAACTTCATCCATATTTTTGAAAGCCGTAAAAATTGGTCTTGACGAGCACCCAAGCTTTTGTCCCAAATTTCTTGCGGTCAATGCTTCAAATCCCTGCGTCTCGACAATATGCAAGGCAACTTTCACAACTTCTTCTCTACTAAACTTTGCTTTTGGTGGCATACAATCTCCTATCTGCAACATATGTTACATAACAATCGTTTTAATTATAACTATAACTTAACTCCTTGTCAACAAAAAAGACTGAAAAACAAAATTTTTTCAGTCTCTCTTTTTCTTTTCAATCACTTACATTATAATTTATTTTGTAGCAATAAGTTCAGTAAGAAAGTTTGGTTTGTTTGACTTAATTGTTCTTTCATAATCCGTATACAAATATTCTCTATATGACTTGCAACTCTTGATTTTGAAATTATGTCTTGTCAAAGCATCTTTAAGTTGTTCTTCGGAAAGAAACTGTCTCTTTCTAATAATTTTATAATCCCATTGTTCCCAATAAGTAGTTATATTTGTCTTTTCGTCATAAGAAATAATAAACTCTGGCCTTGTCAATTCCCATTCTTTATTATTTCTTGCGACAACAAAAAACTTTCCATTTGGCTTTAAAACTCTATATATTTCTTCAAGAGCATCTTCAAGTTGTTGTTTGTTAAGATAGTGTAAAACAAGTCTCGCATAAATGAAATCAAAAGTGTTGTCTTCGTATGGCATTTTCTTTGAGACATCTTCAATTTTTGTAACAATTCTTTTTGATTCTTCAAATTGCTTCAATTTGTCATTTGTAAAATCAAGGCCTTTTTCATCAACAGTGGTGGCAATAACTTCGCAATTTGGACACTTCCTAACAAAATTAATTTCTGCGGAGCCACCAGTGCTTATTCCAACTGACAAAATCTTTTCAACATTTTTGTCAAGAAGTCTAAGTCCCCTTTTTTCACTCTTAGAGCTTTTAAATACATTACTTTTCATTTTATCATTCTCCAAAAATTATTTATATTTCTTCAAAAACACGCACAAAAACAAATTCGTTTTCAATTTTTCCAGTATTTTTTATCTCGTGATAGACACCTTTTGGGAAAACAAAGAAGTCACCTTCCTTATATGGATACT
>CAZIPJ010000029.1:10955-11774 GCA_964541365.1 uncultured Lachnospiraceae bacterium
ACAGGTATACCGCCATACCACAATGTAATAATATATGGATACTCTCCATCTTCGTCTTTGACGACTCCCCCCCCGCAAGCACAAGCATAATTTCATTCAAACCCTCGTGATTGTGCCAAGCGTATGCGTTACCAACAGGAAGCCAACCATAAGTAACCCCCTGAAAGTTTTTAATTTCACTGTCAGACAAATACAACTTTCTGCTTCCGCTTCCACCGTGTGCTTCTTCCAATTTCACACTTTCATTTGATTTTTTAATAACTTTCATTTTCTCTTTCCCCTTTTATTTTTTAATCAAAATCAAACACTCAATATTTTTGTTTAAACTCTTAACAAAAACATTCTCTGCTTCCTTTCCTCCAACAATCTCACCATAGTGCATTGGTACAACAAGTTTTGGTTTGATTTCATTTGTAAGCTCTGCTGCTTCCACCGCATCCATAGTGTATGTGCCACCAATTGGCACAAAAAGCACATCGGTTTTTATCTGTTTCAATTCATCAGTGACATCAGTGTCTCCGCAAATTGTGTAAGACACGCCATCGACTCTCACTTTGTACCCAAGCCAACCATTTTCTTTTGGGTGAAATTTTTTGTTGATGTTGTAAGCAGAAAACGTCTCACACTTAATTCCAAGAACAGAAAATTTCTGATTAGGCTCAACACAAACTATCTTTTTCTCTGCAAATCCCAACTCAACAAGTTTTTGCTTTGCATCTTTTGGACAAACAAACTTAGTCTCTTCATTTGCCACTTTTTTCAATGACTTTTCATCCAAATGGTCCCAGTGAGTTGCCCTCGATGTGGTGAGTCTCCATG
>CAZIPJ010000030.1:0-11061 GCA_964541365.1 uncultured Lachnospiraceae bacterium
TGCAATCTCTTTCAATGGAGCTTCATCTGCACAAGTGTATTTTGGCTATTCCACAAGGAAAGTCCCAATATACAATGTTGACACCGAGCAGAAGCAAGTGGCAATTTCCTTTGATGCTGCTTGGGGTGCAGACAAGACACAAGGCATTGTGGACATCCTGAAAGAGTTTGAAGTCAGTGCAACATTTTTCCTTGTTGGTTTCTGGGTGGATGATTATCCAGAAATGGTGAAGGTTATTGATGAAGCCGGTTATGAAATTGGCACGCATTCAAACACTCATCCTGATATGGCAAAACTTTCAAAGGCAACAATGAAAACTGAACTTGAGACTTCCATTTCCAAAATTAAAAACATCACAGGAAAAGATGTCAAGCTTTTCAGAGCTCCATTTGGCTCTTACAACAATGCTTTGATTGACACAGCTGACTCTCTTGGGCTCAAAACAATTCAGTGGGATGTTGACAGCCTTGATTGGAAAGGTTTGTCAGCATCAGAGATTACAACCAGAGTGATTTCAAGGGTGAAAAATGGCTCAATCATCTTGATGCACAACAACTCTGACAACATCCTTGATGCGCTTCGTCTGACACTTAACAGACTTAAAGTGGCTGGCTACAAAATCACTTGCATATCTGATTTGGTTTACGAAAAAGATTATTCCATTGATAGAAATGGCGTGCAACACAAAAATTAGGAGGAATTTATGGATTTAAACAAAACTCACGATGACTTTACAAATATCGCACAGGTTGCTGGAAAGGTGCAGTGCGAACCAGTGCTTTCACATCAAGTGGAGAGCGAAAAATTTTTTGAATTTAAAGTTGAAGTTGAAAGGCTTTCAAAAATCAAAGACATCATTCCAGTTACGATTTCAGAAAGGGCTATGTCTGGCAAAGAGATTGTGGTTGGACAATTTGTAAAGCTTTCGGGAGAATACAGAAGCTACAACAAACTTGCAGGCGAAAAAAGTAAACTTGTGCTTCATCTGTTTGCCAAGGAGATTGAAAAAGTTGAAGCTGCGGATGAAGAATTTGTCAATGAAGTCAAACTCACAGGTTTCATCTGCAAAACACCAGTTTATCGCAAGACCCCATTCAATCGAGAAATTTGCGATATTCTGCTTGCAGTGAATCGAAGCAATTATCACAAGTCAGACTATGTGCCTTGCATTTTGTGGGGAAGAAACGCACGCTTTATTTCAATGCAAAATATTGGTTGCAAAGTTGAAATTCTTGGAAGAATTCAATCAAGAGAATATGTCAAGACATTTGAAGATGGCACTTCACAAACAATGACTGCTTATGAAGTTTCTTGTCAAAGAATTTCTCTCCTTTCAAACATCACTCCACTGAGTTCTGGTGAGCAGGAAGAAGGAATCTTAATCAATAACTAAAAAAAGAAGGCTGAACCTTCTTTTTTCTTTATTTTTAAACCATTTATTAGAAGATTGGCTCGTCGTAGTTTTGTGGAATTTCCATTCCAAGTAGTTTCAAAACCGTGCTTGCGATGCAAGTGAGAGATTTTCCTTTTTTAAGTCTTTTCACTTTTGGATGATTTTTTGTGACAAGGATGAATGGAACTGGGTTGGTTGTGTGTTTGGTCAATTTGTTTCCATTTTTGTCAATCATCTCTTCTGCATTTCCGTGGTCAGCTGTGATGATGCAATCTCCACCAGCCATAAGTGTTGCAAGGGCGAGGGCATAGGCTTGTTTATCAACGCACTCGATTGCTTCCTTAGTACTGTTGAAGTTGCCAGTATGTCCAAGCATATCTGGGTTTGAGTAGTTTACCAAAATGAAATCATATTTATTTGATGCGATTGTTTCCAAGACATCTTGTGTGATTTCAATCGCTCTCATTTTTGGATATTTTGCATAGTCATCTGTGTTTAATGTGTCAATCAGTTTTCTGTCTTCGCCTTCATAAATTTTGTCAATCGTGCCGTTGAAGAAGTAGGTTACGTGCATATATTTTGTTGTCTCAGCAATATGGTATTGAGTCTTTCCGTTTTGTGACAAAATCGCAGTCAGATTGTCTTCAACAGTCTTTGGTGGGAAGGCGGTGTTTAAGTGTGCCAAATTTTCCGCATATTGTGTCATCTGAGTAAACAAGAAATTCTTAAACTTTTTGGTCTTAAACTCTTTGAAGTTTGGGTCAGTGAATGCCCAAGTAATTTCACGCTCTCTGTCGGTGCGGTAGTTATAGAAAATCAAACTGTCGTTGTCATTTACCATTGAGTTTTCGTCGATTACGCAAGGTTCAAGATATTCATCTGTGATTCCTTTTGCATAGCTATCTTCAATAGCTTCATAAGCAGAAGAAAATTTCTCTCCCTTTCCGTACACAAGCAGGTCATACATCTTTTTCACGCGCTCATATTTAAGTTCTCTGTCCAAAAGTACACGACCGCACATTGTTCCGATTTTGACATTTGTACCTTTGGTTTTTTCATTAAGTTCGTCCAAATATTTTTTTGCGCTTTTAACAGGAACATCTCTTCCGTCTGTAAACACGTGGATGTAAATGTTTTTGATGTCAAAGTTTTTTGCAAGTTCCAAAATTGCGTAAAGGTGGGCGACATCTTGATGAACTCTGCCATCTGAAAGAATGCCCATAATGTGCAGATTGCTCTTGTTTTTCTCTGCGTGGGTGAGTGCTTTGATTAGTGCTGGATTTTTGTAGAAATTGCCATTTGCGATTTCGCTGTCAATCAGTCTTAAATCTTGCAAAATTTCTCTGCCCGCTCCAATTGTGAAATGTCCTGCTTCACTGTTTCCAACGACGCCTTTTGGCAATCCAACATACTCACCACTTGCATTGATGAGAGTGTGTGGATATTGTTTTTTCAATTTATCAAGATATGGAGTGCCTTGACTTTTGATTGCGTTTCCAAATTTCTTTTTACTTTCGCCAAAACCGTCCAAAATCACTAATGTAACCATAAAAACTCCTTATGTGAAAATGATACCTTTTGGCGATGAAAAAGTCAAACAAATTCGCTTTTTAGTTTCCTTTAAGATGTTCGTCAAAGAGATTGTCATCGCTTTGAAAGCCAGTGTCTTCGTCGTAATTGTAGTCATCTTCAAAAGAATTATTATTTTGCATCACATCAGCGTGTTGCTCTTTGGATGCTTCCACATTTGTTGCAACTGGAATGTTTTGTGGCAGGGTGGCTGCTTGCTTTGAAGCATTTTGGCGTTTCTTTCTCCTTTCGAAGACTTTAAAAGTACCTTTGTTGACTATTACACGCAAAAGTAAGTACATTGCACCGACGCCAATTAAAATATAACATAGTCTTGAAAAGATGCTGGCTTGAAAGCCAAAAAGTCCAGCGATGAAGTCATATTGCAAAAGTCCGACCATAAGCCAGTTTACGCAGCCAAGCATTGTAAGAAGAAAAGCGATAAAAGTGAACATATAGAACTCCTTTGAAATTTCTTTGAATTTTCTTCTATTATTTGAAAATTTGAATTTTTTATTTATTTTTTGGAATATTTCTTACTGTCGGTGAATATGATATGAAGGAATATTTAAAAATTAGTTGACTTTCTAATAGAGAAAATGTATAATGATTCAGGTTTTTTAGTTGGGTAAAAAATTTGAAGAAGGAGACCTATTGGGTCGTTTTTTTAAATTAAAGAGTCTAACATAAGGAGATTGATATGGAAAAACACTATTTGACACCAGAAGGGAAAAAACAACTTGAAGAAAAGTTAAACTTTTATAAGACAGTTAAAAGACCTGATGTTGTAAAAAGAATTGGTATCGCAAGAGAATTTGGCGACCTTTCAGAAAATTCTGAATACGATGCTGCAAAAGACGAACAAGCACAAATTGAATCTGAAATCGCTGAAATGGAAAGCATTTTGCTTAACGCAGAAATTATTGATAAGAAAAACCTTGCAAGCGACACAGTTAATGTGGGTTGCACAGTGAAGCTTTATGATGAAGATTTTGACGAAGAAGTGGAATATCGCATTTCTGGCTCATCAGAGAGCGACCCAAAGAACGGAGTAATCAGCAATGTTTCTCCTGTTGGGAAAGCACTTATTGGACACAAGAAAGGAGAAATCATTTCAGTTAAAACTCCTGGTGGCGTAACAAATTATAAAATTGTTTCAATAAAAATTTAATAACCGACAAAAAGGTGGCGTTTTTATGCCATTTTTTGTTTGATTTTTCATCCTTTTTTGTTATAATTGTGCTATAAGTAAGATTGCAAATTTGAAAGGATATATATGGTTTTTGTAAATTCATTGAGATTGCTATTTTCAAACTGGGGCAAAGCTTTAAAGTTCTTCCTTTACTATATCGTTGTTTGGGGACTTTGCGCTGTTCTCTTTTTGCCAGTCTTTTTTGAATTTAAAGCACTTTTCACTTCAAATCTGAAAGAGCTTGCAGACTGCTTTGCAGGGGTTTTCAAGGGGACTATTGGACAAAATTTGCATCTTATTGTTGGGACTGTTTTTGATTTTGTTAAAGACATATTCACACAAAATTTAGGTTTGGCAATTTATGGACTTATTATTGTTTTGCTTGTTTTGCCATTTTTAATCAATGTTGGCAAATACACTCTCGACTTTATGCTTTATTCTTATATGACAAGCAAGATTCAAATTGGTTTTTTCAGTGCTCTTGTTAAAAATTTGAAAAAGTCATTGCTTTTTGCTCTTTGCAAAGTTGTTTACAATGTGCTGTTTTTGGCAATCACTGTCTTAGCAGTATTTGGACTTGGAAGGATTAATGACGCCAAGTTTATTCGTTATGGCTTGCCAATTCTCTCAATTTTGGTTTTGGTGCTTTTGTTCACTTTAAATCAAGTCCTTGTGCTTGGATGGACACCAGCTTTGATTGTTTTTGATTGCAATGTTGTGACAGCTTTCAGAAAAGGTGTCAAAGCTGTTAAGCGTCATTTTTGGAAGACTTTTGGCGTGACATTCTGTTATTTCTTGTTGTTCTGGGTGCTTATTGCTGTGTTTGGCGTGTACTCAATGGCGGTGCTTGTCCCAGTAATGACAATCCTTCTTGCTGTGATGGATATGACAGTTTTCTTCACAAGCCAAGGTATGAGATTCTATGTTAATGATACACAAATTTTGACACCAAAAAAACTTGAAGAAGTTGACAATATAAACAAAACTGCTTACATTCTGTAAGATGGTTTTACTTTGTTTTGTTTTTCTTTCAACACGATGTGTTGAGATTTTTATTTGAAAAATATAAAAAGGGCGCATATGCCCCAAAGGAGTAAAAATGAATAATAACAAACTGAAAATCACCTTTTTGGGTGGTGTAGGGGAAATCGGTAAAAATATGACCGCTTTTGAATACAACGATGAGATTATCGTTGTGGATGCTGGGCTTACTTTCCCTGGGGATGACCTTCCTGGTGTTGATGTCGTAATCCCTGATTTTACCTATCTGATTCAAAACAAAAACAAGGTGAAGGCAATCATCTTAACTCACGGACACGAAGACCACATCGGCGCAATACCGTTCGTCCTTGAACAAATCCAAGCACCAATCTATGGCTCAAAGCTTACGCTTGCACTCATCGACAACAAAATGAGAGAACATCAAAATGTGAAATACAAAGCGATTGCTGTTAAGCCAAAGAATGTGCTTAAAATTGGGGCTTTCTCAGTGGAATTTATCAAAGTTTCACACTCTATTGCTGGGGCTTTGGCGCTTTGCATCACAACTCCTGCTGGAAATGTTGTGCATACTGGTGACTTTAAGGTGGATTTTGAGCCACTTGACGGGCAGATGACAGACCTTCAAAGATTTGGTGAACTTGGAAAGAAAGGCGTCAATCTTTTGATGTGTGAAAGCACCAATGTTTGCAGACCTGGTTATTCTGCAAGTGAAAAGAGTGTTGGAAGAACTCTTGATGAAATCTTTAAGCAACATCCAGAAGAAAGACTTTTTGTGGCTACTTTTGCTTCAAACATCAACCGTCTTCAACAAATTCTTGACCTTGCAAAAAAATATGGCAGGAAAGTTGCTTTCACTGGCAGAAGTATGATAAACATCTCAGAAATTGGTCTTAAAATTGGTGAACTTTCTTTTGACAAAAGCATTTTGATTGATATTGATAAAGTTGATAAATATGCTGATAAAGAACTTCTTATTGTCACAACAGGAAGCCAAGGCGAACCACTTTCAGCTCTTACAAGAATGGCTGCTGGTGTGTTTAAGCAAATCAAAATCAGACAGAATGACTTGATTATCTTCTCTGCATCTCCAATCCCTGGAAATGAAAAGAGTGTCTACAATGTAATCAACACACTTTTCCAAAGGGGTGCAGATGTTATTTATGACGAACTTGCAGATGTCCACGCTTCTGGACACGCTTGTCAAGAAGAAATCAAAATGATTCACTCTTTGACAAAACCAAAATTCTTTATTCCAATCCACGGCGAATACAGACATATGAGAGTGCATAAACAGCTTGCAATGACTTTGGGAATGGAAGAGAGAAATATTGTCACTGCATCAATCGGCGACCAAATTGAAATGACTCCAAACTCAATCAAGAGAGTTGGGTTTGTTCACGCTGGACAAAGATTGATTGATGGTTATGGAATCGGTGATATGGAAAGCAATGTTCTTAGAGAAAGAAAACAACTTTCAGAAGACGGTTTCTGTGTTGTGGTTATGACAATCAACAATGTCTCTGGTGATGTTGTGGGCGAACCTTTCATCATCACAAGGGGAGTTGTTTATCAAGACGAAGCAGAAAGCTTTGTTCAAGATACAAAAAACACCATTATTGCTTCACTGAAAGAACAAGAACTTCGTGGTTGTGACCCTGCAATCATCAGAAGCACAATCAAGAGAAATGTTTCAAACTTCATCTTCAAACGCACAAAGCGTAAACCAATGGTTTTGGCTATTGTTATGCTTGACTAGGATAGTTATGAAAAATAAAGAAGAGTTTGCGGGCTTTAAAGAGCACGAGTACAGACCAATCGTAAGAGAAAAGAGTATTGAGTTTTTGGAAAGTCTTATCAAAGAGCATAAACCAAAGAAAATTTTGGAGATTGGCACTTTTATCGGTTATTCCGCATCTGTTATGCTTGAAGCGGACAAAGAAAACTTTGTTTGCACAATTGAGAAAGATGAAAACAACGCTAAGGACGCTGTCAAAAATTTGAATGAGCTTGGTTTTGCTGGAAGATTTGAAGTTGTTTGTTGTGATGCATTTGATTTTTTGCAGCAGCATCAGCAAGAAAAGTATGATTTCATATTTTTGGATGGACCAAAAGGACAGTATATAAAATACTTGCCATACTTAAAAAGCATTATGAATGCCGGAGCAATTTTGCTTGCAGATGACATTTTGTTTTATGGGCTTGTGCGTGGTGCGGAAAAAGTTGAGCATAAGCATCGGGCGCTGGTCAACAACTTGCGAAAGTTTCTTGATGCGATTTCTAATGATGACGAGCTTGAAACGACGATTTATGATTTTGCAAATGGAATGAGTTTAAGCAAAAAGAAGGACTGATTGGTCCTTTTTATTTTTTTGCGGTGGAAGTTTTTGGGTAATGGGAGTATATATGTCCTTTTATTTGTATTTTTTTAATATATTTGGTAAAATAACATTATGGATTTTGAAATCAAGATAATTGAATTTTTGCAGTCTGGAAGAAGCACTTTCTTTGACACCACATTCAAACTTATCTCAGCAATTGGTAGTGTTGTGGGTGTTGTTGTGCTCTGCCTGTTGTTTTTGTTTGCAAAAAGGAAACTGCTTTTATGGTATCTGATTTCTTATGCAGTGGCAGCACTTCTGATTTGGGTGCTTAAAGACCAAATTCATCGTGTCAGACCATACAATGCCAGCGATTCAGTGTTCTGCATAGGCGGCGCGTCCACTGATTTCAGTTTTCCAAGTGGGCATTCTGCTTGTGCGACTGCAATGGCAATTTTTGTGGGTTATGCACTTTTTACATATTACAAAAAGAATTGGGCAAGGGTGGCAATAGTCACTGGCTGTTCGCTCTTTGTGGGACTTGTTGGGTTGTCAAGAATGTATCTTGGGATGCATTATTTGACCGATGTGCTTGCAGGAATTGCGATTTCAGCATTTTTCTGCACGATTGGAATTATTGTAATGAGACTTTATGAAAAACAAAAGAAGGGAAGAAATGAAATTAAAAATGCAGGTAAAAGGGATTAAACAAACACAAGAAGTTGCAAGCGCATTTTCAAAATGCTTGAAAGCTCCTATGATTGTTCTTCTTAACGGTGATTTGGGAAGCGGTAAGACTACTTTTGTTAAAGAAGTGGTAAAAAGCCTTGGATGTGATGATTTGGTTACGAGCCCAACTTTCACTCTGTTAAACACTTACAACGCCAAATTTCCTATTTATCACTTTGATATGTACAGACTTTCTTCTGCCGAAGAAGCGATGAATGTCGGCTTTGAAGAATACTTTGATAAAGCCACTTTGGATGGTGTTTGTTTTGTTGAGTGGTCAGAAAATGTTGAAGGATTGATTAAAGAAGTTGACTTCTGCGTTGACATTCAAAAAACAGGAGACGATGAAAGGGTTTTTGTTATTGAAGGAGTAAATTATGTTGGCGATTAACACGGCGTTTATGACTGCAAATTTGGCACTTAAAACGGAAGATGGACAAGTTTGCCTAAAAGATATTGAGTCCAAGAGTAAGCACTCTGAAAGTGTCCTTAAAGTGATTGACGAGATGTGTCAGGAGACAAAGATAAATGTGCTTGATGTCGGCACGGTTGGTGTGGTGGTTGGCCCAGGTTCGTTCACGGGGCTCAGGATTGGGACAGCCGTTGCAAAGGCTCTTGGATGCGTGATAAAAGACTTGAAATTTGTGGCATTATCATCTTTGGAACTTATGGCATATACTGTTTACAAAAATGCACTTGCAAAGGGGAAATTCGTTTGTGCAATAAATGCTTTATCAGATTTGTATTTTGTTGCATATTTTGATGTAAATGGAGCAAAATTGGTTAGTGAGAAAATGATTGATAAGTCCGAATTTGAAAAAATTGAGCTTCCAATCTTTGCTTTGAAGGGAGACTTAAAGGATTCAAGATGCACAGATTTGGAAGTTTCTTGTGCTGATTTGCTGGACTTTGCACTGCTGAAAGAAAGCCAAAAAGAGTTTGTTTGCGAACAAGAACTTGTGCCAGTTTATTTACGCTTATCGCAAGCGGAAGCACAACTGTCAAAAAAAGAAAAAAAAGATTGATAATCTGTTGACATTGATGTTAAATCTATGTAGAATACATACAGAAATAAGGAGAGTATATGAAGAAACCTGTTTATGTCAGATGTCCAAGATGCGAACTTAACTATATTGAAAAGAAAGATAAGTTGTGTTCTGTATGCAAAGCGGAAATTTCTGCAAACAAGGACGCTTTTGTCAATGACCTTGATTTGGAACTTTGTCCAATCTGTAAAACAAATTACATTCAACCTGATGAGATTATGTGTGCAACTTGCTTGAAAGAGCATCAGTCAGAAGACGGAGAAATCACAGGGGATGACTGGGATGAATATGTAAACCGTGATGAAGACGAAATCGTTTACGACGATGAAGAAACAGGTGATATGGCATCTGTGACAGACCTTGACGATGATGACCTTGACGATTCTCTTGATTCAGGAATTGGCTTCGATGACAGTTTGGATGATGAAGACCTTGACGAACTTACTGATGAAGACCTTGATTCTGAATTTGATGATGAAGAAGATGAAGATTCTCTCGACTTTGATTATGACGACAAAGACGATGATGAAGATGACGACGATTTCTAAAAATCTTTAAAATAAAAAACCTGCAAAAATGCTTGCGGGTTTTATTTTTTACATCAAAAATAAAAAGAGATGAAATCATTCATCTCTTTCTTTTTTATTTAGACTTTTTGTCCTTTGCTTTGGCTTTTGCTTCCTTTGAAGCTTTCTTTTTTGACTCTTTTTCAAGTTGTCTTTTTCTTGCTTCTTCGGTTGAATAGATTTTTCTTTCAAGCTCTAACAAATATTCAGGGGACTGGATAGTGTCAATTTGCTTATTGAGAGAATCAATCTTTTCTGCAATAGCAGTTCTCTTTCTTGCAAAGTCCTTAAATTCTTTGTCTGTTTCTTTTGAAACTTCGCCTTTATCTTGTGAACGGAGTGAAACAATCTTTTCTTTATGTTTTGCTTCAAGGCTGTCAAGCTCTTTCTGGAATCTGTCAACATTTGCTTTAACTTGTGCAGCTTCTTCGTCTCTTTCTTTCTTAGCTTGTGCTTTGATTGTATCAACTTCAAGACTTGATTTTCTGTCGTAAGATTCTTTACGCTTTCTTTCAATCTTTTTGATTTTGATATTTCTAAGCACCACACCGACAACGGCGATAATGATTGCAGCTCCCATCAAAATTGAAGAAACCAAGATTGACCAGTTGAGAGCACCATTTGAAGGTTTTGTTTTATTGTCCTTGTCAGTGTCGCTGTCTGTATCACTGTCGGCATCAGAGTTTGCAGAAACTTTTGAAATCATCACTCTGTCTTTGTTTACATCATATTTCTTATCTTTGTAGGTTGTGTTTGCAAGGTCGTATTCACTGCTGTCAACTGTTTTAAGTTCAAAGTCATAAAGCACAGCAGAACCAACTGTTTCGCTTGCGTCGCTGATAAGTGAGATATAAAGTTGGGCGTTTGCAGCATCGCTTGGGTGGAAGTAGATTTTGTATTCTTGATATTCATCGTTGCTTTTCAGTCCTGACATATATTCAAAACCAGTAAGACCAACTGTGACGCCATAATTGTATTTTTTATCTTTTTTCAAAGTGCCTTCAAAGTGAGTTTTGAGTTTGAATGAAAGCTCGTAGTATTCATTTGAAAGGTCAATATTAAACAGTGATTGAAGTGCGAATGTTCCTGCGGTTTGGTTTTGAAGGAAGAATACATTCTTTTCTTCTTCACCTTCAATCTTAAAGAGCTCGCTTTCTTTAAATCTTTCACTACTTACAACACTGCCAAAACCACCTTCTCCGGCAACAACTTTTTGCTCGTATGCAGGGGACTTTGAAGTTGAGAT
>CAZIPJ010000031.1:0-10139 GCA_964541365.1 uncultured Lachnospiraceae bacterium
TCTTTGTAGTGCTTGCCATAGGAAGTTTTTGGTTTTGATTTTTTGCAAAAAGTATTCTTCCAGTCTTTGACTCAATAACCGCACAAGCCTTGGCAGATGTCTGCATCGCAAAACAGCTTTTCACAGATATCGAGCTCACTCCAATCACCAAAAAGGAAAAGGCAAGAAGAAAGAGAACTGAAACAGAAAAAACTCTTTTAATCTTCTTCATCGTCAGCACCCACCTTGTTGTCATCCTTTTCAAGTTTTGACAAAAGAGAATTAAACATATTCAAAACAGTCTGGTAAAGAGTCTTGTTTTCAACATTCACAAAGTCAACATCTCCATTTTCTTTCAAAATAAGAAAACCTACTGGACTAACACTCATTCCACCACTGCTTCCACCACTCATTGGAAAATGATTTGCAACTCTCCTTGCAGAAAGGTCAGCGTATTCTCCACCACCAACAACAAAACCAACTGTGACTTTTGAAATTGGAATGATGGTTGTCCCATCAGGCGTAGAGATGCTTTCACCAATGATTGTGCTTGAATCAACAATGGTTTTGATTTTGTCGACAGCACTTGAAATCAAATCATTGATTGAAGTTGAATTTGTGTAAACTTTCATATAATACCCCCATATTTTGTGTGTTATGCAACATATTACACAGTTTATAGTGTAATACTCAATCACTAGATATGATAACCGAATAGAGAAAAGAATATGCAACATCAAATAAAGAAATTGAAATTTGAGTAACCGTCGCCACTTCAAAGACTTCTTTATTGTAAGAAACAGTATCATAAACACAAAGAGATGCAGTTGGTTTTTTGGACTTTAAATAGAGAAAAAGAAACGAAAAAGCCTGATTGATAAACCCACAAGCAAGAGCAGAAATGTATGCATCACCTAGACCAATGTTGTAAAACACATACAGCTTTTTAAGTTTGATTTTATCCTTGATTTGTCTCCCAAACTCTTCCATAACTGCAAACTGTTCACTTTGAAATTGCAGTTTTTCAGTCTTAGTTTCCTTCTCATTTTGAAGCTCAATATACTTGCCGTGAAAAGAAAAGATGTAATAAAAGATTTTCTTTTTAAACAAAAAGAGTGCAACAACTCCCCTATTGAAAAAGGGATTGTAAGACAGTCTCACTTCCACAAAAACAGGAAATGCAACAAGCAAAATGATGAATGCTGGGATTAAATAATATAAAGATGTTTTCCAATCCATATCGCTATTTTGCGAGTTTTTTGATAAAATAAACGCTAGTTCATAAAGAAATTTTCTTTTTGTTTTAAATTTGTTATGAAAAAAATTTTTGATGAGTTAAAATAACAAAGAAAAGGAGATTTATATGGCAAAGAAAGACACTGGCTGCCAAGCCACATCCCAGAAAACTTGCTTTGACAACGAACTTTATCTCAAGCTTCAAAGCGAAAACATCAACAAAAGGATTAAGAAATTCCACAACAAACTTTATCTTGAATTTGGCGGAAAGATTTTTGATGACCTTCACGCAGCAAGGACACTCCCTGGTTACAACCCAAACATCAAAATCAAACTCCTGCAAAAGATGAAGGACAAAGCAGAAATCATCTTCTGTATCAGCTCAAACGATATTGAGAAAAACAAAATCCGTGCTGACCTTGGAATCAGTTATGACAACGAAGTTTTGAGACTTGTTGACAATATGAGAGCACTAGGCCTTTACATATCCGCATTTGTCATCACTCTCTACAAAGGTCAACCAAGCGCAGCAAAATTTGCCAAAAAGCTTGAACAACACGGAGAAAGAGTTTATTTCCATACATATACAAAAGGTTATCCAAATGATGTCAAAACCATTGTTTCAGACGAAGGCTATGGCGCAAATCCATTTGTAGAGACAACCCGCCCACTTGTAATTGTGACCGCCCCTGGTCCATCCAGTGGAAAACTTGCAACCTGTCTTTCTCAGCTTTATCATGAATACAAACGCGGAATCAAAGCGGGATATGCAAAATTTGAGACATTCCCAGTTTGGAATTTACCACTCAAACACCCAGTCAACATCGCTTATGAAGCATCGACCGCTGACCTTCAAGATGTCAACCAGATTGACCCATATCACTTCAATGCGTATGGAGAGTTGACAGTAAACTACAACAGAGATATTGCAGTATTCCCAGTGCTCAAAGAGATTTTGCACAGAATTTCAAACAAAGAAGTCTACAAATCTCCAACGGATATGGGTGTAAATATGGTCGCCACTTCCATAATCGATGACAAACTTGCAAGACTTGCCGCAACAAAAGAAGTTTTGAGACGCTATTACAGAGCAGAGTGCGATTTCAAGCGTGGACAAGCAACCTATGAAACTCTTGAAAGAAATAAATCTCTCACTGGAGAAGTCGGCGCAACAGAAGACTTGTTCCCTGTAATTGATGTTGCCAAAAAGGCAGCAAAAGAAAGCGGTTTCCCTTGTGTCGCTTTGGAACTTCCAAACGGGAAAATCGTCACAGGAAAGACAAAAACTGTTGTTTCTGCTGCCGCCGCAGTTGTGCTCAACTCTCTCAGGACTTTAGCTGGACTTGGAGATGATTTCGACATTATCACAGACGACATTCTTCTTCCAATCGTCACATACAGGACACAAATCCTTAAATCTCAAAGTAGCATCCTGACACTTGATGATGTTATGGTTGCACTTTCAATTTGCACAAGCAAAAACGAGAAAGCAAAGCTTGCAATGGAGCAAATTCCAAATCTGAAAAATTGTGATGCTCATTGTACATACATTATGTCGTCAAGTGAAGAACAAACACTCAAAAAGATGGGTATCAATGTCACCTGCGAGCCAGTATTCTTAAATTCAAATCTTTTTGAAAGCTAATTGAGAACAATATAAAAAATAATAAAAACGGTCATCTGACCGTTTTTTAATTTTCAGCATTCAAATAATACCAAAGTTTTCCCCACATATCATTTTTCTCTGATGTAACTATTTTAAGCCCACAACCTTCATCAATATCACCAAGCAAGCATTTAAGTCTTCTTGCCACCCCATTTGCGCTGTCATAAATCTTGACATCAGGCAAAATCTTCTTTAATAGAGCTTTAACAGCCACATAATGCGTACAACCAAGCACCAAGGCTTTTGCACTTACCCGCGATAGTTCCGCCTTTAAATAGCCTTCAAGCACGCTTAAATCGTCAAGATTGGCATCAATCAAGCTTGCAAGATTTCTCATCTCCTTGCATTGGATGTTTGGATGTTTTGAAATGAGTTTATTGTGCTTAATAGTTACACCTGTTGCAAGCACGAAAACATCTTTTTCTTCAAACTCTTTCAAAGCTGGTTTAATTGCAGGCTCAGTACCTACAAATTCCACATTCTTAAACTTTTCTCTGCAAGCATCAATGCAAACCGATGTAAGAGTGTTGCACGCAAGAACCACAATGTCAAACTTAAAAATCTTTTCAACTTCAATCAGATTTTCAAAAGTAAGTTTAATCAGTTCTTCCGCATCCTTATTTCCATAAGGAAGATTTCTATTGTCACAAAGCATCAAATAATTAGCATTTGGGCAAACTTTCAAGCATTCTTTTAAAATATTAACTCCACCACTTCCACTGTCAATCAAAAGCACATTTTTCATATTCTCTATATATGACGGAAAGTTGACATAATTTACAAAAGTTTTTGAATTGTCTCACTGACAAGAGTTGACATAAACTCAATCTTCTCCTGCACATCTTTCTCAGTGAAAATAACTTCCTTTTTCTGCCCCAATATTTTTGACGAAATCATCATCGGAACACCAACGCTGATGCAAGGCACATTAAGACTTGTTCTGTTGATTGGAAGTCCAAAATTGTTCATTGCACTGCCTGGCGTAAGCCCTGCATCATTAAACTGCAAAGAACATCCCAATCTCTCAATATTCGTTGTTGCCAAAGAGTCAAAAAGAAGCACCAAGTCCACTCCGCACCACTGCACAACAAGCCTAATCATATCATAAGCGTTAAGACCAGTGTTTGAAAAAGTATTGGGAATTATCTTGAAGATTCGATTGTTTTTTGAGTATGGCATAATTGGGACTTTCTCTGCCACTTTCACTCCAAAACTGTCTGCAACAATCTTAGGATTTCCAATCCCAACGACAAGCACTTTTGACCTTCTGTTTATGCCGTTTTCCTTAAATAAAAATGAAAGTCGAGAAAGCATTTCTTCTTCCAAAAGCGCCTTATGTTCCCACATTAAATAGTCAAGTTTTGGCGCATTTAAGATGAAATAATGTCCCATATCAAATCCCAGTTTCTTCGCTTGCTTTTTTGAATCAACAAAAAGTTTTGAACTGGTGACATTATATTTGGAAAGCTCAACTGTTTCATAGCCACATTGCATCAAATCTTGTCCACATTCATCAATCAAATCAAACATAAACAAAATATACCCCAAAAAATATCAAAAAATAAGTTGATTTTTGAAATTTTATATGCTATACTACCCAAGTAACTAATATATACGAAACACTTTGAAGGAGAAGAAAATGGCAAACATTAAATCAGCAAAGAAAAGAGTTTTGATTGAAAGAGAAAGAAGAGTACAAAACAACTCAGTAAAGTCTGAAATCAAGACATATGAGAAGAAGTTTAAAACTGAACTTGCTGCAGATGTTGCAAAGGCTGAAGAAGTTTTGAAAGTTCTTTTTGCAAAACTTGACAGTGCTGCAAGAGAAAATGTAATTCATAAAAACTCTGCAAACAGAAAGAAAGCACACTTTGCAAAATTGTTGGAAAACGCAAAAGCAAGCAAATAAGCCACATCGTGGCTTTTTATTTTTTTATAAATAAACGAAAAAGCCCAAAAGTAGAAGACGCATATTGTGCGTTTTTATTTTATTTTGTTTGAAAATACTCTCCCACTGTGATATAATGCCATTATGATTAGGATTACGAAAAACTGGGCATCGTTGCTCAAAGATGAATTTGAAAAAGATTACTTCAAAAACTTGCAAGAGTTTCTGGCAGCAGAGTATTCAAGATATGATGTCTATCCAAAAATGGAAAACATCTTCAATGCCTTAAACACAATCAAATACGAAGATGTAAAAGTTGTCATCATTGGACAAGACCCATATCACGAACCAAATCAAGCCCACGGACTTGCGTTCTCCGTTCAGGATGGAGTGGAAATCCCACCATCGCTTGTCAATATTTACAAAGAAATCGAAAGTGACCTTGGCATCAAATGCCAAGACACCGGAAATCTTATGCGTTGGGCAAAACAAGGAGTTCTGCTTCTAAACACAAGTCTCACTGTCAGACGAGCCCAAGCAAACTCTCACCGTGGAAAAGGTTGGGAAACATTCACAAATGAAGTAATTAAAATTCTTTCAAAAAGAACAGACCCAATGGTGTTTATTCTTTGGGGTTCAAATGCACAAAGTTTTGCTGGTGAAATTGCACCACAACACCTTGTCCTTAAAGCCCCACACCCAAGTCCGCTGTCCGCATATCGTGGCTTCTTTGGGTGTAAACACTTTTCAAAGACAAACAACTTCCTTATTAAAAATGGAAAAACGCCAATCGACTGGCAATAGCCCACAGCTTTCAAAATTACATAACACATAGGAGAAATTATGGCATACGCATACAATATAAACAATCAAAAGAAAGATAGATTATCAAGTAACTGCCTTTTTACTTGTCACACCCTTGGTGCGGTTATCAGTATCTTTGTTTCAACATTCTTGGTGGCATACATATATCAGTTTTCAGCAAACACCTTTGAGTATATCAAAAATGTAGGTTTTTACCAAATAAGCGTTTATGGCACATTCCTTTTGACCTATTGGTTTTTCAGTTATCTGACAGATAGAACCAACCGTGTGTGGATTTACAGACTTGCACAAGTAATAAGACTTGTTTTTGTAATTGTCATTATTTTCTATGGAAAACAACTTGCGCACCTTCTTCCACTTGCCGGCTTCATTTATGGATTGAGCGAAGCTTGTTACTATGGCAGTTATAATGTCCTCAAACAAGAAATGGTAAGCCGAAAATCGATGTCAAAGTTCTCTGTGCTCACAGCAATTTCAAGTAAAGGTATGGAAATTATAATTCCAGTTACCCTTGGTGCATTGATTCAAATTTCAACTTACGAACAAACATCCATTTATGTTGCTGCAATCCTTGGACTAATTATCATTCTCACATTCTTTATCAGAGCACAAAAACCTAATGGTTCAAACTTTGATTTGAAAGGTTACATAAAAAAGCTTAAAGTAAAAAATGAACCAAACAGAAAAATAAAATTTGTTTATAAAGCAACTCTTGTTTATGGCTTAACAACCATCACCAGCAACCTTCTTACAATTTGCATTATGCTTCAATTCCACAAAACACTCAGCCTTGGAAGTATCACCAGTATTATAGGTGCAATCGCAATTATTGAGATAATGCTGGTTACAAGATTCACAAAAGCGTCGAAAAGAGACTGGCTATACATAATTGTAATTCTACTTCCACTGTTTTCAAGTATGCTGTTTGCAATCTATCCTTCAATCTACACAGTAATTGTTTACAACCTGCTTATGGCAGTTTCCAAGATTATATTCAGTGCAATATATGATATTTACAGAAACAGCACTCTCAAAGAGTCAGGACTTTACAGTGAAATCGCAGAACATCAAACAGTCGTTGAAAGTTTGATGACAGTAACAAGAGTTCTCTCTTATGCAGTTTTGATTTTGGTTGGATTGCTTAAAAATTTAATTGTTTTCAAAATTTTACTCGTTGTCTTCTCACTTTCATATTCTGGCGTAAACTTCTCACTGATGCTTTATGAAAGAAAATTCCTTAGAGTTTCCGCAGACGGCACAATCGCTCGCACTCCAAAGGAAGAAGAACAACAGTTCAACAAAATCATCGCAAAACTCAAAAAAGACTGGTAATCCAGTCTTTTTATTTTTCAACAAAATCACTTACAATCTTCTGAGTCTGCGTCACATCATTTTCAGATGAAAGAATGCACACAAGTTGATTTTTCTCAAAATTCACCATAAGAAATTGAGAGTTCTTTCCATCCTTAAAGACCCATCCATCCAGCGATATGTTCATAACAAAACCGACTGCTACTTTTGGCAAAGTACGGTCAGCTTTCACTGCGTAAGGCGTTTCAATTTGGCAAGAACACATACTTTCGATATATTTTCTTGAAATTATTTGTTTCCCATCCCAAGCGCCTTTTTGCAGAATAAGTTTTCCAATCTTAAACAAGTCTTTCCCAGACAAAAACAGCCCCGTCCCACCTGGGCAATATTTGTCAAAATTTTTCCAGATGTAATCTTTTATTCCAAGTGGAGCAAAAATTTCTTTTGCAACAAAGTCTGCAATATTGATTCCAAATGCTTCTTGGAAAAAGATAGAAAGCACAAACATCTCAGCGTTGTTATAAACATATTTTTGTCCAACTTCATTTTTAATCGGATAATTTAAAACATAGGATAGATAGTCTTTCTCATCCAAATCCTTAATATATTTCGCAGAAAAAATTTGTTTTTCATAACCAGCCGAATAGGTCAATAAATCTCTTATTGTCCACTGCTTAATTTTCTTCAAATTTTCGATAGTAGAAATCTTTGTAAGACCTTTAAGCACCGGCTCGACACGAGTATTAAGTGTTAAATACCCCCCCCCACTCAATTTCATCTTGCTGTCAAGAGCGATGCCATATGCAAGTGCAATCAAAACTTTGCTGACACTTCTAAGTTCGTGCAGAGAATCTTCCTTAAAGAATTTGCATTCTTCCTTTCCATTGTCATATACACAAATGCTATCAACTGAAAGCTGTCTTCCAATTTCTTTTTCAATTTCATTCTTTCTTTTTAAGATTTGTTTAAGCATTCTCTTATTTCTCCCTAAATTTTTATTGCATATTTTTTTAATTCTTCTTTTTGTTCTCCACAAAACCATCTTGCATTTCCAACTAATTCTTTATTGTTGAGTCTGTCCAAATCAAATAGTTTAGTTTTAAAATTCTTTGGTTTAGTCACTGCATTTAAATTTTGAACATCTGTAATAATGAAATTAAACAATTTGTATATAGTGTAAAGGTTTGCGGTCTTCGAATATTTCAATTCATACATTGCATTTAATTTACTCTCAACAACACTACAATCACAACCAAAAAATTCAGAGAATCTTTTGTGAGCCAGTTCCAATTTCTCATTTAAATCAATATTTAAAATAGAATCTGTTTCTTGTATCAATTCCCTATATGTTGACGCTTGGGATTCTTTGAAAACAGGCACTTTGTTTATGTCATCATAAAAAGGATAAAATAAATCCCACTTTGGATTGTAATAATAGCCAACAATAAAATATTTATCATCTTTACAAATACAACAATAAAAATTTATCGCCATATCAAATCTTGACGGTTTATTTCTTACAATTTCATTAAACATAGACTTTGTTATCTGTATCGCTTCCATAATTGTATTATAGCACATAAAATAAAGTTTTGCTTTAATTTTGCAACAATAAAATAAAAAAGACATCTATTTAAAGATGTCGTTTTTCAATTAAAAAATTATTTCATATTTTTTCTCAAAAAATGCTTGTTTGAAAATTTATGTAACTTTCTTGTTTTGCTTCTGTTATCTTATCGCCTTTTTGCAAATCCCCTATAAGAAATGGTGAATTTGGATTATGCTTTTTCATATTGCTTATAACAATTTGCTTATCCATATTTGCATAACAATATTTACAAAGGTGACCGCAAGTGTTATATGCACCTATATCTTGCCCCAAAAGACAATTGCATATTGCTCTTGCATTTTTTCTTTTGGGTGGATTTAATGACACGCCAATTGCCCTTTCAATAACTTCCTTGGTTTGACATCCGCTCACATCTATTCCAAATTGTGCAAGATGAGTTCCTTCACAACAAGTTCTGATAGTCATCCCATTTTCTTTTGCTATCTTCGATAATGCCTTGCCAAGTTCAATTTGTTCTTCTTTTGTTGGTGGAAGAATGCCAGGTGCATTTCGTTTAACTTTCTCATATAAATCAAGAAAACTCAAAACGCAGGAATTCGTGTAGCCTTTAAGCAGCTTTGCAATTTTTTCAAATTCCTTAATGTGCCTTTGCAAATCAAATCCGTTGCCAATGAAAACTGGGTCATATCTCCACCCTATTCCATTTATTCCAACACGCTTTGAAATCTCTTTGAATGCATCAATAACTTTCGCTTTGTCTGGAACATTTGGCTCAATATCTTTTCCATATGGAGTAATGGTCACAAACCAGAATTGTCTAAACTTATTTAGCTCATCCATATAAGGCAGAATCGGAATAGGATTTTTGGTACAAAAGCAAATGCAGTCCACCACATTAGGTTTGAGCAAATATTTTGTAACTTGATTTTGATAGTATGGATTTCTCACATAAACAAAGCCTTCTTTTATACGATTTATAAACCACTTTGAATAAAAGGCTGGTATATCCGTTCTCATTCCAGTTGAAATAATCATTTTTACCTCAGTATTATCTTATCATAAAATCAAAAAGACAACCAAGCGTTGTCTTTTATTTTTCATAAAATTCATTAAACAATTGCATCTGTCATTGTAAAATTTTCCAAAGAATTTTCTTTAACTTGAATGCAAATGTATTTTATTTCGCTATCCTTTGATGCAAAGAATTGTCTTTTTGCAGATGGTGCAATTTTGAGCCAATCGCCAGCCTTCAATTCAACACTTTTGCCATCAACAACAACTTTGCCTTTTCCTTCAATTATTCCATAAATTTCTTCATTTTGTTTGTGAGAATGAACAAATGGAACACTCGCTCCTGCTGGAAGTTTGTTAATGCTAATTTCTGCACCCGTCAATTTCAATTTGTCGTGAAGCTCGGTGCGTGCTTCTTCTGCTACACTGATTTTGTTATAATTTTTCATAAAAATCTCCTTTTATTTTTTATAAACAAATGTTGACATTTTTGTTTGTCAGTGATATCATAACATATATACTTACAAATTGTGCATACGCACCTTTTTGTAATCTAATTAACTTTTAGTAAGTATTGTAAATATTAAGTATTGTAAATATAAGGAGAAGGTTATGTTAAGTAAAGATGAATTGCCAAATTGTCCTGTTGCGAC
>CAZIPJ010000032.1:0-9867 GCA_964541365.1 uncultured Lachnospiraceae bacterium
ATTGTAACTTGTTTTGGATATTTCTTAAACACTTCGTACATTGCATCTGCACAGTCAACATTGAGTGGTTTTGTTACTGTGTCTTTTGGTGGAACATACCAGCCAAAGCCTTCTGGTCCGTGAACGTGATAAGCATATTCATCACTTCCACCCATTCTTTCTGAGTAGCCTTCGACAACAGGAATGTCTTTATTGAAAATGTCAAGAGTATGGCAAGTATTTCTTACCGCTTTATCAATATGAATATTTCCACCTGATACTGTGATAAGTTGAATGTCAAATTGTGGCTCATTTAAGGCAAAAACAAGAGCAGCAATATCATCCACGCCAGCGTCTGTATCAATGACAACTTTAAAAGATTTTTTCATATTTTCTCCAATTCAGTATATTAAGAGTATATCTCATTTTTTGACAAAATGTAAAGCAAATTGTGCGAAATTGACAATTTTTCCAAATTTTAAAGATTTACTGACGTAAAAATATTGTAAAAACTATTTACAAACGCGATTTTTTGTGATAATATATAACTATGGAAAAGACAAAGAAACCAATTTTAAAAATGTTCTTGACATTCTTGTTGTCAGCGGCTGTTATTGCTGGCATTGTTTATGTCAATTTAAAAGGCGACAGCATTGCAAAAGACGGAAAACCATATATCACTTTTGCTTGCGTTGGAGTATCATTTTTGATGTCGCTGCTCTTCATTGGAAAAGTTAAGAAAAAGTTTTACTTGACACTTGCTCTTGCAGCGACGGTTGCAGCACACTATTTCTTGTTTTTTAGTTCAGCAAATGTTGTTTTGTTAGGTTTGACTGCGAAAAACTATTCTCTGATTGGAATTTGCATTCTTTTGGGTGCACAGTTCTTCTACTTACTTTACTCTTTGAGTTTGACAAGAGCAATCTTCCTTAAAGTTCTCGACCTTGCACTTAGAGTTGCACTTTGTTTACTGATAGCTTTTGTTGTGAGAAAATATATTACACTTACAACAGAACAACTGCTTGGACTTATGTATCTTGCAAACTTACTCGTAACAGTTCTTGCAGCACTCATTCATATAAAGAAAGAATGGTTGACATTTATCGGTCTTGTATTGTTGCTTGTTTCTGGAGTATTTGTAATGTTCCTTAACGGTGGGGTAGTTGCTTTGAAATTGTCTCCATCATTCCTTGAATTGATTTTGAAAAACTACTTATACATTGTTTTGGATACTTATGTTGCTGGAAATCTTCTTGTTTCAATTTCATCAGTTTGGGCAAAGAGAAAAAGCTTGCTTAAAGACTAATAGATAAAATAAAAATCGGCTGATGCCGATTTTTTTATTGCAATTTTTAAGTTGTTAGAACTCTTGACTTTTTGAAAAGAACTTTGATAAAATGAATTCATAAGTTTTGGGAGATATTATGAAAAACTATGATTTTAAAGCAATAGAAAAAAAGTGGCAAGACAAATGGCAAAAAGATAAACCTTTTCAAGCTGTTGATTTCCATCCAACAAAACCAAAGTTTTATGTTTTGTATGAATTTCCTAACATAAGCGGAACACTTCATATGGGGCATTTGAAAGGCACAATTCCAGCCGATGCTCTTGCAAGATATAAAAGAATGAAGGGTTATAATGTGCTTTTCCCAATTGGCGGAGACTCTTTTGGGCTTCCTGCTGAGAATGCAGCAAATAAAACTGGAATAAATCCAAGAAAGTTTGTTGAAAATGGTGCAAAAAACATTTTTGAACAATTCAGAAGACTTGGACTTTCTTTCGACTGGGATAGAGCATTTTGCACAAGCGATGAAAGTTTTTATAAGTGGACACAGTGGATTTTCTTGCAACTTTATAAAAACGGAAAAGCATACAAGAAGAAGGGCGTTGTCAATTTCTGTCCACATTGTCAGACGGTGCTTTCAAATGAAGATAGCCAAGGTGGAAAATGTGACAGATGTGGAAATGATGTGAGACAAGAAGAGAGATGGGTATGGTTCTTGAAGATGAAGGAGTACTCTGAGAAACTTCTTGAAAATGTTGACAGAATCCAAATGGCTGAGAGTCTTAAAGAAGCACAAAGAAACTGGATTGGCAAGAGTGAAGGAATGCAGGTTTCTTTTGATGTGTACAATGATAAGAATGAAAAAGTTGACAAGGTCGAAATTTTCACAACTTGTATTGAAACTATCTATGGAATAACTTTTGTCGTTCTTGCGCCTGAAAATGAATTGGTTGATAAGTTGAAACCTTATATCAAAAACTTTGATGAAGTGCTTGCTTACAGAGAAAAAACTGCTCTTAGAAGCGAATTTGATAGAATGTCTGACCAAAAGGATAAAACCGGATGTAAGTTGGAAGGACTTTATATCATCAATCCAGTCAATGGAAACAAAGCTCCACTGTATTTGGCTGATTTTGTTTTGGCAAACTATGGGACTGGTGCTGTTATGGCTGTTCCATCTGGTGACCAAAGAGATTATGATTTTGCTAAGAAATTTAATATTCCAATCATTCCAGTTATGGAAGGTGATGTAAGCGAGCGTGCAATTGAGAAGAAAGAATACTTGGCAAAAAACAGCAAGATGCTTAATTCTGCTGAGTTTACTGGAATGCCTGTTAAAGAAGCAAAAAAGAAGATTGCAGAAAAAGTAATTGCACTTGGTGTTGGCAAAAAACAAATCAATTACAAGATGCAAGACTGGTCATTTAACAGACAGAGATTCTGGGGAGAGCCATTCCCAATCGTCTTCTGTGACCACTGCGGAACTGTCCCACTTGATGAGAAAGATTTGCCACTTGTTCTTCCTGAAACAAATGACTACTCACCAAATGTTAATGGAGATTCTCCACTTTCAAAGATTGCGGATTGGGTAAACTGCAAGTGTCCAAAATGTGGTCGCCCTGCAAAAAGAGAGACTGACACAATGCCAAACTGGGCGGGTTCAAGCTGGTATTGGCTTAGGTATGTTGACCCACACAATGACAAAGCACTTGCAGATTTTGAGAAACTGAAATATTGGGGAAGTGTGGATGTTTACACCGGCGGAACAGAACACATCACTCGTCACGTGCTCTATTCATTCTTCTGGCAAAACTTCTTGTACGAAATTGGTGCTGTGCCAACCAGAGACCCATTTATCAGAAAAATGGGAAGTGGGTTGATTTTGGATGACCAAGGCAAGAAGATGAGCAAGAGCTCTAAAAATGGAGTTTCACCAATTGATGTGATTAATAAGTATGGTGTGGATGTTGCAAGACTTCACGTGCATTTCTTGGGCGGATATGAAGATAACACTCCTTGGACTTTCGACGGAATCACTGGGATTACGGCTTTCCTTGACAAAGTTTGGGCACTTCAAGACATGGTCAAAGGTGATGAAGTTTCAAAAGAGCATATCTATGATTTGAATCGTTTGATTAAGAAAGTCTCAGAAGATTATGAAGATTTGAAACTTAATACTGCTATTTCTGCATTTATGACTTTCATTAAGAAGGTTAGGGATGATAAGTTTATCACAAAAGAAGAGTTGAGACAATTTTTGATTCTTCTCAATCCACTTGCACCACATATAACAAGTGAAGAATATGAACTTGTATTTGGCAAAGAACTTCTTGATGACAAGTGGCCAGAATATCAAGAAAAATATCTTGTTGAAGATACAGTTTCTATGCCTATTCAGGTTAATGGAAAACTTGCAAAGGTGATTTCTGTTTCAAGAACAATCAGCCAAGATGATTTGCTTGCTGAGATTGAAAAACAATACCCAGAAATCTATTCAAAGGGGAAAGTGATTAAGAAATTGATTTATGTCCCAGGCAGAATTGTTAACTTAATCTTTTAGTAAGTTCTGATTCATTGCAATAAAAAACCACGAACAAATGTCGTGGTTTTATTTTTATGAATTTTATTCGTTGTCTTCTGCAACAGGAGTAACAGTGTCGTCTGCATCCTTTTCTTCTCTTGCATCCAAAATGTTTTTGCAAACAATGTCAATCATATTCTTTGCAACTGCAACAGAGTTTTCATTTTCAATTTCAATGATAACTGGCTTTTCTTTAATCTTAACAGCTTTTTCTGCCATTGAATAGTTTTTAAGCTCTGAGCTTCCAGCCATAAATCTGCTTACAAGTTTGCCTCTATTGAACTTGAATTCAACAAGTCTCATTCTTCCCATCTTAACGATTACGTGACTTTTTGATTCTTTAACCATTGAGATGTCTTTTGTTTTTGCGTATTCCAAGATTTCATTGTAGTAAGCAATCATTTCATATGACAATTTGCTGAGTTGTTCTGCAAATGTTTCTTTTGATTCTTGGGCGAATACAACTCCACCTTCAACAGGTTCGCTTGTTTCTTCAACAGCTTCTTCGGTTGTTTCTTCTGTTTGTTCTTCAACAACTTCTTCTTGAACAGGTTCTTCAACATCTGCAATCAAAAGTGTCATTGGTTCTTCTTGAACAGGTTCTTCTTCAACAACTTCGGCAACTTCTTCTGTTTCTTCAACAGGTTCTTCGGTTGTTTCTTCTGTCAAGTTTGCTTCTTCTTGTACAGGTTTGTTTTCCAAGTTTTTGATAATTGCTTTTGCGATAAATGTAACTGCAAGTGCAAGTAAAAGGTATACGATTGTGCCAACAAATGCCCAAACGAATGCCCATTTGAGTGTGAAATCACTCACTACGAAAATCAAGTAGAGCCAAAGAAGTACTGAAACGGCAGGAAGAACAAATGCTGCCAAGATTGTGATGATGAGATTTTGTTTTTTGTGTCTTGCGAAGAAGATTGCCATTGCGATAGTTGCAATTGTGAAGATGATTGCAAGTATGAATGATGCGTATCCTTCAGCTGAGAGATTTGAAAAATCCATAAATTTACCTCCAAAATATATACTGTATTATATCATATTCACATCAAGTTGTCAATATGGGTTTTTAAAATAATTGGTAATTTTTGTGAAAATCTGCAAAAAAATTGCAAAAAGTGGTAAATACAGCTATAATAATTATAGTTATGAGCAAAAAATACAAAATTATCTTCTGTGGAATCGCTTTTGCGCTTGTGGCAATAATCGCTGGGTTTTGCCTTGTTTTTTTTGGTAATAAGACTATTAAACACACTCCAAAAACACTTGAAGTGCAAAAATATGACGACAGTTATCATTTGGTTGCAGAGTTTAATGCGGGATACGAATATCAATTTAAGCTGGAACAACTTATTGACGGAAGTTACTTAGTTGTTGGACTTGTGAATAGCAAAACCAATTCAATCAGGCTTGAAGATTCAAATCTAAACATCATTGCAGGTGCAAGTTATCGTTTCTCTGCAAGATTTGCAAATGAAAATGGAAGGGGAAAAGGAAAATTTTGTCAACCAATCATTTGGAGTCCTTCTTGGTCTCTTGAAAGCGTTGATTATTCAAAAGTGGTTTTTGAAGGAGATGTCCTTTCGTGGCAAACAGTGCCAGATGCAGAGAGTTATTCTGTTGTGGCAGTGGATGAAAATTTGCAAGAGCGTCAATTTGTAGCAAGTAATACGAGTTGTGTTCTAAGTGAACTTTCTCCGGGGAGATACACAGTTTATGTGGTGGCAGAAAGCAGTGTTCCTTTCATTGAACCTTCTTTGGCGGGTGATGGAAAGGCAATTGTTGTTGAGAGAAAAAATGTGTTGTCAAGTGCACATATGAGCAGTGGAATTTTGACGGTTGAATCTTTGTTTGAAGTTTTAAGTTTTGAAATTTATGCAGGAGATACGCTTTTGGGCACTGTGGAAAGTGGAGATTTTGCAAGTGGTGTTTATCGTTTTGAAAATTTTGACTCGCTTTTGGCAGGTGTTGACTTAGGCTCAACTGAAATCAAAATTAAATCACTGAGAAATGATTGTATTTTGGAAAGCGATTTTGTAATCGTTGTTATGGACTAATTAAAAATGGGCGTCAGCCTTTTTTTTATTGTATATATTTTCAAATTTTTTGTTTATACTACCAAAAAAGGTGGTAGTCTTGGAAGTAAAAAAAGAGATTAAAGAAATAACTGAAAAATTGCACAATTCTATTGATGTAACCAACCGAATCTTGGAAAAAGGTGAAGTGCAAATTGGTTTTGTATATTTGAAAAGTATGACGGACAACGCCATCTTTTCTCAGGGGATTTTCGAGCCTATTTCACAATTTCAAGGGGAGATTTCATTTGACAGCGTTAAGGCTTTGGTCCAAACAAATGACATAGAAGAAATCCAAAAAGAAGAAATGCTCCAAAAAGTTCTTAAAGGTGTGGTTGTGCTTATCTTCTCAAACAGCGAAAAGATTTTGGCTGTTGATATTTTGCATTACTTGACAAGAACACCTGCTGAGCCACCAACATCGCCAGTTATTATGGGGCCAAGAGAAGGTTTTACAGAAGATTTGAAGACAAATATGACGCTTCTTAGAAGAAGATTTTACAGTGAGAAGTTGGTGTTTGAAGAGTCGACTGTTGGAAGTGCAACTAAGACGCAGGTTGTCATTGCATATCTTGATGGAATTGCAGACGAAAAAATTGTCAAAGACATCAAGAAAAAACTTGAAAAAATCAAGATTGACGGAGTGGTTGATTCTTACTATCTTCTGACTCTTTTGTCAAACAGACCAAACTCTATTTTGAAGCAGATTGGATGTTCTGAAAAACCTGATATTGTCTCTGCAAAACTTTTGGAAGGAAGAATTGCATTGATTGTTGACAACTCTCCAATCGTCTTGACAATCCCTTTTGTCATTCTTGAAGATTTGCAAAACAGCAACGATTATTACACAAACTACATATATTCCACTTTTTTGAGATTCATCAGACTTTTGGGAGTGCTTATTGCTGTGATTGGTCCAGGTGCATATATCGCATTGCAACTTTTCCATTATAATGTTTTACCGCTTAAATATCTGATTACTATTGCTGATTCAACTCAACAAATTCCTTTTACACCTTTCATCGAAATTTTGTTTATCTCGCTTCTGTTTCAGATTTTGTATGAAGTCAGTCTGAGACTACCGAGTTATCTTGGTCTTGCCACATCAATTGTGGGTGCGTTGATTTTAGGTGATACCGGAGTTAAAGCCGGACTGATTTCTCCACCAACTGTTATTGTTGTGGCTATTGCAAAAATTGCTTTGTACACTGTTCCGGAACAAAATGCTCAAATCACAATTTTTCAATTTGTCTTTTTAGTTTTGGGTGCATCTCTTGGATTGCTCGGTATCATTGGCGCTTCAATTTATCTGCTTGCATACGCAAATACCATTGAGAATTTTGGTGCTCCATACCTTGCTCCATTCTCTCCATTTATTTTGTCTGACAATAAGGACGGGCTTCTTAAAGTGCCCATCAATGATATGACCAATCGACCGAAGTCGTTCAGTAATGAAAAAAAGGAGAGAAAGGATGGTTAGGGACAAGACGATAAATGCGTGGCAGACTGGAATTTTGGTTTTCTTCTTACTTTTTGCAAACAAAATTTTGGTTCTGCCTTCGCTTCTTTTTAGTGATGCAAAGTTTCAAGGATTGATAGTTCCAGCGGTGCTTTTTGTGTTTGAATTTGGACTTTTCTTCTTGTTTTACAAACTTAAAAAGAAATTTCCAAATGAAAGATTTTTCGATATTATAAAAGAGCATTTTGGAAAAATTTGCACAGCGGTTGTGTTTTTTCTCGTTGCTTTATTCTTTTTGGCAAAGGCAATTCTGCTTTACAATGTCACTTATATTTTTTTTAGAAATTTGATTTATAAGGAATCAAACAATTTTTTGTTTTTAATTTGTTTTCTGCCTGTGGTCAATCATCTTGCCATTTGTGGCATCAGAACTATTGGAAGAACTGCACAACTTTTCTTCCCTATTATTGTTATCATTCTTTTCTTCGCACTTGTTGTTGGAGTTTTTGGGATTGATGGTGCAGTCGTCCTTTCTCAGTCAAAACTTTCAAGTGTTGCCATTTCAACTTTCAAGCATATTGCGGGGTTTGGAGACATTATTGTTTTGTTTTTGTTTATGGACAAAATTGAAATAAAACAGAAACAGTGGAAGATTGTTTTTTCACTTTTTGGCTTTGCCGCAGTTTCTGTTATTGCAATAGTTTTGGTTTTCTTCCTTTCTTATACATATACATCATTTTTGCATCCGTTTGCATTTTTTGAGATTCTCAGTTATGTTAAAGAGTATGGTGGACTTGGAAGACCAGACATTGTTTCGATGGTCTTTGTTGTGCTTCTAACTTTCTTCCAGTTGGCAATTTACTTAAAGGGATTCTTCGTTTGTTTTGATGCGATTTTTCCAAAACTTAAAAGGTTGTATTCTGTCTTAACCTTTAATTTCATTTTTATATTGGTTGTCAATTTTGCCATCAGAAATTTGAGCAAAATTATTATCTATGGGGAAAGTTATCTGCCGTACATTTCAATAATCTCTTTTGCGCTCGTGCCATTTTGCGTTTTACTTTCGCTATTCTTGTCGCATAGAAAGGAGAAAAAACAGTGAAACATTTTTTCTTAAAAGTCTGGAAGACTCCGATGTTTTTAATCTTTATTTTGATTTCAGTTTTCTTTGGTTTGCCAGCACTTGGGAAGCCAACTGAGATTGATAGGTTTGCAGTTGTGACGGCGATTGGAATTGATAGAGCGCAGGAAGAAGAATACAACTATGAACTATCTTTTTTGACATTTATCCCTATTGCAGAACAAAATTTCACGGAGACTTACAAGGTTATTTCTGCAAAGGGGAAAAGCTTTGCCGAAGCACTTGACTATGCGGGACTTTATATAGGAAGAGAAGTGGGACTTTCTCATCTTAGAACAGTTGTTTTAAATCAAGAGTTATTTGATGACGATGTCTCAAACGTGCTTGATTATTTGACCAGAGATAAAGAAGTCCCATCAAGCACAAAGCTTATTGCAACAGATTCAAGTGCAAAGGATTTTTTGAATGCTGTGCAAATGCTTGACAGTGAAAGTTCTATCAAGGTCAGCGAAATTGTCACAAGCAATCAAAGATATCTTTATGCCACAGATTCCACTTTGGAGAGTTTCTTTAAGGGTTATTTCTCTCCAACTGGTGCGTGTGTTATTTCTGTTTTTTCTCTGCAAGAAAATGATGAGCAGGGGCTTTCAGTTTCAAATACTCAGTCGCAAAACAGCACTGGTGGTTCTAGTGGTGGTCAGGAAGGAGAAGGCGAAAATGCATCTAAACAAATTGTAAACAGTGGAGAAACTCTTATTATGAAGAAGGGCTATCTTCAACGTTCTATAAGTGGGCAGGAGATTGCAAAATTGAATTATTTTAGGGGAAACTTTAACACTGGCGCAATTACAATAGACAACTTCACTGAAAATGATTTTAAAAATGCGAGTTTAACTTTTAATATCTTTGACAAAAAAATAAAAAGCAAGGTGAAGTTTGAAAATGGAATACCAGTCGTATACACAGACATAAAATTTACTGTTGTTCTTAGTGAAGTTTCGCAAGAAGAAGGAATGTTTGATGAAAATGTCGACCTTTATATCATCACAAAAAAAGCAGCAAATGAGATTGAAAAGAAAATTAAGTCTGATATGGCAGAAGGTGTTGCGATAATGAGAGAGACAAAAACAGATGTTGCTGATTTCTATACTAAAATGCACAACACTGGCAAAAAGAGTTTCAAAAGATTTTTGGATAGTTTGGATGACAAAGATGACTATCTCGAACACATATTGTTTAAGACAAGAGTAAGGGTTTATTCAAGATAATGTTTTTAATTTCCTTCTTTTTCCAATTAAATATGACATAATTTTTTCGTTAAATGGTTTCGTTTGGTTGTGTTATTTTTTTCTATATGATAAAATATCAAAGTATATTATAAGTACAAATCCACTTATATAAGGAGAATTT
>CAZIPJ010000033.1:0-9732 GCA_964541365.1 uncultured Lachnospiraceae bacterium
CAAGATGATAAGTCCCGCCGTATTCATTCCGATCGCGGAGAAGAATGGGACGATCGTACCCATCGGAACATGGGTGATCGAGGAGAGTCTGCGCGCTTATGCAGAGTGGAAGAGGAAGTATCATTATCCGATGATCATATCTCTCAATATCTCGGCGATCCAGTATAAACAGCCTGATTTTATTGACAAAGTATTGGGGCTTATGGATAAATACCAGATCCTGCCCTCTGAGATTGAGTTGGAGATCACAGAATCGATCCTGATAGATGATTTTAAAGAGATCACGGAGAAGCTGGTCATATTGCGGGATATCGGGATCAAGATTTCGCTGGATGATTTTGGAACAGGGTATTCGTCGCTGTCCTATCTGAAAGGGCTTCCAATCGATACGCTCAAGATCGATAAATCGTTTATCGACACAGTGATAGCGGACGAGAACACGAGGATCATTACGGAATCTATTATTTACATGGTAAAGAAGCTGGGATATGAGACGATCGCCGAAGGGGTTGAGACGGAGGAGCAGTACCGCTACCTGAGCGAGATCGACTGTGACAATATTCAGGGATATTTGTTGGGCAAACCGATGCCCGCGGAGAAGATAGAGTGTCTGTTGGCTAATATGACAGCATAATTGTGTGGGGAAACTTATGTTACTTGGCAGAACATCTGAATAAACCAAATCGACATCTCTCTTCAAAGTCTCTAAATCATCTCCCACTTCGCCAGAGAGTTCGCACAAAATCGCAAAGCACCGCTTTCGATTTTCGTTTGGTGCGAGAAAGCAAAAAATCAAACGTTAATGCGACACTTTTTGCCCAAGGGGCAAAAATAAGCCCCAAGTGCAGATTTTTTGCTAGTGGTGCCCAAAGGTGGAATCGAACCACCGACACAGGGATTTTCAGTCCCTTGCTCTACCGACTGAGCTATCTGGGCATAAATTCGCAATCACTTTTGCGAAGCATCCTTGCGGACATTTTTCACTTTCCAAAGAAAGTGTATGGCGACCTGGAAGGGGCTCGAACCCTCGACCTCTAGCGTGACAGGCTAGCGCTCTAACCAACTGAGCTACCAGGCCAAATCGCCGTTTTTTGTTTCGACTTAATGAGTCTAACATAAAACAATTATCATTTGCAAACATTTTGATAAAAAATTTCTTTCAAATTGGAAGCACCCTATTCAAAAGAAGTGGTGGGCCTTCACGGACTCGAACCGCGGACCAACCGGTTATGAGCCGGTCGCTCTAACCAACTGAGCTAAAGGCCCAAATGTTTCGCAAGTTGCAACAAAAGTTGCTGGTCGGGGTGGAGGGTCTCGAACCCCCGACCTCACGGTCCCAAACCGCGCGCTCTACCAACTGAGCCACACCCCGAAAATGACAATTGCTCAATTATTCTATAATAATTTAAGTTCTTTGTCAAGAAAAAAATACATTTTTTTCAAATTTTTGAGCATTGAACAATTTCCCCCAACAAAAAAGTGAGCAGCAATGCTGTCTCACTTATTAAATTACAAAGATGTAGCGTCATCTTCGGAAGATGCATCAATATACTTCAAATATCTTTGTGCAGTATCAACGCTGACTGGTGCATAGTAGTGGTAAGATGCACAAACATTAAAACCATAATTTTGAACAAGAGAAACTGTGCGAGCGTGTCCAAAAATTGTTTTGCAATCCTTTGCGCGTTCTGTTGGCTTGTGAGCCAAATAAACTTTTTCACCCAAAATGCTCTTATCGAGATACATTCCTTCTTCAACAACGTCAGCAAATCCAAGTTTAAGCAGTCTTTGCTTAAAGTCTTCAAAGTCTTTGCGATAGTCACCTTTTTCGTGATTGCCACAAACAAGAGTCACTCTGCCATTGAGCTGTTTGATTATTTCATAATCCCCAAAATCTCCCAAGTGATAAACTATATCATTTGGAGCGACTTTGTTGTTCCAACGCTTAATAAGCTCCTTATTCATTTCGTCAACAGACTTGAAAGGAACAAGTTTCTTTCTAATCTTACTTTCATCCGAGAAGTGAGTATCACTTACAAAGAAAGTTTTTGGTTTGAAAGCCCCACCCTTAATCTTGTTAACAGAATTTAAGAAGTCTGTCCAAACAAACGAATTTTTTGGGATGCAAGCAATATAATTGATTTTTCTTCCCTTAGGGTAAGCAACCTTTTCACCTTTAAGCAATACATCTGGCGAAATGGATTTAACAACAAATTTGTTTTTGTTAAGCAAGTATGCAACAGGACCGATGTCGTAAATTGTTTTAATTCCCCAATTTTCTTCCGTGAATTTAAACCTGTTCATAATGGAAACAAGATAGCGTGTAACATTGTTTTCTTTAAGATTTCTCTCAAATTCATAAACAGAAGTAACGAAGTTTCTTGCAAGATATGAAGGAAAAACTGTTAAGTCAACTTCGCTTGCAACAACTTCATTGAATGACTGAATATCTTTTGAGTAATTTGAGTCCAAGAATTGGTCAAGCATAACATTGTCTGTTCCAAGCCAAACAACCTTAATTTTTGAAGCAATATTTGGTTCAATTCTAAGCGCCATTGCAATATTTGTCAAAGTGCCAAGACAGCAAATATAAGTGCAATCTTCCTTCTTTGCAGTTTTAATAATTTTTTCCACAGCTGGTGAAGTCTCATTATAACCTTCACTCAAAAAACCTGTTGAACCAAAATAGACAAAAGGATTTTTTGCCGAATACTTAAAGCCAAAAAGTCTCAAAATTCTGTCAGCTTCATTTTTGCTGTCAATCATACCGTCTCTGATTGAAAGATTCTTCTGCCAACTCACCCTATAAGGTGAAAGAGTAATAGCTTCGACATCCAACTCATCCAGTCTTGACAAGGCATAAGAGATTGCAAATTGGTCATCAATCTCATTTGCAACATCCGAATCAATAATTACTTTAATCTTCTTTACTTCTTCTGTTTTCTTTTCCATAAAACGATTATAGCATATACAAGCCAAATTTACAAAGAAAAATCCATTTTTCTTATACTCAAATTCATCCTTCAAGTTTCTTTCTTAAATTTTCCAAAATTTTGTTTTCAAGTCGTGAAACTTGCACTTGCGAAACCCCCAATCTTTGCGCAATTTCGCTTTGGGTCTTATCATAAAAGTATCTCATCAAAATTATCTTCTTGTCACGCTCTTCAAGGCTGTCTATCATATCTTTAAGTGCAAATTTCTCAACAAAATCTTCGTTCTGTTCCCCGTCGAATCTGTCGATAATGGTCAAACCATCTTCTTCTCCATCATCAAATGGCGTGTAGAGAGAGACGGGCATCTTTGCAGAGTCCATAGCCAAGACAACTTCTTGCTCACTTATTTTAAAATGCTCTGCAATCTCAGAAAGCAAAGGCTTCCTGTCATTGTCAGCAAAAAACTTATCCGAAAATTTTGTAATCTTGATATTGAGTCCCTTAATTGCTCTTGAAACTTTCACAGCACCGTCGTCACGCATAAAACGCTTTATCTCTCCCACGACCATAGGCACGACATAGGTGGAAAATTTAACATTATAGGTCACATCAAAACGATTGATTGCCTTCAAAAAACCAATGCATCCAAGTTGATACAGGTCTTCGTATTCCACACCTTTGTCTTTAAACCACCTGATGACACTTTTAATAAGTGGAGAGTTTTCATTAACAAGCGTTTCTTTCGCAAGCTCGTCACCTGCCTGTGCTTTTTTAATTAGTTCAAGAGTCTCTTCTTGCCCCAACATCGCCTAGCCTGCCACGGTTGCAACATTAGTCGCGATTTTTTTAGACATCTTGACACTTGTTCCAAACGAGTTGCTGACAACCTGCACTTCATCCATAAAACTTTCCATAACAGTAAAACCCATTCCAGAACGCTCAGAAGAAGGTTTTGAAGTGTAAAAAGGCTCACGAGCTTTGACAACATCCTTAATCCCCACGCCTTTATCAGTCACCGTGATGGACACAACATCATCTTCAAGCTCACAACGCAAAATAACATCCCCCTTAACAGATGTTGGATAAGCGTGCACAACACAGTTTGTCACTGCTTCGGAAACAGCCGTCTTGATATCAGTAATCTCATCAACCGTTGGATTAAGTTGAACACAAAAAGATGCAACACAAACTCTTGCAAAACCTTCATTGACAGACAAAGCCTTGAATGTCACTTCCATAAAATTTGAATATTTCATAAAAACTCCTTTCTAAACAATTTTGGGCATAAGTTGGTAAAGCCCCGTCATCTTAAATATTTTCTCAGCGTGAGAAGAAGGATTTGCAATATAAATTGGAATATCCTTGTTTTTCATTCTTTTGTATCTTCCAATCAAAACACCAATGCCAGTTGAATCCATAAAATCAAGTTCAGAAAGGTCAATGACAATTTTGTTGAAATTAGGTTTGTCAAACATTTCATCCAAAGTGATTCTTGTGTAAACAGCAGAATGCTCATCAAGTTCCCCACATAGCAAAACATAAAGAACATTTTTTTGAACACGACTTTTAACTTGCATAACAACTCCTTTCGGAAAAATCTTAGCATATGAAAAGTGGCAAAAAATAAGAACATTTGTCAAAAATGCTCTTTTCTTGTCAAAGCAACATTTTGTTGTATTATGCTTAAATAATACCACAATATATTGTGTATTATGCTATATATCACACCATCAAAAGCAAAATTAAAGCTTAGCTAAACGAAACATCAATTCGTTTGCCAACAATCCATAATATATGTTATAATATAGAATAAATGACGAAATGGAGTTCTTATATGAAAGATATAAAAGATAAAATAAATGTAATAATTGATACTGACCCAGGTGTCGATGACGCAGTTGCAATTATGTATGCACTCCACTGTGAAGAGCTTAATGTAGAACTTATCACATCAGCTGGCGGAAATGGACCAATTGAAAATATAACAGCAAATGCAATCTTCTTAACAGAACTTTTCCACAAAGACATTCCTGTCGCAGAAGGAACAAACAAACCACTTGTTCGCCCAGCAAAATATGCCCTTGGCGCACAAGGGAAAAATGGATTTGGCAAATTCTCTTACAATAAAAAGAAACTTAAATCAAAGCCTGTCAAACTGGAAGCCTGCGATGCTATGTATGAAGTTCTAAAAGCAAGCAAAGAAAAGATTTCCATTGTTTCAATAGGTCCAATGACAAATATTGCAAAACTATTACTCAACCACCCAGACAGCAAAGATAAGATTAAAGAAATCATTTTTGAGTCTGGCACAAAAGAAAAGATTTATGGTGTACCATATAAGTCATTCAATGTTGGTTATGACCCAGAAGCCGCCGAAGTTGTCTTTAAAAGTGGAGTAAAGCTTGTTATGGTTCCAATGGAACTTGGACACTTTGCTTATCTTGACCACGATGATATCAAGAGATTCCGTAAAGCAAACAAAGTTGGAAAGATTTTTGGCAAGATGTTTGATGGATACAGAGACCATCACGTTGGAGATGCCGGTGCTGCCGTTCACGATGCCTGTGCCGTGTATTACCTAACTCACCCAGAATACATCAAGTTTGAACAAGGATACACTGAAATCAAGTATTATAAGGACGAAACCCACGATTTTGGATATATCGACACGGATTACAGCAAAAAGCCAAATACAACTATCTGCGTTGACATTGACATCAGTATGTTTAAATATGACCTTTTTGACATCTTGGAAAATAAACTTGACTTATAAGCAAAATCAGCTAAATAAAAAGAAAAGACCAAATTATTTAGTCTTTTCTTTTTTGTTTATATTCTGAGATTGGCTTGGCATCTCATCTGATTTGGAGCTTCTATATTCATCCAGCATAGATTTTGTCACTCCAAGCTTTTCTTCATAAAATCTTATCCTGTATTGATGATTATTTTTCACTGCATTATCATAGTTTCGTAAAGCAGTATCCATTATCCATTTTCGTCTGCTTTCAGACAAATCTTCATATTTGCAAAGTACAATTTTCCCTTCACTTTCCAATTTTTTAAAATACTCCCAAACATCAGGAATTTCAATAACTTCCTTAACCTTCATAGGTTTGGATGAAATATAGTAGGAAACATTGCAGAATGAGTTATCTTCAAGTGGGATACAATCATCATCTTTTTCAACACAATAGAAGCACGCAGGAACACCCTTATACACATCTTCAAAAGCATTTGGCCACCACTCCAAAAGCAAAGGTACATTTCTTTCCTTATCAAGAGTTCTGAGCGCCCAGCGTCGATATTGTTCTTCAACTTTAATATTGTTGTCTAGACAGAACTTGCGAATTGGATTTACTAAATAAACACAAATATCTTCTTGCTTGTCACAAAGATATATGTATGCGTTTTTATGATTTGAAACTGTCGGTCTCAACTCTTCAATTCCTAAGACATCGCTTGCGTGATACAAAATCATAAAGCATCCCCTTTCTTCAATCATACCGCATCGCTAGATTATTGTCAAGACAGCATAACAATTTGTCATAGACAAAAAAATACACTCATTTTCAGAGCGTATTTTTTCAACACAAAATTAGATTAACATATTTTCAAATTATTGTAATGCAACAACAGCGCCAGCTTCTTTAAATTTAGCTTCGAATTCTTTTGCTTGTGCGGCAGCAACGTTTTCTTTAACCATCTTTGGTGCGCCATCAACAAGTGCTTTTGCTTCTGAAAGTCCAAGACCTGTAACTTCTCTTACAACCTTGATTACAGCAATTTTGTTTGCTCCAACTTCTTTCAAGAATACATTGAATTCGCTCTTTTCTTCAGCAGCAGCTGGAGCAGCAGCGCCAGCAACTGGAGCAGCAGCAACTGCAACTGGAGCAGCAGCGCTTACGCCAAATTCTTCTTCCAAAGCTTTAACAAGCTCAGAAACTTCAACAATAGTCAATTTTTTAATTTCTTCTACGATTTCTTTAATAGCCATTTTAATTTGTCTCCTTTTTAAATTTTTAAGTTAAATTCTTATGCAGTTTTTAAATTTATTTTGTTGCAACTGCATTCAAAGCAACAACAAGCCCTCTTGTTGGGGCTGAGAGAACTCTGCACAAACTTGAAGCAGTGTTGTTCAAAGTTCCAAGAAGCTTTGCAATAAGTTCTTCCTTTGATGGAAGTGTTGCAAGTGCTTCGATGTTCTTCGCATCAACGCGTGCACCGTTTAAAATTCCAAATTTGATAACCATTTTCTTGGTTTCTTTTGCGCAGTTGCAAACAATCTTTGCAGGAGCAACTTCGTCTTCGTAACCAATAGCAACGGCAGTAGTGCCTTCCAAGAAGTTGGCTGGACACTCAATACCAAGGTCAGAAAGTGCTTTCAACATCAAGCGATTTTTGTAGACTTTGTATTCACATCCGTTTTCACGAAACTTTCTACGAAGTGCAGTATCTTCTGCAACAGTGAGTCCACGGTAGTCAACAAAAGCCAATGTTTTTGCTTTGGAGAATTTTTCTTTAATTTCTTCAACAACAAGTTTTTTAGCCTCTAAATTAGCACTCATTTTCTATCCCTCCTTTTAATCTAATTTTTGTGTTTCTTTTGCATAAAAAAATCTCTATAACCACGGAAAAGTTACAGAGATATAAAACTCATACTCAACTTTTCCTCGGTAAGCACAGCTTTGCTGTTTACGCTTTTTCAAGCACTTACGGTCTTCGGAAGACTTTTTAATACTTTGTTATTGTACAATATCACCTATCAACTTGTCAACAGATTTTCAAAAGTTTTTTATTTCTTTTCAAAAATCTCTACTCTATCACCTTTTACTCATCGCCGTTTCTTACATTAGAAAAAAAGAATAAGCCAATTTGGCTTATTCTTGAACAAAATCTTTCCAAGCTTTGTAAATCTTGTTTGTGTCAGACTTAACAGTAATTACAATGGCATAAAGGTCTGTGTCGCTACTTGGGTAAACAACTGGGATATACACTCTTGTATTTTGGAATCCAGCTTCACGGTTTACAGCGATGTAAACTTGATTGAATGAGAATGTCCAATTTCTGTTTGCATATCTATTTGAAGAATATACCTTTCCGTTCTTTTTAGTAACCTTTCTCTCTTTCGCATAGGTAAGTCCGATATAATAAGAGTTTTCTCTTGTCAGTTCGTCCATTGCACCATTCAAAGATTGATGATTTTCTTCAATTTCGTATGTTGAAAGTGAGCCACTGAAAAGTGCAGACAAGTAAGATTGTGCAAACGAATCATCAAACACTTTCTTAAACTTCTTATATCTTGAATCTGATTTCAAAATTGTTGTTGCAGGATTATCCTTATTTGTCCCTGGATAAAGTCTAACTTCTTGATAGTTGTTATCCACGCATTCTGGCTTCAAACTAACAGGAACTGTCGCCATAATAATAATGATAAGTGCCAAGGCAAAAGCAACACCCATTGCAACGGCAGTGATAATTTTTCTTTTTTTCTTTCTCTGAACAAGTTTTTCAGTCTGCATCTTTGTATAGATTTCTTCGTCTGAAAGTCCTTCGTAAGATTCAACTGGTTGTTGTTTTTTCTCTTTCTTTGAAGCTTTCTTCTCAGCTTTTGACTCAGTAGCAGTTATTTCTTCAACCACTTGTTCTGTTTCAACTTTCTCAACTTGTTCTTCGGTTTTTATTTCTTCCATTAGTTATTTTCCCCGTTATCTTTTTTGTCCGAATCAGTTTTCTTGCTTTGAACAGGTTTCTTTGCAGCAGTTGTCTTTCTTGCTGTTGCTGTTGTCTTCGCTGTCTTTTCTCCGGTTTTAGCTGTTGTAGTTTTTGCAGCAGAAGAAGTTGTCACTTTCTTTGGTTCAGCTTTTTGAACTGGTTTTACTGCTTTTTCAGCCTTTTCTTCTGGTTCAGTCAAAGATTTCTTAAAGTTTACATAATCTTTTTTCAAATTGTCAAGTTCTTCCTGAGTAATAATACCCATTTTAAGAAGATTCTCCCCTTCTGCAAGTTTCTTTTCAAAACTTCTGAGTTTTTCATTGCGTTCATTTTCAAGTTTGAGTTTTTCTTCTTTTTCTTTCTGAGCTTTTTCTCTCTCTTCAAGAGTTGCAATGATTTCTTCCGTTTTCTTGCCTTGCATAATCATATCAACTTCTTCTTTATAAATAGTTTCCCTTGCAAGAAGAAGTTTTGCCATTTCGTGCAATTTGTCGATGTTCTTAGTCAAAACATCTTTTGTTCTTTTATAGTTGTTGTTTAAAATTGCCATAATTTCTTCATCAGCAATGCTTGCAAGCTTTTCAGAGAAATCATTCTTTGTTTGATAGTCTCTTCCAATGAAAACTTGTGAAGAACTTCCAAGTGAAAGGAAACCAATCTTCTTGCTCATTCCCCAGTCATAAACCATTGCACGAGCAAGTTTTGTTGCGTGTTGCATATCAGAAGACGCCCCGCTTGTGATTTCTTTAAGCACAAGTTCTTCGGCAACTCTTCCGCCCATACTCATTGAGATTGTGTCATTTGCTTTGCCGACTGACATTGTCATATCGTCATTTTCTGGACGACTCATTGTGTAACCGCCAGCATTTCCACGTGGAATGATTGAAACTTCTTGCACATCTTCGCAGTTTGCCAAACTTTTTGCAACAATTGCGTGTCCAGCTTCGTGATATGCAGTAAGTTTTCTTTCTCTTTCAGTGTAAATTCTGCTCTTCTTCTGTGGTCCCATAATCACCGTGTTGATACCTTCTGTGATATCTTCCATAATGCTTTTTGGTCCTCCAGCCCGAGCAGCCAAGATTGCAGC
>CAZIPJ010000034.1:0-9302 GCA_964541365.1 uncultured Lachnospiraceae bacterium
GCCTTTGCGCAGCAGTCAGTTGTCTCTTTAACCAAATCTTCTGTCAAAGCGTCAAATTTAGCACGAGAGATTTCAACTTCCAAGTGTTTTGGACCATTTGCATCAGCAGTGATGAAAGGCAAAGAAACAGTTGTAAGTGGAGTTGCAGAAAGGTCGATTTTTGCTTTTTCTGCGGCTTCTTTAAGTCTTTGCATAGCAAGTTTGTCTTGTGACAAATCCATTCCACCGTTTGCTTTCTTAAATTCTTCAACCAAGAAATCGATAATACGATTGTCGAAGTCATCTCCACCAAGTCTTGTATTTCCGTTTGTTGACAAAACTTCAAAAACATTGTCGCCAATTTCAAGGATAGAGACATCGAATGTACCACCACCAAGGTCATACACCAAAATCTTTTGGTTTTTGTTTTCGCCCTTGTCAAGTCCATAAGCAAGAGCAGCAGCAGTTGGTTCGTTGATAATTCTGAGTACTTCAAGTCCAGCAATCTTTCCAGCGTCTTTTGTTGCTTGACGTTGGCTGTCGTTGAAGTATGCAGGCACAGTAATAACCGCCTGAGTAACTGTTTCTCCAAGATAGCTTTCAGCGTCAGCTTTAAGCTTAGACAAAATCATTGCAGAGATTTCTTGTGGAGTGTAGTCTTTGCCGTTGAGTTTAGCTTTGTAGTTTGTTCCCATTTCTCTTTTGATAGAGATGATAGTGTTGTCGTGGTTTACAATAGCTTGACGCTTTGCAACCTTACCAACAAGTCTTTCGCCGTCTTTTGTGTAAGCGACAACAGATGGAGTAGTTCTGTCTCCTTCTGCGTTTGCGATAACGGTAGGTTTTCCACCTTCCATAACTGCCACGCAAGAGTTAGTAGTTCCTAAGTCAATTCCGATAATTTTGCTCATTTTTTTAATTCCCCTTTTTTTATTTATTATTAAGTGCCGGTGACACTCTCGGCTGTGCCACTCACACTTTGTAACCATCATTAAATTTTATATTCTTCTTATGTAATTATTTCTCATTAGTCCAGTTTATTTACGATAACTTTTGAATATCTGATTACTTTTCCATTCATTGTGTAACCCGCTTGATATTCATCCAACACCACATCATTTTCTTTGCTTTCGTCACGCAAAACTGCGATAACTTCGTGATAGTTGTGGTTAAACTTTTGTCCCACGCTTGGTGTCTTCTCAACATTCAAAGTTTTAAGCGCAGTCAAAATTTTGCTTTCAATCATATTGACACCGGCAAGCACACCTTCATCTGTGATTGATTTTTTTGCTTCCTTAAAAGTGTCCAGACAAGGCAAAAACACTTCAATAACGCTCTTTTTGCCTTCTTCTCTTTGCAAATCCAACTGCTCTGCAACACGCTTGCGATAGTTGTCAAAGTCAGCTTGAAGCCTTTGTGCCATCAGCAGATATTGCCCTGCTTCCCCGCTGTGACAATCCATTTCTTCACAACAGCAATGTTCTTCTTCGCAGTGACAGCCGTGCTCTTTGTGATGATGTTCTTTTTCATCAGAGTGGTGGCATTTGCAGTCGTCGCCACACTGACAATCGTCCCCGCATTCGCACTCGCCATCACAACAACATTCTTCGCCGTTGCCACAGTTGCAGTGATGCTCATTCAAACATTCTTCGCATTCACACTCGTCAACAACTTCTGTCTTTTCTTGCGGTGCATCATCAAATTTTTCTTCGTCTTTCATCTATTCTCCTTTCCCCTTGTTAAGTTCGTCAATAACCACTTTAAGTGCGGATGCAATCCCGATGTAGTCCATCTTTTGTGGACCAAACACACCGATTGAAGCCACCTTGTTTCCACCAATGATGATTGGTGCTTTCACAACCGAACACTTTTCTTCGTCATCATCAGCAACAACAGCAGAAATCTCATCTTCGTCATCGTCAAGCACTTCAATAAGTTCTTCCTTGTCGCTGAGCGTCTTCAAAACTTTCTTAGCTTCATCAAGCTTCGCTTTGTCCACAAGCTCAACAACATTGTCTGCCTGAACATTCAAAAGTTTCTGTTTGTTGATTTTTGAAAGCCCCAAAATGATGTTGTCAACAACATTTTGGAACGCTTCAATCTCACCGCTCATTCCTTTTTTAAGCCCCTTGATGTTTTCCATCATAAAGCCCATCGTCTCGCCCTTGAAGTACTTGGTCAGATAATTTGAAGCATCGTTGCAACTCTCTTGTGTCGCTTGAACATCCATAGTGTTTGTGATGTAGCCATAATTTGTGCCAATCAACACCATACACTTTTCATCCAAAAGTGGAATAATCTTAAACTCTTGCAAAATCAGGTTTTCCATTCCATTAACAAGCACAACTGTTGGATAGTTTGTGGCTTTTGAAATGATTTTTGCAATTCCGGCAACAATGTCTGACAGACTTTGCGTTCTGTTTTCAATAAGCTTTCTCACATCTTCAAGCTCAGCATTTGTCGCCTTAACGTTTTTCAGCAAGTTCTCAACATAAAAGCGATACCCTTGCGCCGTTGGGACTCTTCCGCCCGAAGTGTGAAGTTGTTTCAAAAACCCCATCGCTTCAAGTGCGTTAAGCTCAGAGCGCAATGTCGCCGTGGACACATTCAGTGAAGTTTTGTCTTTGACCGAACCGCTTGTGATTGGCGCACTGTCTTTGATAAACTCTTCCACAGCAATATTAAGAATCTTGATTTTTCTTTCAGAGAGTTCCATAATTAAACCTTCTAGTTCAAGTCTGCTAGCACTCTCGACTTTTAAGTGCTAGCACTATTATATGCACAAAAAAAAGAAAAGTCAAACAAAAATGTCAACTTTTTTAAAAATATTTTGCCACGCGTGGCTTTCTATCTATATAAATAGGAAAATCAGTTCTATCAAAAGCCAAGAAAGTCTTTTGCACTCACTTTCATAGTCCAAATCACCTTAAAAAGTGTGGAAAGCCTGATTTTTCCGCTTTGTTTATAGAATCTGCATAATGTCCCCATAGAAATTCGACATTTTTTGCAAAATGCCGTCTTTGTCAGTTTGTTCTTCTTCAAATAGGCTTCCAACAGTTTTATATTATATCTCTCCATATTTTTCTCCTTTCAATAGAATAATTTTCTATTTATTTGAATAATAATATAATTATATTCCACTTGTCAAGCACAAAATAGAATATTTTTCTACTTTATAGAAAATAATTATATTCTTTTATTCAAATTAGAAGAATTTCACTATAATTTCGATAGGAGTTTAAAATGAATATAAATGAAAATTTGAAAAAATTAAGGAATGGTAAAACACAAAAAGAAGTTGCTAAGGACTTAAACATCTCATACCCAACTTATAATAAGTACGAAACAACTAACACAATGCCAGATATAGAAAACTTAATCAATATAGCAAACTATTATAAAATCACACTCGATGCACTTGTCGGACACAATGTACCTTATCTTCTTGATAAAAGCACACTCACCCCAAAGCAAAGAAAGCTTGTTGAAACAATTTGCACAATTGATGACAATCTTTGTGAAAAAGTTGAAGCTTACATCCAAGGAAGCAAGGACAACAAATAAAAAACACACCGCCTTTGGTGTGTTTTTTGGTATTGACAAGGTGTCGATTTTGTATTAGTATTGTATATATAGGAGTTTTGAAGTATATGTTGATTGAAAATGGAGTTTTGGTCGCACTTGAAGACAAAGACAGAGAAATCATAAAAAAGACTGGCACAATCACTATTCCTTACGGCGTCAAGGAAATTGGTGGTGGGACATTTGGCAAGGGAGTTTTCAACAACTGCACTTCCCTTCGCTCAATCACAATCCCTGACAGTGTAGTCAAAATAGCCGATTTCGCATTCAACAATTGCACTGCCCTGAAAGATGTTTCTATTCCTGAAAGTGTGACTTACCTTGGTGGTGGTGCTTTCAGAGCCTGCAAAAATCTTGAAGAAATATCGATACCAAAAAGCGTAACGGAAATCAAATATTTCACTTTTTGCAGATGCTCATCTTTGAAAACTGTACATCTTCCAGACACAACAACAAAAATCGGAACTGGTGCATTTTTGAAATGCAATTCTCTCAAAAACATAAACCTTCCAAAAGACATCACTGAGTTTGGTATGTCTGCATTCAACGGATGCAAATCTCTCAAAACTGTCATCTTGCCAAAAAAACTTACAATAATCCCCGCAGGAACATTTGTGCGTTGCACAGCACTTGAAAGCATTGAAATCCCAGAATCTGTCAAAGAAATTGCTGATGGGGCATTTTGGAAGTGCAGTGCACTTAAAAATGTGAGCATTCCAAAAAATTGTGTTTCTTACGAGAATGCCTTTGACGACACTTGCCAAGTTTCCACCAAACAAAGTGGCAAAGATGGAAAATAATAAAAAAACACACCGCCTTTGGTGTGCTTTTTTTGTTCTTTGAGTTATGCATTGAATGTTGTGTCATTTGTTGCTGTTGGATAGATTGGCAAATCTTCAAGCCCTGGGCAAGTATTTTGTGGTGCAGTCTGGCAAGGTGGAAGATGTGGATATCCATATGATGGAACAAGAATGTCAACAACACTTGTCACTCTGACAACGATGCGGATACAACCTGTCACAGTGAACACGTCTGGTGAAGTAAATGTTCCGATTCTGCTTGAAAATACGGCAGAAACATCCACATTCACTGGGCTCATTGCTGGTTGTGGCACAAACAAAAGCACTGACTTGTTTACTGTCACAGTTGCTGATGCTGTTCCAAGCACCCCGTTTGCGTCACGATATGTAACGGTCACTGGGATTGTAACAACAAAGCTTACATTTGCATAGTTTGGGCAAGTGTCAAGTCTGTCAATCACAAGGTCAGAGATTGTCACAGGTGCTCCAACACTGTTTTCAGCTGAAACATAAGTGAGTGGCAAAGTTGGGTTTTCTGGATTGAAACCAGTAACCTGCAAGATTATACCAGGCTCTGTTGTAGTACATACACAAGCATCAAACACCTTAGTTGCTGAAAGCAAAACCTTTTCACAAATTCCGTTCAATGGGTTTCCAGAGATTGGACCAGGCTTGTTAGGGTTTGTATTATTGATGTAAAAAGACATTTCAAAACCTCCTTAAAGTCTATACAGTAATAAGATATGCGCGTCAGTCCAAAAATGCGACAAAATCGGCTTGCTCTTGACAAAAGGCGAGAAATTTGATATATTTCTTTATATTGTTAAGGAGTTCGATATGGGAAATCAAGATTTAATTTCAAAGTATAAAATGACTAAACAAGATTACGCAAGAATGGAAGAGCTGAAAAATGAAAAAAGCGACAGAAAAAATATGACAACTGTTGATATGTACATCTCTTTGATGGCACAGCAGAAATCTATTTTGATTTATGTGGAGCAAACCGCCAGTCACGATGAAGAAGCGGACTATGACGAACTTGCAAAACAACAAGAAGACGCACAAGAAAAATTTGATGATTACAGAACTCTTTTGAGAGAGACAATGAAGGAGAAAAACCCTTTCGTTTTGAGAGAATATCTTGACTTACTCAAAAAACAGACTGATGAAAAATATCGTGCCAATCCAAGCAAACTGTATGTTCCACAACACGAGAGAATGGAATTTGGTCCAGAGAAAATGAGTGAGCTTATTGATAAACGAGACTTGTTTGCTCAACAGCAGACAATCACTTGTGCAAAAACTTTGGCAATCTATGTCTTAGCATCCCTTGAAGATGAAAAACAAAAACAGCCAGAAGAACCTAAGCACGAATTTATAGATGGGAAAAAACTCGCCGAAGGAAGAGACCCTGAATTGAACGGCGGTACAGGAAAAATTGAAATTTATCCAAGAACAAAATAAAAAAAGAAGGCATTAAAACCTTCTTTTATTTTTTATCTCTTCCCAATGTCAGCGTTCTTTTTTCCGGTTGGCTTGGATTCAAATTTTTTGGTTCCTTCTTCCACCCTTCTCTCCCTTGCCACACGTCTAACTTTCTCTCTCTTGCCACACGCCTAAGTTCAAGCCCCATAATAATACCCTTTTCAATGGCAGAGCGAGTCATTCCAAAGTGTGATTTATGATTTATAATAATGCTCTTGTCACGCTCTTCTTCCGTCGTATAATGGGTAACTTTTCCAAACTCTTTTCTTATTAAATCAACGTATTCATCAATGGTGCAGTGCACTTCATCACGTGCAGCAGTCAACTTCATACAGTTGAGCGTGTCCAAAGCGTCAAGCTTATCTTTGTTCCATTTCTTTTCAAGCACAAAATCTCCACCGCTCAATTTGCAAGCAGAAATTCCAGCTTTCCTTTCGGAGTCATAAAGCGAAACAAGTTTTGCAATCATACAAGCACACACATATTCGCTTTCTCTTGGAGTGAAAGGAACAAATTTGTACTCAGGTTCAGGGACATATACCCCAAATCCAACGCCTTCTTGACTTGCAATACATCTTGCTTGATGCAAATATGGAGTCACATACGCTTCTTTTTCAAATTGGTGGCTTAAATCTTGCCCCATTACACCCCAATGCCTGTATTGCTTCAAAGGGAAATATTTGATTGGAGCGACCACAGTTTCGCTGTCGAGCTTGGCATATTGCTTCAAAAGTGCAGCTTCTTTTTTTACTGCCCCAGGTGGTGCGATTGGTTGCCCAAAAAGCAATGTATATCTTTTTGTTCCATATGAAAGGACAAAAACAAGCTCAGTGTCACCATAATTGATAAACTGAACTTTCGCACTGCGTGCATTAAGCCCCTGTCTGATTGCAAACTGCTCTGCAACGTATTTTGTCATACTCTGCATCACAACAAATTCGTCAAGTTGAGAATACTTGTCACTTTTGATGTAACCAAGCGGTGGATAAGAAATCCCAAGTCCTTCCATATAAACTCCCAAAATTAGATATATATTTATAATATATCATTACCTATATTTTGTCAATAGTACATATATTTTTAGAGTTTTTAAACTTTAAAAAATCCTCTAAAAAATCATTAAAACATAAAAAAGAAGACCAGAAACAGCCTTCTTTATTTATTATGATTTTATAACAATAACCCTTTAAATTAACACAAAATCGCACTTACTCTAATGAAATCAAATAGTAGTAAACTGGTTGTCCGCCGTTGGCAACGGTCACTTCACAATCAGGATATTTTTCAGCCAATTTTGCTTGCAGGCTTTCCGCTTCGTCTTCTCTGATGTCTTCACCATAGAAGAGTGTGATGTTCATCACAGTATCGTCAATAAGTGCTTCAATAAGCTTCTCTGTTGTCTCACTTACAAGGTTTCCTTTTGCCAAAATTGCCTTGTCATCAAGTCCGATAATTTCACCTTTTGCAAGGTCAAATCCGTCAACGTGAGTGTCTCTGACAGCGTATGTTACAGAGCCAGAACGGATGCTTCTGATTGCTTCAAGCATTGCATTTTCGTTTTCTTCAACGCTTGCGTCTGGATTGAAAGCAATAGACGCTGCAATTCCTTCTGGAACGCTCTTTGTTGGGATGACAATCAAGTTTTTGTTTGTCACATCATTGGCTTGTACTGCTGCCAAAACGACATTTTTGTTGTTTGGGAAGACAAAAATATTTCTTGCAGGCACTTTCTCTGCTGCATTTGCAATATCTTCCGCACTTGGATTCATTGTCTGTCCGCCAAGGATGATTTGGTCAACAGTAAGTTCTGTGAAAATCTGTCCAAGTCCATCTCCTGGGGCAACGGCAATCATACCGATTTCCTTTGTCTCTTCAACGGCTTGTGCTTTCTTTTTAAGAGCTCTGTTTTGCTCTCTCATATTCTCAATTTTAAGGTTGAAAAGTTCTCCAAGTTCCAAAGCGTAACCAAGCGCTTTATTTGGTTCGTTTGTGTGCACGTGAACCTTCACAAGTGACAAGTCACCGATACAGATGACAGAATCACCGATTTCCATAAGTCTTTCACGGAGTTTGTCGATGTCAGCTTCGGTTGTCTTCTTGTGCATATTGATAATCATATACTCTGTGCAGTATCCAAACTCGATTTCGCCAAGATTGTTGATGTCTGCAATCACATCATCCACGGTTTGTGGCTTTGTTTCGTCTTCAAAAGTGTATTCAAGGTCTTCTTCACCATTGATATAGCGAGAAAATCCTGTGAAAATAACCAAAATACCACGGCCACCAGAGTCCACAACGCCAGCTTTCTTCAAAACTGGAAGCATTTCAGGTGTTTGTTTAAGGATTTCTTCACCTGTTTCGCACACTTTTCTAAGGAAAGTTTCAAAATCGTCGTGTTTCTTTGCAAGTGCAACGGCGTTTTCAGCCATAACACGAATGACAGTCAAAATTGTCCCTTCCTTTGGCTTTGTCACAGCCTTGTAAGCGATGGTTGCGCCTTCTTGCATTGCCTTTGCAAAGTCTTTCGTTGTGACTTCTTTGCAGTTTTTTGTCACTGAGCAGAAGCCCTTGAAAATCTGTGATGTAATAACACCACTGTTTCCTCTTGCCCCGCGAAGAGCGCCTTTTGCAAACGCTTCGGACAAAGAAACAAGGTCGTTATTCATACACTTGTTGATTTCGCCAACAGCTGACTTCATAGTCAAAAACATATTAGTCCCAGTGTCTCCATCTGGAACAGGAAAAACGTTTAATGAATCTACATATTCTTTATTTTGTTCGAGAAGGCTTACCCCAGCAAGAACCATCTTGCGGAAGGTTGTCCCGTTAATTGATTTTTGCATATCTTATGCTCCTATATTTATACACACACGCCAACGACGTGAACATTCACTGTATCAACAATCATACCAGTAAAGTTTTCGACACTATATTTAACTGATTTTTTAAGCGATTCAGCCACGGCACTGATAGACACACCGTACTTTAAAATACAGTGTATGTCAATGAAGATTCTGTTGTCCAAATGGCTGATAGTGACCCCTTTTGAGTACTTCTCTCTTCTGAAAAGTTCTCTTGCACTATCTCTAAAATTTTTTGAAACAAGGTCAACAACGCCGTAGCATTCCAAAGCAACAAAACCAGCAACAGTGCGGATTGCATTGTCGCTGATTGAAATGTTTCCATAGTAGTTGTTCGTGTCAACTGTCACCGAGCGTTACCCCTTGATTTTAGATTACTTCGCAGTAATATAATACAACATAGACCCTAGTTTTGACAAGCAAATTTCCACAAAATCAAAAATTTTTTATTCCTTAATCAAGCCTATATAATAAAATATACTGGAATTTGAAAAATTGTATGATAAAGATGTCCAAAAATGGTTGATTTTTTGTTTTCGGTGTGTTATTATTAGGAGCGATAACATTAAAGGAGAAAGACAATGAGCAGAGTATG
>CAZIPJ010000035.1:0-9262 GCA_964541365.1 uncultured Lachnospiraceae bacterium
ATCTCACTTCCAAGTATTCCCAAGTCGCCAGTGACACTTAGGTCATAGTCTTCTGGCTTCGTCTTGGTGTTTTTGAAGTGGTTGAGCATCGTATCTCTTGCTGCTGGCGCCATTGCTGCACCCATATCATTTACATCGTTAACTCCCCAATCAACAACTCTTCCAAATGTAACACTTGTAACCTTTGGTCCATTTCCATTTAGTGACAAAATACAGCTTCCAGCACCCGTCACAGTCCACTGAGATGTTGGTGGCCTTTGATTTCCAAGTTCAAGTGGAAAACGATATTGTCTTTCAGCTGTTGAAAAGTGCGAACCCGTGCAACAAACCACATTTTCGCAATATCCACCGTCCACAAGCACTGATGCAACTGCAATGCTTTCCGCCATTGTTGAGCAAGCACCATATACACCAATAAAAGGAAATTCAAAGGCACGAGCCGCATATGACGAACTGATAATTTGGTTGAGCAAATCCCCGCCAATCATAACATCGATATCTTTGATTGAAAGTTTTGCCTTTTGAATTACGCCAGTAAGTGCACTTTCAAGCATCTTGCGTTCTGCTTTTTCAAAAGTGTCTTCACCAAAAAAATCGTTTTTCATAACATAGTCAAAGTAATCTCCAAAGTTTCCATTTCCTTCTTTTGGTCCAACAATGGAGTAAAACCCAATTATCTTTGGCTGATTTTTCAAAATAATTGTTTGTTCTCTCTTTTTCATAACACTCCTAAAACAGACTAATTATCCAATAGATAAAACCTACTGCAACACTTGAAACGATTCCAAACACAATGACTGGGCCTGCGATGGTAAACATCTTAACACAGATGCCATAAACAATTCCTTCGCTCTTAAATTCCATTGATGGACTTGAAATAGAGTTTGAGAAACCCGTAATAGGCACAATAGAGCCGCCACCAGCAAATTTGCCTATTTGGTCGTAAACTCCAATACCTGTCAAAAATGCCGCAATAAAAATCAAAATAACAAGTGTATATGCCCAAGCTGATTGCTGAGACATCTCTGGAAAGCCAAGCATAATCAAATCATTGATTCCCTGACCAATCAAACAGATAACCCCACCCACAAGGAAAGAGTTAAAAAGCGCCGGCCACCACTTTGTTTTTGGTATTTTTGCACTTACGTACTTGTTGTACTGCTCATTTCTTTTTGCGTTTTCCATATATTCCCCTTTGTGCAATAATAATTGACATAAATCCTTATTTTAAACATCTGCAAAGAATAAAAAGGTTCAATTTGCAGAAACTAGAAGAAACAATTGGAGGTTTTATGAAAAAATTTTTTATTGGAATGACAGGGATTGCCCTTTGTTTGTGCCTTACAGCCTGCGGAAAGTCTGCATCACCTTCTTCCGTGTCAAGTTTAAGCAATCAGCTTGATTCAACTGCAAACGCCCTTACAAGCATCAGCACAGTAAGTCCAACAGACATCAGCGTAAATAAAAATGACAGTCTTTTTGAAGACTCACAACTCACACAACAAACACTTTTGAACGAGCAATACTACAAAACTGAAATCTTAAACAGAACTGCAATTCTCAAAAACAATCTTGAAAATGTTTCACTTTCAAAGATGCAAAAAGCAGCAATCAATGATTTGACAAGCACATTAAATAAGTACACTAATTCAATTCTCAACACAAAATACGAGATGAATTCTTCTGCGAAAGCGATTTCTTCAATGAAGAAAAATGCTTCAAAAAATCAAGAAAAACTCAAAGCAAAATACAACCGTCTAGCTTGCAACTCAAATATGCGTTCTGCCTACTATGAAAACATTTTAAATACACTTGATGAAATTGAAAATTGTTTAAACTTCACTTGTGAAAACTGCGCCCCAATTCAACAGCAAAACAATTGTGATGATTGCACACCAGTTGAACAAGAAGCTACAACTCCAAAGAAAACAACATCAAGCGCTCTTAAAAAGAACATTGACACATATCAAAACGCTGATGATGTGACAGACGACACAAACCAAAATTCAGAACAACAATTTCTCCCAGAAAGACAATTTCGAAGAAGATTATACAAAAATCCAAACAGATACAACAATGTATACAACAGATTTGAGCGTTTCAACCCATCAAGAAACACCGACACATATGGACCAAATCGCAGAAATATTGACAGCTTCGGCGGTTATGGATACAACGGTTATGGCAATGGTGGCTTTGGTTATGGAATGAACCCATATGTGAACAATGGGTATGGTTATGGATATGGAAACAACTATTATGCTGGTTCAAACTATGGAAATCGAATGACTGCTCCAATGCCAGCTGCTCCTGCAACTTATGCAAACACTGAGATAGAACCAGAGCCACGCCTTGAAACTTTTGAAAAGAAAAATGAAGACAATACAATTGAAAAGCTATCCGAAAAAGAAGTGGAAAACAATGAAAAACTTGCTCAACAAAATGTAAAGAATACAACAGGAGCAGCAATTCAAACAAGTTTAATCAAAAGTTCAAAAGATTTAAAGAAAGAACTTGGCGACAGAGTAAGTGCTCATTAAATTGAAAGAAATCAAAAAAACTGTTCAAAATGAACAGTTTTTATTTTAATTGCGCCGGGAATTACCATCTTCCGCCACCGCCACCACCGTGACCACCGCCAGAATGTCCGCCAGAGCCACCGCCAATGTGACTTGAAATTGTTCCGACAGCTTTTCCTACTTGCGTAGCAACGCCAGCAGAAATATTTTTACGAATTGAAGTTGAAACTGAATTTACACAGTTATTGATTACAACAAAACCAACCCAAGTATCAAATGGTGATTCTGGATTTGAAGGTTGAATAATCTTGACATCTTCAAACTTTTTCATATAAACATCGCTGACACCCAACACATACGCATAAGGCAAAACATCATAGAAAAGTTGTGGGTTTTCGTTCACCAGCATTTCCATTTTATCTTTTTCAGCGACAAGAATATAATGTTTAAGTCCACGAATTCTTCCAAGGATTTCTCTTCCCTTCTTTGTGTATGTTTCAAGGAATGGATATACAACAACCAAGAATACAAGAACAAAGGAAATATAGAATCTTACGCCAAAAGCGTCGCAAAAAGCTTCGGTATAACAAATTTGAGCGAGCAGTGATGCAAATATTGCTATAACAGTCAGCACAAGTAGAAAAATAAACTTTCTCTTTTTACATTTATTTCTATATTTCATTAAAGTTGGAACAAGCAATAACCCAACAATTGAAACAGCAGCAAACACCACTTGTAAGATTGCAGTAAATCCAACAAACACAGACTGGTAAATATTTTTAAATGCAAAGATAGCGAGCAATGCCACTGCCAAACTTAAAAGACAAGTATAATGAGTATCAGTTTTTCCATCAAAGCAGTCTTTTGTTGCTGATGATACAGATTTTTGACACCTAGCACCCGTATTTTGACTTAAATCAAGGTCTTTTGCTTCAACAATTTGTCTCCCGCTTCTAAACATATCATCAAACAAAATACGCTCGTGTGTCTTCATTTTGCCTTCAAGTTCTTCTTCCTTGATAATTCTTTCAATTTTGGTTGAGCCATCTTCTTCCTTGATTTTTACAAACTTCTTTGATGCCCAATAAACTATCAAAGATGAGATATCATCGCCTGTCACCTTTCCATCATTGATAAGCCCAGCTTCGGTTGGAGTAAGCCCATCTGGTGCTTTAAACTCAACGACTTCAACGATTGCATCTTTCTTTCGTTTAACCAAGAAAAGAATGAGCGTAAACAACACAATCAAAACCACAATTGCAATCAATACAAAATCAAGAATGTGGCTTGTAGAATAATTGAAATAACCTTCTTCAAGTTCTTTGAAAACTGTCACAGCTTCGCCATATCTAAGCTCAGCAACATAGCCCTGCAAAACGCCATCTTCAAAGGTATAACTTACCCTGTCGCTGTTTGCTGAGCTTTCGCCATATCTACCAACATAAAACTCAACATCATTGTTTTTTAACTCTTTTGGAAAAGTTATTTTAAAGGTTAAATTTGAAATTGATGTATCCCAACCCGTGCCAACGATGTTGTAATACAACATATCCATTGTTTTCTCTCTGTCATTGCCAAAATTGTAAGTGTAAGAAAACGCATAAGTCTTGTTACTGCCAGCTGTCACATATGAAGTATTTGAACCCATTTGCAAGAAATAATTTCCATTTTCCTTGAAAGTGTCAACAATATAAGTCCCGCTTGAAGAATTAAAGGAATCATACATAACATTTGTAACTGTACTCCTGAAATTCTTTTTGACAGCCTTTCCTTTTGGATTTCTGTAAGTTGAGCTTTGCACAAGTGGAAGCCACCTATAAATGCCGTGTGAAAGAGCATTAAAATGAACATCCAATTTTTCTTTAACATCAAAAGAGCCATCTTCGTTTATTTTAATGTTTACATCATAGGCTGTGATTTCATATCCCCTGTCTTCCTTAGGCAGATGCACACTTGCAGTAAACCCACTAATAAAAGTTGGCACTAAGGCAAAGCAAAGCACCAACACAAAAATCGTAATAAGTGGAATAAATTTTTTCATAATCGTCCTTATTAGAATTCTTTATTTTTTTTAGAATTGAACTTTTGGAGCAACTCTTTCTTCACTGCTTGACACTTCAAACAAAGGTTTCTTTTCAAATTTAAATCTTCTTGCAACCAAATTTGAAGGGAAAACTTCGATTTTGTTATTGAGAAGTTTCACGCAGCCATTGTAATATTTTCTTGAATTTGCAATTTCATCTTCCAAATTCTTCAAAGTAGCTTGAAGTGAAAGGAAGTTTTCATTTGCTTTGAGCTCTGGATAGTTTTCTGTAACAGCGAAAAGAGATTTCAATGTCCCAGAAAGCATATTCTCATTTTTTGCTCTTTCTTCTGGACTGTTTGCAGACATACAAGCGTATCTTGCCTGCATAACTCCTTCAAGAGTTTTTGCTTCGTGTTTAGCATAACCCTTAACAGATTCAACAATGTTTGGAATTACGTCATATCTTTTCTTCATATAGACGTCCATTGTTGAATAACCTTCTTCTGCATTGTTTCTAAGTCTAACGAGAGCATTGTAAACACCGATTACATAAGCAACAATTGCAATCACAAGCAAAACAACAATCCCAACGACTAATAATGCAATTCCCCAACCTGGCATAGTTTTTTCTCCTTTTTCTTTTATTATATTTATATGATATCACAAAAATATCAAAATTCAAAATCTTTTACTCTTGTTTTTTATCCTTTTTTACAAAATGTACAATTACACTTCCAATCAAGAAGATTGCAAAGAAAGCAAGAATGATAATGAAGTAATACAAAATTGTTGAGTGGTCTCTTTTGAAAAGTGAAGTTTTTTGTTTTTTGAAAGAAACAACAATTTCTTTATCTGAATCGATATTTTCAATTCTAAAAGTACCATTGCTGACCTTTATCAGTTGACCATCAATTGAAACAAAATCTACCGCATAACCTTCATAAGCTGAAATGGTGATTTCTCTACTGCTTCCGTGAGCAACATTAGAAAGATTTCCGCCATTGCTTACGATATAGCTCCCACAAGAGTTTACAAAGGTGATTTCAATAAAGTAGTTTGCTTCTTCATATTTCACTTCAACGGTCTTTTTTGAAGTGATGTTTGAAATTGTGTAAACATTGTTGCTATTTGGTGAAATTTCAACTCCGTCCACAAGCACACGCTTAACGAGCCACCCCAAATTTGAAACAACTTTGAAAGACAAACTTGAATTTCTCTCAACTGAATAATATTCAACCGTCAGCTTATCATTTCCAACATAAATATCACCGTATTTAGAGACAAAATTGACTGTCAAACTATTCTTTTCAATTGTATTGACACTCAGTGACATATCATCAGTAACATTCTCAATGTAAAAACCGTCAATGCTGATATGTTCATCATTTAAAACGACACTGTTGATGTCATACCCCGAATGTGCAACATATTGAATGGTGTAATTTTGACCTTTGAACAGTTCCACATCAGAATCAACCATCACACCATCTACATAAAGGTCATATTCTGCACTGTTGTAATTAAGTCTGTAAGTCTCAGTGTTTCTTGGAACGACAATAAGCTTCATCACATTGAACTCAATCTTGTCGCCGGAATAATCATAAACTACAATCTTAGTATTATAATTGCCTGTTCTTTGACTAGGGATAACAAATTTAACAACACTCTTTTCCCAGCCTTCATCTACACGAGCTGAGTATGAGTTGCCAACGCCTTCAACATAACCATAGACTTTGTATCCACCACAAGAAACTTGCAATGTTATTGAATCGCCTTCTTTTACAACTTTTTGAGATGGCAAATCATCTATTACACGAAGCGTTAGGTCAATAAACTGAGCATCTTGGGCATCTGCAAAATCTTCACTAGCTGTCCCTGCAAAGCCATAGACTTTTTGAAGTTTCATTTGAGTATGAGAGCCAATGCTTTCAATATTCTTACCAATTAAAATGCTTTTAAGTGAAGATGCAGAGAAAGCATTTTTACCAATGGTTTTCACATTCAAAAGCTCAATGTCTTGGATTGAAGAATAAGCAAATGCCTGTACGCCAACTGATACGATGCTCATATCAACGACCGAAAGATTTGTACATCTTTGGAAAGCATAATCTCCCACACTAACCGGACCAACACAATGAATTTCTCTCAATCTGGTGTTTGAACTGAATGCATTCTCATAAATTTTCTTAAATGTTTTAGGCAAATTCAAAATTTGAACAGGTGAATCTGCAAAAGCCTTGCTGTTGATTCCTGTTACATTCTCACCTGAAATCTTTTCTGGAACATCAAGTGTGGTAAGCTCTGTACCTGTATACTGAGTAATCACCCCATTTGACATCTTATATCTTGACTCCAAATCTCGATTTTTGATGTAGTACACACTTATTGCAATCTCACTTCTTCTGACAACAACTGTGCCTTGTTTAACAAAAGCAGTTGCAACAATTCTTGTTGTTTTGTCGATTGTGAAAGGCTTTGTATAAAGTTTGCCTGTTGTACTGCTTACACTTTCAGCGTTTTCGTCATCTGTGTAATAAATCTCAACTGTTTGCCCAGCGTCACAAGTGATATTGCTTGAAAGTCCAAGTGTAATTGAAGAATCACTAAATCTGTTTTCGTGGCTGAATTGAACTGAGCCATCAATTACTGTACCAATGTTTTTAATATTTATGATACCATAACCATAGTAGTCATTTTTAACGGTAGAAGAAGTAAGAGCATATTTGTTTGAGTAAATCATACTCCTGTTTGCATTTTCTTGTAACAGTGTATTTAATTTTTGGAAAGAATAATTTTGGTATTGTGGATTACTGTAAATCAATGCCACACAAGCAGTTGCGTGTGGTGCAGCCATAGACGTTCCGCTTATTGTTGCTGTTGCAGTTGAACTTCCAATCCAAGCACTTGTAATGTTTGTTCCTGGTGCGGCAAAATCAACCGTTGGACCATAGTCACTATAATCATAGTCGTACATCATAGGAGTTCTGGAAATATATGTTCTTTTCAGGGCTGTTATAGTGATTGCATTTGCAACATTTGCTGGCGAAGCAGAAATCTTAACGCCACCATTTTTCGTATTACCTGCTGAAACAACTGCCACAATTCCACTGTTGTAAGCTTCCAAAACCCAAGAACTCAAATCCACATAGCTTGGCTTTGATGCATAAGCGCTGACACTGTCAACTGATGCTGAATTTGATATTGAAGATTTTTCAGTTATACCAAGACTCATATTCATAATCTTGAATTGGTAACCTTTCGCTTCAATTTGTGCTTTTTTTGATAGTGCGTGGTCGAGAGCAGCCGTGATATATGTCACATAACCATTACCGGTGGAATCAAGCACACGAAGTGGCAAAATCTTCACTGATGATGGTGTAATTTCTGCAATAATACCACTTACGTGAGTTCCGTGTCCATTTCCATCTTCATAATCACTTGGATTTGTTACCCCATAGCTGTTTGGAGTGAAGTTTCTTGCAAACTCTGTCAAAATTCTGTCTTTAAACAGAACGTGTGAAGTGTTGATACCTGTATCAAGCACTGCAACAACTTGGTTAATCAAGTTTCCACTGCCCACAGTTTCCATAAGAGTTGTCAAATATGAGTTTGCCCCCAAATAGTCATTTTGAGCATTCCAACCCCAAGAATTATAATTTGTGGCGTTGATTTGAATAGTGTCACCATTGAGTGTAGTTTTATAGTCATACATAACAGACACATTTTCAAGCCCAGAGAAATAATCATAAGCTTTATCAGTGTCATAATAATCTTCATACTGAAAATAATAATGATTTTTGTAATGACAAGATGCAATTGCACCAAAGCCGTCCACTTTCTCATCTGTTGTAACAATCAATCTTGTTTGATAGTTTGGAGTATTGTCTTCTTCCATAACCATCGCAACTGAAATTTTGTCATCTTCTTTTGGAACATCGTATTCTTGCACCATTTGCATAAATGAGTCATAAAATTCTTCATAGTCATCCAAAACTTCGGCAGATGCTTTGGATGTATCTATTGGAAAACCGAAAAATGAGATTGCACAAAAGAGTAGTGCAAATATGGCCAGCATAGCATTCTTAAATATCTTTCGTTTAAACAACATAACCATATATTTATTATACCACTATTACAAGAAAAAATCAAGATTAAATTATGTATTATATATATAATAATATGGACAAAAAACAACAAATTATGGCAAGATGTCAATAAAAAAAATTATATAATGTTTTTATAAAAAATTTGTTGACAAAAAAACACAAACAATATATAATATAAAAGATTTTCAGTAAATCGAAGTCACAATTTGCGGATGTGGCGGAATGGCAGACGCGCTTGTTTAAGGGGCAAGTGGGAAACCGTGGAGGTTCGACCCCTCTCATCCGCACCAAAACGAAGAAGACTGTTTAAGTCTTCTTTTTTTGTACAAAATTGTTTGCAGTGGGTCGAACCGACAAGAAAGGGCTCCCGAAAATGATTAGTTTTTCATTCAAACTATAAAAAAAGAGAACTGCTCTGCCAGTTCTCTTCTATATTTTACTAAGTCTGTAATAAAGTTTAGTTTCACTTTCTGTAAGAATCTTATCCAAAAATTTAGTAAGTTTTTGAATATCAAACAACTTGCAACTGAATACATCCACTTGTACCCCCCCCCGCTTAACAGTTAAAGCAATATGACTTTCGGCAATTAGGATGAAAGCAGTCACGCTTT
>CAZIPJ010000036.1:0-8615 GCA_964541365.1 uncultured Lachnospiraceae bacterium
CAAGTTTTTTAATAAAAGTCAACAATAATACAACAAAATTGTTCAAAATAATATATAAAATGCTTGACATATATTTTTGATTAGTTTATACTAAAAAAGTTCCAAACTTAAAAATGATTCACTAGCTCAGCCGGTAGAGCACTTGACTTTTAATCAAGGGGTCCCGGGTTCGAATCCCGGGCGAGCCACCAAAATGATGAACACGACTTTCGTGTTCTTTTTGTTTTTATGTTATTTAAGGAGTTTGTCTATGTCTTGGTTTAATTATTATGGACTTGCGATAATGGTTGTCATTATGCTGCCGAACATTGTTTTTGCTATGTGCAAAAAATCAAAGCAATCAACTCATAACGAAAACAAGTTGCTTTCAGCATTTGAGCAAGTCGGCAGATTCGGTTGTATTGTGATGATGGTTTTTAACATTCCTTTTGTCACTTTCAATTTTTGGTTTGCAAAAGCACTAATTGTTTACCTTTCTATAAACGGTGCATTATGTATTTCATATATAGTTATTTGGTTTTTCACTTGGAATAAAAATGGAAAGTTTAAAGCTCTCTCGCTTTCAATTATTCCATCTATAATATTTTTATTTAGCGGAATAATAATTGCGAACATCCCCCTGATTGCCTTTTCAGCGTTCTTTGCAATCAGTCACATCACAATAAGTTTTAAAAACTCCGCACAATAAAAAAGATGAGATAGTCTCATCCCCTTTAAGTTGCCAAGGTTCTTACAAGGCATTGCTTGTGCTTGTCTGGTATAACCCCAAAGAATAATATTCTGCAACCAAATTTATCACTTCGGCAGTTGTTGGTTTATACGCCTTGTCAATAATGTTCATATTGTACAAGTCGTTTATTCCAGACAAACTTCTTGTGTTGTAAGTCTGTGTAATTGCATTTTGAATATTTGCTTCAACTCTGAAAGGATTTTTGACATCAAAAATACTGGCAACTTCATCAAACAGTTTTGACAAGTTGTACAATTTTGATGGTGTTTCAATTACAAGTTCTATGGACTTGCTTAGATAAGAAAATCCAACCAAGTCACATTTAATACCTATTCTAATTAGTGCAAGTTTAACAATTTTTTCAACTTCATTCGTCCGCATATAATATTCTCCATATCTTTTTTCATCTTAGCATATTTCGACATTTTTGTAAACAGTTTTACAAAAGTTTACAAAAATATTTTCAAAATATGGCAATTAGTCATAAATTTGTATAAAAAAAGACGAAATCAATATATTCCGGCACTTTATAAGCACAAAAATAGCTTATCGTAGCTTATGTGAGTAATATTTAAAGTTTTTTCTAAATTTTTCTATATAGTTTTTAGTTTCTGAAAAAGGGATGTTTTGCAAGGTTTTCCCATCCTTGCTCTTTGTTTCATCTTTAAGCCAAGCATTCACATTTGCAGGTCCTGCATTGTATGCGCAAAGTGCAGTTTCCACATCGTCAAACTTTTTGCATAATTGCTTTATATAGTAAACCCCCAAGGTTATATTGTCAGCAGGCTCTTTCAAATCAAACTCCGAAAGTTTGAGTTGCACTGCAAGTTCATCCGCCGTACTAGGCATAACTTGCATAAGCCCGACAGCCCCCTTCTTTGACAGAGCGTCTTTTTTGAAATGACTCTCAATATTGATAACAGAATAAACGAGTGCCTTGTCAACTGAAAACCTTTCGCAGGCAGAAGAAATCTCTGCTGAGTATTTCATTGGATAAAAATACCCGTAACAGCAGTTTACTCCAAAAACTGTTAGAAAAACAAAAACAGATGCAAAAAAGATGGACAAAAACCATTTCATAACGATATTTTATGAAAAAAGAGCAATTATATGCTCTTTTAACTTACATCTTAAACAAGGATGCCTTTCCCACATTCTGCGAAAGAGAATAGAATCCAACAAAATTGTTGAGTCCACCTTTCCTTGTTATTATGGACTGCACTTTTGAATAATAGTCGCTTAAAAATTTCACTGAAATTCCACAAGCACTTCCAATTTGGGAAGGAGTGTTTATTATTGCGACAGGGATGTTGTTTGCTCTAAGCAGGTTTGCAAAGTTTAAAGTTGCAAAGCGAGACTTAAAAACTGCAAGGGTATAATTCATATCTCACTCCTTATGCACAAAATGTCCCCTAGAATATTATATTATAAATAGAAGAAGATTGACAGTAAGAATAACAAACTCTGTCAAACTGCAATAAAACACTGAAAAAGAAGGTGGAAATGATTTATTTAGATAATTCTGCATCAAGCTTAGTTAAGCCAAAAAATGTCCAAAAAGCCGTTTTAAACTCGCTTAATCTCTTCACTGCAAACCCAGGAAGAAGCGGTCACAAACAAGCAGTCAAAACCGCATTGGAAGTTGAAAAGACGAGAGAAATCGTCGCAGAGCACGTAGGGACAACAGCCGACAAAATCGTATTTACATTAAACTGCACTGACGCTTTAAACATCGCAATACTTGGCACTTATAAAAAAGGTGGAAATGTCATTTGCACAGTGAACGAACACAACTCCGTTCGTCGCCCGCTTGAACATCTGAAAAGCATTGACGAAGATTTTTCTTACACTGTTGCCGAGCAATCTGGAAAACTTGGGATTGTTTGGGATGACATTGAAAAACACATCTCCGAGAATACATATCTAGTCATCTGCAACCACATTTCAAATGTGAATGGCGATGTCGCCGATATTGTTGAAATCGGCAAAAAACTCAAAGAAAGAAACATCCTATTTTTGGTGGACGGTGCACAAGGTGGCGGACACTTTAAATATAATATGAAAGCAATGAACATAAACCTTTTGGCACTTGCTCCACACAAAGGATACTACGGCCCACAAGGCGTTGGCGCTTTGGCACTCAATGGCGACTTTGAAATAGAGCCAATTCGATTTGGCGGTTCAGGAACAAACTCCATCGACCCAACGATGCCAGAAAACCTGCCGGAGCGTCTTGAAGCAGGAACAATCAACACCCCAGCAATTTTAGGCTTTGGAGAAGGAATCAAATTTGTTGAAGAAAACTTCTCCCAAATTCACACAAAACTTGAAGACCTGACAGTGTACTTGCATTACGAACTCTCCAAACTGCCAATAGAAATTTACACAAAAACTGAAAACACTTCTGGCGTTTTTGCCTTTAACATCCCAAATCTGCCATCCGCAGACGTGGCAAACTATCTGGATGAGAAATGGGGAATTTGTGTACGAAGCGGACTTCACTGTGCACCACTTAAACACAAATCCCTTGGCACTTTGCAAAGCGGTGCAGTCAGAGTTTCAATGTCATATTTCAACACCTATCAAGAGATTGAACGCCTTGTGCTTGCAATTAAAACGCTTCTAAAACATCAAAGCAAACAATAATCCTTTAAATTCGCAATAAAAAAAAGACTTCAAACGAAGTCTTTTTGTTTAATTATTTTGTTCTTGATGTTTCTTCAAAGTATTTCAAAGCAGCTTTGTCTTCATCTTCACGAGCTTTATTTGCATTTTCGTCATACCAATTTTTATATTCTTCATCACTTGCTTTTACACTGTCATCATACCATTTCTTATATTCTTCATCACTTTCTTTTGCAGCAAGTGTATCATATTCTCCAAGCATTGTTCCCCAAGTTGCAGCAACATCCTTATCGAATTCATCTTCCATCTTTTCAAGTTGACCTTTTGCTCTTCTTGCACTTACAACTCTGTGTTGTGTAGTTCTTGTGTAGAGTGCCTTCTCTTTCTTCTTTTTATGTCTACCTGCAACATTTTTTGCATCATTTTTAAGCCCATTTTCACTCAAAAGTGCAGCTTTTCTGTCTACTCTTGCATCCGCATTATTTTCAACTTCTTCTCTGAAATTTTTGCCAGTTCCATTGAATTTAGACTTGCTTGGAACGCCAGTTCCATTTCTTTCAAGCTTTGTTACATAATCCAAAGACTCTTTCAATTGAACAGTTTCAACTGCACACTTTGGAACAACATTTTCCTTCACACTTGGTTTTCTTACTTGCTTTCCTTTTCTTGAATCTCTCAAGCTTCTACCCACTACTTCTTTTTCCTGTGGTACTAAGTTCATAAAATTGTTTGTCATTGCATTTTCTCCTTTCCTGTCTTTCACAAACAGACTCTCATATGTTTGATATATGCATTATATCAGTATTCGACACCAAAGTCAATACCCAATTTTAAAAATTTTTTATAAAAAAAGCCTTCAAATCCGAAGGCTCATTTTCTTATTTTTTATAAACAAATCTTTTGCAATGTTCGCAAGTGATTACGCCAGTTTCTTTGATTCTTGAAATGGCAACTTTTGGAAGTTCCATTCTGCATCTTCCGCAGAAATGGTCGTTTTCAAGCGGAACAATGACAGGGAAAATGTTGTCATTCCTTTTCTTCTTATAATCTGCAAGAATGTTTGGCTCAACATCCTTTTCAAGTTTGGCAAGTTCTTTTCTGATTTTTTCCTTTTCAGGTTCAAGAGTTTTGGTCTCTTCATCAATTTTGAGTTTGCATTCATTATATTTCTCTCTTGCATCATCATAGAGTTTCTTTGTCTTGTTAAACTCTGCCAAGATGCGATTGATGTTTTCAGCACTCTTTTGAAGCATCTTTTCCAAGATGTTGAGATTGGACAAGATTTTTGATTTCAAAGCATTAAGCTTGTCAAGTTCTTCCACGCTCATATCTTCAATGTTCTTTCCAAGCATCTCGTCTGCTTTTGAAATGTTGAAGTTGTATTTTTCCTTGATGTCAGAAATCTCTGCAATAAGTTTCTCAGCTTCCGCTTCAAGTTCTGTTGACCTTGTCTGAGCACGCTTTGCAAGAGAGGCAAGTTCGTTTGCTTTTTTCTTGAAAGGACTGTTAGAGAGTTTTTGTTCAACCTTAAAAAGTTCTTCATCAACTTTTTGATATTTCAATATATTTTCAATATTCATAATTTTCTCCATTTAATTTGATTTGGTCATTCCAACCGACCACTATACGCATTATTCAACAAAGTCAATAAGACGCTTGCTTCTGTTTGGATTTTTAAGTTTTCTAAGGGCTTTTGCTTCAATCTGTCTGATACGCTCTCTTGTGACAGAGAATTCTTTTCCGACTTCTTCCAAAGTCTTCTGCTTTCCATCCAAAAGTCCATATCTTTGACGAATAACTTCTTGTTCTCTTGGTGTCAAAGTATCAATAACAGCCAAAAGTTGTTCTCTAAGCAATGTCTGAGTCGCACTTTCGATTGGAGACTTTGCAGATTCATCCACAATGACATCCGCCATCTTTCCGTCGTCTTCTTCGCCCATTGGTGTTTCCAAAGAGATTGGGTCTTGTGCTGTCCTTTGAATTTCCATAACTTTTGCAACAGACAAATCCATTTCTTTTGCAATCTCTTCAATGGTTGCTTCTCTTCCAAGCTTTTGCATCAAACTTCTTGAAACTTTGACATATTTGTTGATTGTTTCAACCATATGAACAGGAATTCTGATTGTTCTTGATTGGTCAGCCATCGCACGAGTGATTGCTTGTCTAATCCACCAAGTTGCATAAGTTGAAAATTTGAAGCCTTTGGTATAGTCAAACTTGTCCACCGCACGCAGAAGTCCCATATTGCCTTCTTGAATCAAATCCAAGAATGACATTGATGTCTTGCCAACATATTTCTTTGCAACACTGACAACGAGTCTAAGGTTTGATTCGCAAAGTTTTTTCTTTGCATATTCATCCCCTTGCATAACCTTCTTTGCAATCTCTTTTTCTTCTTCACCTGAAAGAAGTGGAACTTTTCCGATATCCTTCAAATACATCTTGACAGGGTCGTCCACACTGACAGACATCACAAGGTCTGAAAAGTTGTCCTTATACAAATCTTCATCATTTGCTCTGATAATCTTTATTCCACGCTTTTGTAAGTTAGCCAAAAACTTCTCAACATTTTTGGCATTATCTCCAACTTTTTGCAATGCGAAATAGACATCTTCTTCGTTGATTGAGCCTTTCTTAACTGCAAGTGCTTGCAATTTTTCGTGCATCAACTTGATTTTTGCTAATTCTTCTTTATCTTCTGACATAGAATTCCTCCAAACTCTTATTTTTCAACTGTAACGCAAGCTTTCCAAGTTTACTTGCAATTTGTGACCTTTGTTCAAGGTCTTCACAATTTCGATACTGCTCATTGTATTCTGATTGGAATTTTTTAAGTCTCTGCTCTGCAATCTTCCAAACGCATTCTTTGAAATATCTTTCTTCGTCTTTCTCAAACTCCGCAAAATTGAAGTTTACAAGTTCCATCAAAAACTCATCTTCACTTGCCCCTTCAATGTCAAAAATTGATGATAATGGCAAGTTTTGCTTAATTATATCCAAATATCTTTCATATCCTGCAAGAAGCCTTGAATAATCCAATCTCGCATCCACACTTCCGCGTTTATGCAACAAACAAGAAAGTATGTATTTTTGAGCCTTGTCGTCTGACTTTATTGTTTTTGTCTGAATTTCAGGCTCCTTAACTGAAAACTTAACAGCAGAGCTTTGCGCATTTACATCTCGCCTAAGCACATCGAGCGGAATCTTTGTAAGGTCTCTGACAATTTCAAGGTAAGGTTCGTAAAGCGTTGGGCTTCCAAGTTTTTTAATCTCTGCAAGCACGCTCTTGACAAACTTGCCTTTTTCTTCTGGACTGTCAAGATTGAATCTTGATTTGTGATAGTCAATCAAATATTCCATATAAGGCACAGCGTTGTCAATCATCTCTTGCAGTTTTTCTCTGCCAAGAGTATTCAAAATCTCGTCTGGGTCTTTCCCGCCTGCAAGTTTAACAACTCGAAGGTCCACATTCTCATCACGCCACATCTCAATCGCACGAATTGTCGCCTTAACGCCAGCACCGTCCCCATCAAAACAAAGCACAATGTGGTCGCTGTATCTTTTAAGCTCAGTGATGTGGTCTTTTGTAAGAGCTGTACCCATACAAGCAACAGTGGACTTAAACCCACCTTTATGCATTGCAATGACATCCATTTGTCCTTCAACAAGGATGACATTTTTGACAAGTTGTTGCTGTTTCTGAGCTTTTAAGATGTTGATTCCAAAAACAACTCTTCCCTTTTGGAAGACAAGTGTTTCTGCGGTGTTTTTGTATTTTGCAAAATCAGTTTTTTCAAGTGCTCTTGCGCTGAAACCAATGCACTCATTAAAAGCATTGAAAATTGGAAACACAAGTCTTCCTGCAAGCACATCAAACAAATGGTTGTTTTTCTTTGCACACACTCCCGCTTCAAGCATATCTTCTTCTGAAAAGCCTTTCCCCTTCAAATATGTTACAAGGTCATTCCAATCTTTTGAATATCCAATCTTGAAATCTTCAAGTTCTCTTCTTGTAAACTTTCGAACTCTTATGTAGTCCTGTGCAACTTTTGCATCCTTTCCATAAAGGTTGTCCACATAGTGCTTGTAAGTGAAATCAAGCACGGACAAAATTCTTTCTTTCTTCTTTTGGTTTTCTTTTCTCTGACCAGAAGCTTGAAATTCAGGAATTTCCATTCCAGCTTTTTCAGCCAAAATCTTTACCGCATCCATAAAGTCCACATTTTCAAGTTTTTGAACAAACTTAATCACATCGCCAGATTCTTTGCAGCCAAAGCAATAATAAATTCCATCATCGTTGTTGATTGAAAACGATGGTGTTTTTTCACTGTGGAAAGGACAGCACGCCCAAAATCTTCTTCCCTTTTGTTCCAAGCGAAGATAATTGGAAGCGATGCTTACTATGTCATTTTTCCTTTTCAGTTCTGCAAGCCAGTCGGCATTTACTCCGCGATTTTCCAAAATACCCCCAAAAAACAGACTCCAATGCCTTATTATACCACATTAACTTTCGTTCTTCCTTTATTTTGAGCAAAATAATTATAAAAATATGACTATATATAGTTTCACTTGACAAAAACCTGCAAATTTCACAAACTTTGCCAACAAAAAAAGTGGCATTGCCACTCTTTTTCTTTTTATCAATTAGATAATTCTCTCTCCTGTCACACCTGACTTAAATCCACAAGGTGTTGTACATTTGTAATTTGGACCAGTACAGCGAGAGCCATTCATATGAGGTTTAAGTTCTTCTGCAAGTGGAGCATTTTCGGTCAAAAGATTTGTGTAGAGTCTGTCCAATGAAACTTTTGTTTGCTGAGCAATTTCAAGCTGAGCACAAGAGCACAATCTCTCATCCAACTTCAATTTGAAGTTGTCAATCGTACCTCTTTCAACAACAGGAACCAACATCCCCTGAGGAATCTTTCCAGCCATTTTCTCACAATCTGCAAGCCACATTTTTTCAAAGTTTGTCCCCTTCAAGATTGGTGGAACATAGAACCCAGAATTTTCAAAATCTTTCATTTTAATTGAATAATCGATTGTTCTATGTCTTTGAGCTTGGGCAAGTTGTGCAAAGGAAGCATCATATCTAAGTGTATAGCATTCACCAAATTGTTCAATAACTTCTCTTTGTGTTCTGTTGAAGAGTCTCAAAACATAATTTTTGTCATCAAGAGAAAGTTTCTCATCTATATAACCCAAAGCCTTCAAGTTTTGATTAAACTCAATAAGTGCTGGACGAAGCAAAGTTGAGAAT
>CAZIPJ010000037.1:0-7823 GCA_964541365.1 uncultured Lachnospiraceae bacterium
GGGAATAGGGTACTTTTCATCCATTTCCCTTAGGAGACGGATAGGCTTGTCAAGGATGAACCAGATGTTTTTAATGGAGAAACTTTGGATGAACTTTTTGCTGAATACAATGAGAACTACATAATTTACGGTCACGAACATATACCTTTGTACTGTAAAACGGACAAAGCTACATATCTTGGCATTGGTTCGCTTGGAGTGGTTCATCCAGGAAGATATGTTATGATTGATGTAGACGAAGACCATTTTTCCTTTGAAGAGAAGAAACTTGATTTCGACCTTGTGGGGCTCAGGAAAAAGATGATTGAAATGAATTATCCTTGGGCTGATGAGTATACCAGATACATTAAGGAAATATAAGAGCCTGCGGCTCTTTTTTCGTTTGACTTTTTGAAAAAATTGAGAAAATATTGCTTAAAACACTTGTATTTTGGGGATTTGGTGTGCTATAATCAAAAAGACTTCGGGTGCTCCGATGGAGAACATTTGAGTTTTTACTCAGTCTTTATGAACACTTTGTCGAAAATCTGAAAAAAGGAGATAAGTCAATGGCTAACATTATCGACCAACTTGAAAGAGAAGGTATGAAAGAAACTGTTCCTGTTTTCGCAATCGGAGACACTGTTAAAGTTGTTGTAAGAATTGCAGAAGGAGACAAGGAAAGATTGCAAGCTTTTGAAGGCGTTGTAATTGCCAGAAAGAACGGCGGAATCAGAGAAACTTTCACTGTAAGAAAAATTTCTTATGGTGTAGGTGTTGAAAAAACATTCCCAGTTCATTCACCAAAGATTGCTTCAATTGAAGTAATCAGAAAAGGTAAACCTAGAAGAGCAAAACTCTACTACGTTAGAAACCTTACTGGAAAAGCTGCAAAAGTTAAATCTGCTGACAATAAATAAGTTGCTTAAAGAAAGAATTTTTTTCTTTCTTTTTTCATTTAAAAGGAGAGTCAGAAATGGAATTGATTGATATTTATGATGCTGACAGAATTAAGATAGGTAAACTGGCAGAAAAGGAAAGCAAGATGCAGAAGGGAGAATACAGGACGGTTGTTCATATTTGTCTAATCAACTCAAAAGGTCAACTTTTGATTCAACAGCGTTCGAAAACGAAAAAGAACTTCCCAAATGTTTGGGACTTGACGCTTGGCGGAAATGTTCAGGCTGGTGAGAACGCCAGAATGGGTGCACAGAGAGAACTTAAAGAAGAACTTGGCCTAGAAGTTGACTTCTCTGAGATTAGACCACTTTACACTTTCAATTTCCTTGAAGGTTTTGATGATATGTTTGTAATTGAGAAAGATGTCAAGTTGAAAGACATTAAGTTTGTGGATGGTGAAGTCCAAGCAGTGAAATGGGCGAGTAGAGAGCAGATTTTGAAGTTGATTGAAGAGAAAAAGTTTATTCAATACTTCCCATCTATCATCAATTTAATTTTTGACACTTACAAGAAAAGAAATGCTTTCAATGTTTAGCATTCAGTTTGCTGTTTGATTGTTTAAAATGAAAAAACACGAAATGTTCTTCGTGTTTTTTGTTGATAATCATAACCAAAAGCACCCATTGGGTGTTTATTTTATTCTAAGTTTTTGAAGTTCAGCTTTATGTGGCTTATCCACACGATAGCTTTCTGATGCCTTTGAGATAGACTTGTTTCGGATGAACTTGTCATCTGTGTTTTCAATCTCTGTTTTTGCTTTGTCGAAGTTGATAGTGCACAGCTCAGCATAGAGCCACGCTATTGCCATTTTCACATAATAGTCTTGCAAATTTATTTTTTTAATTCGGCAAAGTAGGTCATCAAGTTTGTCAGTCTTTAAAAAATTTCTCATCATTGACACAATTCCAACACGCGCATAAAACTCTCTTTCGTCTTGCAAAAGCTCACAAAAGAAATTATATGACTTTTGCCCAGTGAGTTTTTTCAGTGCAGAGACAGTGCAATCACAAGTTGCCCAGTTGTCAATATAGGGGAGCAGATTTTGAAGATATTCAAGTTGTTCATCTTCGGACTTTATTTGCCCAGCAGCAAACGCATAAAGCAAAATTTCTTCGTGAGTTAAAGCACCATCAAGGTCAATATACTCTGGCTCGACATCTTTTGAAAATTTTCTTAGCAATGGGATTCGCACACCAATTATAGGGTAGGCGGATGTAATGAATTTTTCGTTGAACTGTGCATAACCGAAATCACTATTATCTTTTAAAAATTTTTTTACATTGACCATTTCAAAATCCTTTATTCTCTTCTGAGTGATTCCACTGGGTCGAGTTTTGCGGCCTTGCTTGCTGGATAGAGCCCAGAGAGCATACTAATTACTATTGACACTCCCATTGCAACAAAGAAATACCACCAGCGATATGAAATTGGAACAATTCCAAGTGTGAATTTAAGAACAAGGAAGACAACAAGTGTAAGCAGTAAGTTGAACAAAATTCCTATAATTCCACTTAGCACTCCAACAAGGAAACTTTCAGATGTGAAGATTCGTTTTATATCTTTTCTTCTTGCACCAATTGATTTCAGAACACCAATTTCCTTAGTCCTTTCTGTCACACTCATATAAAGAACAACCAAAATCATCATTGCAGAAACAAGCAGTGAGATGCAGGAGATTACGGTCAGAGATGTTCCAACGGTGCTTGACATTCCAGTAAACATCCCTGCCAAGCTGTCTTCAATTGAACCTGTGTATTTTGATTTTGAAGAAGCAAGGTAAGAGTTGATTTTGTTTGTAATGCTTTCAGAACCTGTGTTGATATAGATTGTGGTTGGGGCAAACAAGCCTTCTGATGTTTCGTTGAACAATGCTTTAAGATAGTCATAGTCTACATAAGCAACCATAAAGCCAGACATTACTGATGTGTCCATAATACCACAAATCTCGTCTGTAAAAGTGAATTTTGTTCCGTCTGGAAGTTGGATGTTTATTTGAACTTCTTGCCCGATTGGGCTTTTGCCAGGGAACAAATCGTATATTCCTTTGGTGAACATAAATCCACCTTTATTTTTTGGGTCAACTTTTCCATCTGGTGTAAGAGTTGCAGGTTTACTCATTTCTCCTTCGATGATGTTTTGCTCTGTGTAATATGGGGGAATGGAGTAGAGATAATAAATTTGTTTCTTGTTTTCTTTATCAAAAAGCTCTGATACTGTTGCTTCTGGAAGTACCATAGTCATAAGTGAAAAACCGAACGTGGTGTTTGTTTCGTCAACAGTGAAGTTTATCTTTTCAGATTGCAAATACTCGTTTACATCGTTGTACAGAGTCTGGATATCTTCATCAGAGAATTTGTTTTTCTCATAGTTTAAGGCGTCACCAAGTGTTTCTGATTTTTTCGAAACAGTCACTATCTCTGGGTTGGAATACGATTTCATTGTTTTATTGATGTAATCGGTGATTCCAGAACTGAAACTCATCATCAAAATTAAGCTTCCAATTCCGATTGCAACGCCAAATGCCATTAAAAAGTTTTTGATTCTGCTTGCCCACATATTGTGCAGGGAGAGTCTTATTGCTGAAATGAGAGAAAGGTTTTGTTTATCTTTTTGGGATTTTTTCTTTGAGTTTGTCGTTTCGTCGGCTGAAATTTTTGGAATAACAAGAGTAGGCTCATCTTCGTCCACTTCTTTTTCTTTCTTTTGGTAGTTTTTGTTAATGCTGTCGCTGACAATTTTTCCGTCAGAAATCTCCACAACTCTTGAAGAAATTGATGCAACTTTTTCTGAGTGTGTGACCATAATAACAAGTTTCCCGCTGTCAGCAATTTCTTTCAAAATTTCAAGAATTTGCATTGAAGTTTCGCTGTCAAGAGCTCCGGTTGGCTCATCTGCAATGATGATTTCTGGGTCATTGATGAGCGCTCTGGCGATTGCAACTCTTTGTTTTTGTCCACCAGACAATTGAGCTGGTTTCTTTTTAAGCTGGTTTGAAAGTCCAACTTTCTTTAACATTTCAGTTGCTTTCTTGATTCTTTCCTTTTCTCCAACATTTGAAAGAGTCAAAGCAAGGGTGACGTTATCAAGGATTGAAAGGTGGGAGATTAGGTTGAAAGACTGAAAAACAAAACCGACTTTGTTTTTGCGGTATTTATCAAGTTCTTTTTCACTCAGTTTGTTTAAATCTTCTCCGCCAGCAATTATCTGACCAGAAAAATCTGAGTCAAGTCCGCCAATCAAATTCATAAGCGTTGACTTTCCACTTCCGCTTTCTCCAACAATGGAAACAAGCTCACCTTTTTCAAATTCTACATTGATGTTGTGCAGAGCTTGAAAGGTCTCTTTATTGTCTAGTTTATAGATTTTATTAACGCCAATGAGTCTAAGTTCTTTTTCCACTTCGTTCTCCTTTGTTATATATTTGTCAACTTTTCAGAGTTTTCATAGATTTGGTTGCACACCTTTTTGAAGACATCCAAATCATTTTTGTCAATCCCTTCAACAAGTTTCTTTGCGTATTCTTTATCCTTATCAGCCACTTTCTTTGCCAGAAGTTTTCCCTTTTCTGTTAAGGAAATTTTTATATTTTGATTTTTTCCGTTTGAAAATGTTATATATTGTTTTTCTTGAAGTTTTGTTAATATTCGGCTTGTGTGTGCTTTGTTACAGCCGATAAATTTTGAAATCTCCTGTTGAGAGTTGAAATCCTTAATTGAAAGCGCTTTTATAAAAACCAAACATCCAACGCCTATGTCGTTCTCTTGGGCGACACTTGCTATGTAAGAACTGTGGAATTTTTTTATATTAAACAATTTAGAAAAATTGGCACTATTCATTTCAGATTTCCTTTTGTTAAAATTTTTTAACTAAAAATAATATATCATATATATGTTGCTTAGTCAACTTATTTGGGTGTTTGAAAAGTTTTCGACAGGCAATCGGTTGTGTTTTTTTTAAGCATATGCTATAATGGGCTAAAATAATTTGGAGTGAGAATGACAGAAGTTTTTATTGACAGTTTGTATGATGCTGTTGTGGATTGCCTTAAAGTGCTTCCAATCCTTTTTCTCGCATATCTTTTGGTTTCTTATCTCTCACACGACCACAGTCACAAGTTTAGCAAATTCCTTTCCAAAAGCAGAAAAACTAGTGTAATTTATGCATCTTTTTTGGGATGTGTGCCACAGTGTGGATTTTCATCTGTGATTGCAGACCTTTACTCAAAAACAAAAGTATCTCTTGGGACACTGATTGCAGTTTTTATTGCGACATCCGATGAAGCAATTCCTATTATGCTTACAAACAGGAATTCAGTGCTTTCAATGCTTTTATTGATTGGTGTTAAGGTTGTGCTTGCACTATTCTGGGGGTTTGCTATTGATGGAGCGGTTGCACTACTTGCTAAATTGAAGAAAAGAAAGAAGCAAGAGTCTGTTGGAACTGAACATAGCGAAACAGAACACCATTGCGAACATCCTGAAAGCCATACTGAACATCATCACCACCACGCTTGTGGGCATATCCACGGCACCGATTGCAGTGATGACTGCGGACACGAAAAATCTTGTTGTGTCGATAATGTATTTTTAGATGCCTACTATCATACTTTTGAAATTGTTGTTTATATCTTTGTTGCAACATTTATTTTAAATCTTTTAATCGGCTATGCTGAATATGCAGGTGTGGACATCATCTCAAAAGTCCTGACAAACAGTATGTATATTCAAGTGCTTGTTGCGGCAGTTGTTGGACTCATTCCAAATTGTGCGTCATCCGTGCTGTTGGTGGAACTCTATGTTGCCGGCTCTCTTTGCTTTCCTGCACTTGTTGCGGGGCTTACATCTTGCGCCGGTGTTGGAATGATAATTCTGTGGACGAAAAACAGAAAGAAACCACTCAAAAACTTGGCAATTTTGGTGATGCAATTTGTTATTGGAATTGCTTCTGGAATGCTTCTAACTTTATTTATGTCTTAATTATAACTTTCAAATTTTTTAAAATAAAAACCACCAATTTATATTTGGTGGTTTTTTGTTTTTGCTGTATCTTACGAATAAGATTTTACATTGATTTACACTAATAAAATCACACGGGGTGTGTTAACCATTCAAACCATTTGCTTGTCTTTCCATATTCTCAACAATGATATCTTGAATGTCACCAAGACTGTCACAATATTCAAGGACTTTCCAAGGGGTGTTGGTATGAAAATGCAACTTAATCAATTCATCGTCTCCAACGACCAAAAGACAATCTCCTTCAATATTTTCTGTGATGTAATCTCTTATTTTGTCATCTGACAAGTTTTTTCCTTCAATCAAAAGTTGTGTATCAAATTTGTATTCAATCATTTTATTTCTCCTTAGTTATCTTGATTATAGAAGTCAAATGCTTTCATAATTTCATCCAAATCTTCTGTTGGGTGCAGGGCTTCTTCAAAGCTGAATGCTTCATTCTGTTTTGCAGTTTCTTTTGTTGTGGTGATTCTAACTTCCTTTGGTGGCTCTTGCACTTTTTTGTATTCTTGCATTTTTGAAAGCAATGCTCTCATACTGTCATTTCCAGAATTTACAGAGTAGGCGACAGTTGGATTTCTTTTAAGTCCATTTTTTGCTGATTCAATAACGCTTGAAAACTCGTTTGAAATTTCAGTGAATTTTGGGTCATTTCTAAGTTGTGGAAATTTTAGATTAAGCTCGTTGAGCAATAGTTCCAGCTTGTCCATAACCAGCCCATAGAGTTTTTTTGAGCCTTCTTCTTGAAATTGTTGTTGCTTTTCAATGACATTCAATGCATTTAAGATGTTTTTTTCTTTATTTTCAAGCTCGATGCGTTCATTCTTGGCGTCAAGGAGTTTTTTCTCTGACTCCAACGCTTTAAGTTTTTCAGACATCACTTTTGCTTCATAGCTTGCTTTAAGTCTTTGGATGTAAACATCCACTTCATTTCGGTTGTACCCATTGATTTCTTGCTGAAACATTCTCAAATTCCTTTTTTAATATTTAATATAATCGACACTGTCAATTGTACCAAAAACATTACCACAAAAGCAATAAAAATCGGGGTAGTTATCAAATTTTTTACTAACAAAAAGCCATAAAGTGTGACGAAACTTATCGAATAAGCAATTATCAGGTGAAACTTTTGGTGACAGAAGAAGAAAGTGTTTAGTGATGCAAAGATAAACGCCAAACCGATAAAAAACACACCATACTGCATCAAATCCAGAAGAAAGAAGAGATATCCTGAGCTTCCAATTCCGAGCATTAGTGTACCAAAGTATAATGCACTGTCAAACCTGAAAAAGAAACCTTTGCAAAGCTCGTATATTCCAACGCAAAGGCAAAAGGAGTAAAACCAGAGATGTGGCAATTGAAGTATTAAAACGCTTTCACATACAAGAAACACAAAAAGACACAGACAAAGAAGGGCTACGCCACGAAGCAGCCAAGTCTTTTTCATTATTCCAATTCTTCCATTCATAGTTTAATTATGGCTAAACATTATGGAATTTAATCAAAAAAAGATTGGACGAACCAATCTTTTGAAAAAAATATCTTACAGGTCACTCTTGATTATTTCAATAATCTTATCAGTTGTATCCTTTTTCTTAATTCGGGCGGTGACAGTGTTGAAGATGATGATTGAAAGCCCAACAGCGATGAATATTATACTAAGCACTTGTGATACTCTCATAGAACCCCAGTATAAACTGTCTGTTCTCAGTCCTTCAATCCAAGCTCTTCCAATGCCGTACAAAATAAGATAGTAGGCGGCAACCATTCCATTCCTTTTAAATTTAACTTTCAAAAGATGGGTAAGAAGGATTGCAAAGGTTGCAAAGTTCCACAAACTTTCATAGAAGAAGGTTGCAAGATGCCACT
>CAZIPJ010000038.1:0-7149 GCA_964541365.1 uncultured Lachnospiraceae bacterium
GAACCACCGACCTTATGGGTATGAACCATACGCTCTAGCCAGCTGAGCTATATCACCAAATGCAATGGTATTATACATCAGCTTAACCGCATATGTCAATCATTTTAGCAAAAATTATATTACCGAAGTCACTGGGCCTTTTTAGATTTTCAATATTTCTCTGAAAGCATATATAAGTCCGTTGTCGTTTAGGTCTTTGGTAACGAAGGTCGTGAGCTGTTTTATTTCTGGCTCGGAGTTCCCCATTGCGATTGAGAGTTCTGCTTCTTCGAGCATTGCAAGGTCATTTAATGAGTCGCCAATTGCAACGGTTGTCATTGTTGGGAATTTGTTTTTGAAAAACTTTACACACTTATCTTTTGCAATGTCCTTAGCTGTGATATCTGTGTAATTTTTTGGCATCAAGTAGTAACTGAACTGTGGGAATTTATTTGAAATTTCTGATGGAAGATGCCCAAGCACAAGTAGTTGTTTTATTTGGTCGTTGTTTAGGTCATCAAGATATTCTTGTTTTTCTACAAAGCGTACATTCTTTTTCCTGTTGAAAAAAGGACAATCAGTGAAGAAGGTTTTCTCTTCCACGGCATCTTTAAATGAAAAAGGTGTCTTTTCTTTTTCAATGATTTGAAGCAGCTCTGTAAGGGCATTCTTGTCCAAGCTTTTGGTCAGGCGAACAGGCTCTTTTTCTGGCAGTTTATAGATGCAGCTTCCAAAAAGAGCACCAATATATTGAAAGCAATCAATGCCTTTGATTGTCAGTGTGTTCTGCAAAGCTCTGCCTGTAACGATTACGAAGATATGACCAAGCTTTTTAAGTCTTTCAATTTCATCCACGATTTCTTGTTTCATTTCGGTTGCACCATAGTCAACCAAAGTGCCATCTATATCAATGAAAAAAAGATATTTTTTATTCATTTCAACTCCTTAATTACTGACATTATATCACAAAGTATTCCCTTTTTCAAACATTTAATTTTATGTACCGTTTGTGATTGCTTGCTTAAATGTTTAAAATAGTTTAAAATATTGTTGTAAGGAGACCATTATGATTGAAGAACAAATTAAGAAAGCAAATATCGAAGCTATGAAAAACAAAGACACTGTTGCAAGGGGATTTTACAGTGTTTTGATGAATAAAGTTTTGCTTGAAAAAATTGCAAAAGGTGACAGAAACCAAAGTTTGCCAGATGCAGATATGTCAAACATTTTGCAGAAGACAATTAAAGAACTTAACGATGAAAAATTAAATTATGAAAAAGTTGGGAATGCGGAAGAAGTTGCAAGGATTTCTCGTCAAATTGAAATTGCATCTTCTTATTTGCCAAAGATGCTTTCAAGAGAAGAAATTAAAGCAATTATTGATTCTCTTGCTGACAAAAGCATTCCAGCTGTGATGAAACACTTTAAAGCAAACTTCAATGGACAAGTTGATATGAGACTTGTTCAAGAAGTTTTGAAGGGTTAGTATGAAAGTTTACGCAATCAGCGATTTGCATCTTTCAGTCAACAATCCAAAACCTATGGACATTTTTGGGCCAACTTGGGAAGGCTATCTTGATAAAATCTTTTCGCAGTGGAAAGAAATGGTTACAGATGAAGATTTGGTTTTGCTTGCCGGAGATTTTTCTTGGGCGATGAAACTTGAAGATGCTGTTTCTGATTTCGAATTGCTGAAAGACTTGCCAGGCAAAAAAGTTATAATAAGGGGTAATCACGACTATTGGTGGAAGAGCATAAGTGCGGTACGTGAAATTTTGCCACAAAACTTCTTTGCTGTTCAAAATGATGCAATCAAGTTTGGTGATTATGTTGTTTGCGGAACAAGGCTTTGGAATTTGCCTGACAAAAATAAACCTATGACAGCGGAAAATGAAAAGATTTACAAAAGAGAACTGCTCCGCCTTGAAATGACACTGCAAAATGCAAAAAAATTGCAGACTGGCAATGAAAAAATTGTTTGTATGCTTCATTATCCACCATACACTTTTAAAGAAGAAGACAATGAAGTGACAGCGCTTCTTGAAAAGTATGGCGTTTACAAAGTGGTATATGGACATATTCACGCATTCTTTAAACAGAGTCTTGTGCTTGAAAAACACAACATCACTTACTATATGACATCTTGCGACATTGTTGGCAATCGTATTGTCACAGTGGACTAAGGGGCGATTTGAAAATTTATTGACATTGTTGTCAATAATATGATAAGATATCGAAGTAATAACTTGGAGAATTAGATGAAAAAGACAACAAAACTTTTGTGTGGGCTTCTGGGCGTAGGTTTCTTGCTTACTGGTTGTGCCACAGTTTCAACAATCAAAAACAAAGAATCAGAATTGGTTTTCAATGGTAATTCTGCTGTCCTTATCAATGACAGCTATCTTTATTTTGGTAATTCTTTTGCAGACTACACTGCATTTGAAAATGATAAAGATTACAAAAACTCTGCAAAACTTTCTTATCTTGCAAGATTGGAAGCTGGGGCAAAATTGTCATCAAAAGACAAGGACCATTCTCCAAAGAAAGTTGAGACTGTTGCAAAAGAAGTTGTTGCACAAGAGAAGAGTTTTATGTTTGCTTATGGCAACTATATATACTACTTGACACCAAACCGCAAAAAGTTTGAAAACGAAGATGGAAAACTTGTTCAACAATTTGGCTATTCAACACTTTACAGAAGCAAACTTAACGGAGACAAGAAAAAATCTCTCTACACAACAGAAGCAGAAGTCTCTCAAATCGAAGTTTTGAAATATGGTAAAAAATATTACATCGTGATGCTTGCAGGCTCAGACCTTATTCGTTTTGAAATTGGAAACAAAGTTAAAAAGACAACACTTGCAAAAGATGTTGTGACTGTTGCACTTCCAGAAACTTACGAAAAAAACAAAGTGGGAAGTACACTTGATTGGAACGGTTATATTTATTACACGAAAACAAGAAGTGATGATGACAATCCATCTGTTTCTGGGACATCAATTATGAAGCTCTCTATTGCAAGTGGAAAAGAATCAGAAGTTGGTGGTGGACAAGGCAAGACATTCAGTCTTGTTGGAAGAGAAAAAGATATCGTTTTCTACACTTGCGACGGACAATCTTACAAGACTGACACAAACGAAGGAAAAAGAATCAATGCTGACAAGGCAGACTTGTTCTATGGAAGCGATATTTCAAATGTTGAGCAAGTTTACTCAGATGAAACATTGGGATATATCTACACAGCAAACAGCATCTTGACTTATCAAACTAACGCAGGTCTTACAAGCACTTTGACATTGAACTATGAAGGCTCAGCGCTTTCTGATTACAATGTTTTGCTTGTTTCTGGAAGAACAATGTATCTTTCAACAACAAACTCAATTTACTCTGCCGATGTTTCAAGCGTTTTTGCAGGGAATGGTTCTGCCGTTGAATGTAAAGCACTTGTTACTCTTGCTGATGACAGTATTTACAATGGCAACCGTTATGCCTTTGACGGAACTTATTTGTATTACTATGCAAAGTTGCAGTCAATCGAAACTGACGAAGAAAAGTCAGAAGAAAAAACAACAGATGAAAACTACTATATGTATAGAACAAAAATTGGGACAAGTGCAGACGAAAAAACTCCATACGAACTTGTGAGTTTGACAAAGAATTCTGACAGACATTCAAAATAATAGACTGGAAATTTCCAGTCTTTTTTATTGCAAACAGGCTCTGTTTGCTATTTTTATTTTTGTTTTCAATAAAATTTCTTGTTAATTTCAGAAACTTTGCAAAATGCTTGATTTTTTTGCGGGGGGGGGGTACAATAACAGTGACTATTGCAAAGGAAGAGATATATGAAGAAATTTATATGTTTATTATTTGCTTTTTTCGTTGTTGCATCCTGCGCAATCGCAGGCGGTGTTGTTTTGTCGGGATGTGGCAAGTCGGGGAATCCAAGTCTGTCGCAAGATTATGACGATGGACAAAACACAACATCCGGAGAAGACGGAGATAAAATTAGTGCGGACGCAAGTTACCATAATTTTTATGTTATAAATATGCTTTGGACTTCTTCAACTTCGTATTCTGTCTCGGCGGCAAGTACAGCATATGATGCCGCAGGTAATGCTGGACACTTTAATTTTTGGCTTTATGCAGATAATGGAACAGTGGACAGTGTTGACAACGATATAGGTGGTATTACATACTATGCTGCATACGGTATGACCGCTGATGTAGGGACAGGAATCACAAATCTAAAATTCATTCATTATACATATAGCCATAGTAATTACAACTATTATAGATATGCGTTGGTTGATACTTCTTCACATACTGGGAGAACTTTGTTTGGGATTTACGCTTCTTGCGATGCAAATTCATACAAAGGGGGAATAACTGTACAGCCAGGCAATGACCAAATGCGCACAGTGGCAACTTCAAGTCGTTATTATCTTTATACGACTACAGCCAGCAACTATGATAATGGAAATGTAACTACTGATGTTGCTACTGCAAAATCTAAAAGCACTACAAGATTATATGGGTCTTACTATGTGATTTATAGAAATACATATTATGCGACTTACGATGCAAACGGCGGTTCAGGTGCTCCATCAGACCAGACTTTTTATGCAGGAGTTGGATATACACTGACAACAACTAAACCTACAAGGACGGGGTACACTTTTAATGGCTGGTGGACAAGTGCGACAGGTGGAACAAAATACACAAGCAGGAGTGATGCAGACTGTTCTGGAAATCACACCTATTACGCCCATTGGACAACGAATACTTATACTGTTTCCTATTCGGCTGGTGGTGGAAGTGGAACAAAGTCTAATTCAACTTGGTATTATGACAGTAATTATTCTGTCAGCAACACTTTTTCAAGAACAGGATATTCTTTCTCCGGTTGGAGCATTTCAGGCTGTGACACAAACACTCATTATTATGGAACTTCATCGTCAAGTTACAGCACGGTAAGCTCTTCAAGTTTTACTTATAACTGTACTGGTGTGAGTTATTACAAAAATCTCCGTGCAACTGCTGGGACAGTCACATTTACAGCCCAGTGGACGTTAAATTATTACAATGTTACAGTTGTTGCTGGGGACGGAATTAGGGCTGTCCGGTTAAACAACAAATCTGGTTCTGACCTTAAACAAGACTCAGAGTCTTACACGGCAGGAAGTCTTGTGACGCTTAGAGCACAGGTTTCGGATGGATATGAATTTGCTGGCTGGACCGTGACATCTGGAAGTGTCACAATCACAAGAAGTGATAAACAACTCGCATACTTCAATATGCCAGAAAGTAATGTAACTATCAAAGCAAATACAACTGGTAAATATTTGCCACTTAGTATTAACACAAATGGTGGCACGATGAGTCCAATCAGTTATAATGCTTATAATTATTATGAAAATGATGATGTGACGGGTGACTTTGTTTACAATGCTCAGGGATACTACGAAAGTACGAATATGAGTATCCATAACTCAACAGCAATGGCTATAATCTCTTTCAGTGTTCCATCTGCACAATATGTTTACATCCGTGCAATTTGTTACGCAGAAGATGAATGTGATGAAGGAGTGTTTAGTAATCTAGATAAGGATTTCTCTGGCGGTGTGTGGTGGAATGTTATAGATTATGATGACGAAGAAGAGTGTGAGTATTCTTCTCCTTGGGAAATGGTAAGAAGTGTTTATTGTTCTGCGGGTTCTCATTATTTCTATGTAAAGTACCAGAAAGACAGCTCAGTTAATCGCTATTATGATTCATTACAGTTTAAAATAGACAATGTAAGCAGCTATACTGTTGAAAATGTGTACTCAAACAAAGAGAGTGATGATGAATGGATTCAGGTTACTCCCTTTAAGATGACATCAGATGGATATTATACCAGCACAAACAAAGATATTGACACATCATTGTCATATATGAGATATTACTTCACAACAACAGCGGCAAATCAAACAGTAAGCTTCTCTTGCATAAGTTATGGGGAAAGCAATTACGATTATGGCATTATGAGTAATCTTGATACATACTTGACACTTAGGAATACTTTGGATTCTTCTGGCGTCTATAAGAGTTTCCGGGGGCAGTCTTCACCTTCTGCGGTCACCGTTTCATATACAGTTCCTGTTGCAGGCAGTCACTTCATTGCAGTAAAGTACATAAAAGATGGTTCTGCAAGTGAATACGACGACCAATTCAAAATCAAATTTACAACTGGATATACAAAGGTTGTGCAAGTTGGTGGGACATATGGGACATTACCAACGGTAACAAGAAGTAATTACACTCTCAAAAACTGGAACAATGGCTCGGTTACTGCCACAAGCACTGTTGCAGGAACTTCAAATAATTACATCAGCCTAACAGCTTATTGGACGGCAAACTCAATTACTAATACTGTTAAATTGAGAGTAATTAATAAAGACGGGACATATTCGAACGTTGACAGTAACCTTGGCGGAACAGTGACAATTAGTAGGGCAGTCATCAATTCATCCCAAAATGGTTCTTCAAGAAGTTCGACTACTCAAACTGTTGCGTCAAACACATATGCAGTTCATCAAGGACAGTCATTCTCATTTACTGGGACGGCGAAGGATGGATATATCTTTGCAGGAGTTTCAACGAGTTCAACGCCAACAGATGGAATCAAGAATCCAACAACGCCAATTACAACTGCAATATCTTACACTCCAACAAGCGGAACAACATATTATGTTTATTTCAAGCAAGTAAGTGACAATCAACTGAAATATGACAGTGAAGGCAAATACTACTACTTTGAAGACGGATATTATCCACAGAGCGAAGTTGATAGTACGCTTGTAAGCACACTAAACTCTTCTGCAACAACTAATGGAGAAAGCTTCACATATAATGATGGAACAGAAAATATAGAAGTTCCAGTATATGAATACGATGGAGACAGATTTGTTAAACTTACTGCAAGTGGAGAGACGAAGTGGTTTAAGTTTGAGCCAATCAGATGGAGAGTTACGGATGTGGGTGTGAATAACACAAACGCAGACAGACCAGACAGGCTTAAAACCTATTCATCTTACAAGACAAACTTCACAGCAGTAAGTGACTTAATTCTTGGCTTTGGAGCAATGCACAGCACAAGAGCAGTTGGAGAAGGGACTGTTGCAACAG
>CAZIPJ010000039.1:0-6715 GCA_964541365.1 uncultured Lachnospiraceae bacterium
AGGTATCAATTTTCGCCCGTAAATGAGGTACAGCTAACAGCAGCCGCAGTATGGACTGACGAACGCAGTATTGAAATGCTTGCTGGTACAAAAACACCACAGAAAGTATTATGCATTGCATACCTTACACAACATATGGTGGAGAAACCAAAAACAAACTACTTGGTTTTGGACAGTTTGCAAGACCCAGGCAATGTTGGTACGCTGATAAGAACAGCCAAAGCTTGTGGCTTTGAATATGTGTTTCTTTTGGATTCAGTCAAGAAACAAAACGAGAAACTGATTCGAAGCTCAGTTGGTGCGGTGTTTGACAGTAAGGTTTATGAGATGACAAAGTCAGAATTTGTGGACTTTGCAAAGAAAAACAGCCTTAAACTGATTATGACTGATATGGACGGCGAAAGTATTTTCACACTTACTGATAAATTCAGTCCTGATGATAAAAGCAGCAAGAAATCACCACAGCCACTTGGTGTCGTTGTTGGCAATGAAGGCAACGGTGTTTGTGAGGAGATTGAAAAAATCTGCGAATATAAGGTCAAAATTCCAATGATGAAGGGAATTGAAAGCCTAAATGCAGGTGTTTCGGGTTCAATCATAATGTATGAAATCAACAAAAACAAGTTTTAAAATAAAAGGAAGCAACTTAGCTTCCTTTTTTTACAACACATTTTCCTAATCATTTGACAAAATGGCAGAAATTGTTTTATTATGTATAGGAAATAAACACATATAAGGAGAAAGAAAATGTCAGGACATTCAAAATGGCATAATATTCAAGCGAAAAAAGGTAAAACTGATGCCGCAAGGGGCAAAATCTTCACAAAAATTGGAAGAGAACTTGCTGTATGCGTTAAGGCTGGCGGTCCAGACCCAAATGTAAACAGCAAACTTAAAGATATTATTCAAAAAGCAAAAGATAACAATATGCCAAATGACAATATTGAAAGGTCAATCAAAAAAGCATCTGGGGAACTTGGTGGAGTAAACTACGAAGCTCAGGTGTATGAAGGCTATGGTGTTGGCGGTTCAGCAGTGATTGTTGAGTGCTTGACAGACAACAAAAATAGAACAGCTGGCGATGTTCGTCACGCTTTCGATAAGCACGGCGGAGCACTTGGCTCACTTGGTTGCGTTTCATACCTTTTCAAGAGAAAAGGAGTAGTTTTGGTTGTGGATGCAAAGGATGTTGAAACTTTGATGCTTGATGCAATCGAAGCAGGAGCTGTGGATGTTGCAGAAGATGAAGACAGCGTTGAAATCATCACAGAACCAAACAAGCACAACGAGATGCGTGATGCACTCTCTGCAAAGGGATATAATGTTGTCTCTGCGGATACAGAACTTGTTCCAGATATGTATGTTGACTTAAATGCTGAACAGCTTCCAAAGTTCCAAAGAATGATTGATGCGTTGGAAGACCTTGATGATGTTCAAGAAGTTTATCACAATGTAAATCTTCCTGATGAAGAATAGGAGTGGGAATGAGAAAACTGGTCACAATCAAAGATAATGAACCATTTTTGCGTCAAATTTCAAAAGAAGTTGTCTTTCCTGATGCTCAGCTTGAACAAGACTTTGCTGACTTGAAAGAATATACACTGGCAAACTCTGTCTTTGCAATGGCTTCCGTGCAAATTGGAATTCCAAAAAGACTTATTTTTGTTAAAAATACTGACCCAACTGACCACACAAAAAATGGCACAGACCATATAACAATGGTGAATCCTGTTATCCTTTCAAAAAGGGGTAGGACTGAATTTTTGGAAGGTTGTCAAAGCTGTTTGCAATATTGGGCAGTAGTTGAAAGGCCATACGAAATTGTGGTTAGATTCCAAGACCTTAAAGGAAAACCACACACAGAAAAATTTGAAGGGTTTGCAGCAACAGTGCTGTCTCACGAAATCGACCACTTGGACGGCATCTTCCATATGGACAGAGCAAATACTTATGTGGATATGGACGAAAAAGACAAAAAAGCATACAGGGCAGGACATCCATATAAAATCATCTCAAAAGACTGCGAGTTTGAGTATGGAAAAATCAAACCATTTACTCAAAATCCAAGCGTCAAACTTAAATAGAGAACAAAAGTCACTTCATTTGTTTTAAACAAGTGGAGTGATTCTTATTTATAAGGTTTTTGTTTGACAAAATACTGCTCAATATTCTAAAATTAGACTATGAGAATTCTTGGAATTGACCCAGGTTATGGGATTGTTGGATTTGGTATTATTGACACTCACAGAAACAATGCTGTGGTGGATTATGGAGTTATCGAAACTCCAAAAGAAGACACATTCCCTGTCAGACTTCAACATATTGAAGAAGCGTTTAGGGTGCTTTTTGAAACATACAAACCAGATGAAGTTGCGATTGAAGAACTTTTCTATTTCAGAAACCAAACCACAGTTATTCCTGTTGCAGAAGCAAGGGGCGTGATTGTGCTTACTGCTCACAAATATTGCGAAAGATTGTTTGAATACACACCTATGCAAATCAAGCAAGCGCTGACTGGAAATGGCAGAGCAGAAAAGAAACAAATGCAGTTTATGGTTAAAAGCGTTTTAGGGCTTGAAAAAATCCCAAAACCTGATGATGCAGCAGATGCTTTGGCAGTTGCGTTGTGTCATAGCCAAATCAATCCAAATTTAAATAATAATCGTATATTCTAGGAGAACGAAATGATTGCTTTTTTAGTGGGAACAATTGAATATAAAAATGAGAATACTCTGATTTTGGACGTTAACGGTGTGGGCTATGAGCTTGCAATCTCAAACAACACACTTTTAACTCTGCCAAATGTGGGGGAGACAGTTAAGGTGTTGACCTATTTGCAAGTGAGTGAAAACACAGGTGTAACACTTTACGGTTTTGGCTCAGAAGAAGAAAAGTCTCTATTTTTGAAGCTTATCACAGTCACTGGAATAGGCCCAAAGATTGCAATAGGGATTTTATCTGGAATGAAACTGTCTGATTTGATTGTTGCAATCATCAATGAAGATTCCAATTCACTTTCCAAAATCAAGGGACTTGGAAAAAAGGGTGCTGAGAGAATTTGTTTGGAACTAAAAGACAAAGTAAGCACAACATCACTCAGTCTTGATGCACTTGCATCAGTTATGGCTGGGGGAGATTACAACGAAAGTGCGCTTAATGATGCAGTTGAAACACTTATCACTCTTGGCGTAAACAAAAACGAAGCTTACAGGCTTGCAAGAAGCAAAGCAGAGCCAAACACCACAGCGGAAGAAATCATCTTGAAAGTTTTGAGAGAACTTGGAAGATAAGCACATTATATTGCGTAGTATTCAATGACGAAATTGCATAATACACAACATCTAGAAAGGCGGTTTTATGGAAGATAGATTTATCACAAGCACAAAAAATTGGACTGATGCAGAGATTGAAAACTCTCTCAGACCAACAACACTTAAAGAATATGTCGGGCAATCCAAGGTTAAAGATAGCCTTGAAATCTATATCAAGGCGGCAAAATCAAGAAAAGATGCCCTTGACCACGTTTTGCTCTATGGTCCACCAGGACTTGGAAAAACAACTCTTTCTCACATTATTGCAAACGAACTTGGCTCACAATTTAAAGTGACATCTGGGCCTGCGATTGAGCACGCTGCTGACCTTGCTGCAATCTTGACAAATCTTGGCAAAAATGATGTTCTTTTTATTGATGAAATCCACAGACTCAACAAAAGCGTTGAAGAAATTTTGTATCCTGCAATGGAAGACTTTGCACTTGACTTTATTGTTGGAAAAGGTCCATCTGCAAAGAATATGAGACTTAAAATTCAGCCATTCACGCTTATTGGTGCAACAACAAGAGCTGGAATGCTTACAAGCCCACTTCGTGACAGATTTGGCGTTATTTGCAGGCTTGAACTTTATAATGATGTGGAACTTCAAGAAATTGTCACTCGTTCTGCAAAGATTTTGAAGATTGAAATTGACGAGCAAGCAAGTCTAGGCATTGCAAAGCGTTCTAGGGGGACTCCACGTATTGCAAACAGGCTTTTGAAGCGTGTCAGAGACTATGCGGAAGTTATGGGCTCTGGAAAGATTACAAAAGAGATTGCTGACCAAGCGCTTGCAAAAATGGAGATTGATGATTTAGGGCTTGACTTCATTGATAGAAAGATTTTGGAAAGTATTATTTATAAATTTGGCGGCGGTCCTGTTGGTCTTGACACCTTGTCTGCCACAATCAGCGAAGATGCCAGCACAATCGAAGATGTATATGAGCCATATCTTCTTCAACTTGGCTTCGTTGCAAGGACTCCAAGGGGGCGTGTCGCACTTGAAAACGCATATAATCATCTCGGGATTTCTTATCCAGACCATCAGTGATGGTTTTAAGGGGAGACAATATGAAAAGAATTTTATGTTACGGAGACTCAAACACTTGGGGTTACATTTCTGGTTCGGACCACCAACGATACGATGAAACTGAAAGATGGCCAAAAATCCTGCAAACATTGCTTGCGGGGGGGGATTTGAAGTAATCGAAGAAGGATTGAATTCAAGAACTTTAATGTCCGATGATAACAGACCAGGCAAGGAAGGTAGAAATGGTTTTACTTATCTGAAACCTTGCCTAGATACTCACGACAAAATAGATGTGATTATCTTAATGTTGGGTACAAATGAATTGAAAAACACTTTCAATAATTCTGCTCAGGATATCGTGGATATGGTAAATAAGTATTTTGAATTTCTCTCAAATTATAAGTCGCAAATAGATAAAACAACTCAACCAGAAATAATTATTTGCGGATTACCACTTGTAAATGAAAACAGTGAGTATTGCAGAAATGGTGATAAATACAAAGGTGCAAGTGAAAAGAGCAAAAAGTTAAACGAACTCTATAAACAATATTGCTTGAAAAGAAAGATTATTTATGTTGATAACAATGACCTTAAAACTGGGATAGATGGCGTACATTTAACAAAAGAAAGCCATAAAAAACTTGCACAGAAATTGGCAAAGGTCATTTTAAATAAGGGATAAAATGCAAAGAGAATTATTACGAACAACTTATCATTACGATTTGCCGGAAGAACAAATCGCACAAACTCCAATTGAACCGCGTGACCATTCGCGTCTTTTGTGTTACAATAAGGTTTCCGAAAAGCTTGAACACAAGCATTTTTATGATATTGTGGACAAACTTAAAAAGGGAGATGTGATTGTTGTCAACAACAGCAAGGTTTTGCCTGCGAGACTGTATGGATTTAAAAGGGAGACCGGTGCAAAGATTGAGATTCTTCTCCAAAAAAGAATTGATTTAAAAAACTGGGAAACAATTGTTAAACCTGCAAAAAGGCTTTCTGTTGGAACAGAAGTAGTTTTTAATGAAAACATCAAGTGTTTTGTTACAGAAAAGGGCGAGTATGGGGCTTGCAAGGTTAGATTTGAGTACAACGACTCAAAAAGCTTTGAAGAACATTTGATGGAGATTGGCACAATGCCACTTCCACCATACATCAAAGAAAAACTTAAAAATCAATCAAGATACCAAACTGTATATGCAAAAGTTGACGGTTCAAGTGCAGCACCAACTGCCGGACTTCATTTCACCACTGAGCTTATGGACAAATTGAAGGCAAAAGGCGTGCAAGTGCTTGAAGTATTGTTGCACGTTGGGCTTGGGACATTTAGGCCAGTTAAGGAAGACAACATTCTCAACCACGAAATGCACAGCGAATACTTTGAAGTCACAAAAGAAGTTGCACAAGCAATCAATCAGGCGAAAGTTGAAGGAAGGCGCGTGATTGCAGTTGGAACAACATCAGTGAGAGTTTTGGAAAGTGCTTCTGATGAAAATGGGGTTATTCAACCACAACGACGAGAGACGCAAATTTTCATCTATCCACCATATAAATTCAAAATTGTGGATGCACTTATCACAAATTTCCATTTGCCAGAAAGCACACTTATTATGCTTGTTTCAGCATTTATTGGAGATATCGATAAGACGCTTGAAATATACAAAACAGCAGTAAACGAAAAATACCGCTTTTTCAGTTTTGGCGACGCAATGTTTATCGAGAGTTAACAACTCTCTCTGATTAGGAGTTAAAATGAATTTTATTATAAGAAAAGCAACAAAAAAAGATGTTAAAACCATTCAGTCTCTAAATAATGAATTGTGTAAGTATGAAACTGAGAATGAATTTGATGTATATAAAACTGATTGGTCTTTAACAAAGCAATCTGAAAAATACTTTAAAGCTTTAATTAAAAAGCAGTTTGTAATGGTTGCTGAAACAGAAGGTAGTATTGTTGGTTATCTGGCTGGCTCAATATGTGTGGAACAAATGTATTCTTATTATCAAGGGAAAACAGCAGAATTGGAAAATATGTTTATAAAGGAAGAGTACAGGAAATTTGGCATTGGAAGTAAACTTATAGACGCTTTTGTCACTTGGTGCAAAAATAATGATGCAAAGCGAATTTTGGTAACTGCGACAATTGGAAACGAAAATGCAATCAAATTCTATCACAAAAATGGATTTAATGATTTAGATATTACTCTAAGAAAAGAACTTTAAGGAGAGATATGCAAGACAAGTTTTTTAGTTATGAAATAATAAAGGAATGTCCAAAAACAGGTGCAAGGGCAGGTATTTTTCATACGCCAAGGCTAGAGATTGTTGGCACGATTGCCGATGTTCTTCGCAAATCCGATGGGATGACCCT
>CAZIPJ010000040.1:0-6647 GCA_964541365.1 uncultured Lachnospiraceae bacterium
ACTGCACAAGTTTGAAAACTGTCGAATTGCCAGACAATCTTGTCGAAATTGGTGGGTGCCAATTCTTTGGCTGCACAAGTTTGGAATATATCAAAATCCCAGACACAGTAAAAGTTATTGGTGAAAGATCTTTCAACAATTGCACATCACTTGTTGAATTGGATTTGCCGGCAAGCCTGACAGAACTTAAAATTTCAAGTGCTTATTACAAAATCGGTTTGGTTTACAATTGTCCTGCACTTGAAAGAATTATTATTCGTTCTACAACTTTCGTTGATTTGACAGAACTTTATAAGTCTTATCAATATGGAACAAGATGTGAAATTTATGTTGTTGATGAGTTGTTGCCAACTTATGAAGCAGCATATCCAGCATTAAAATTTATCGCTTTAAGTGAATTAGATTAAGTGATATTATGGAATTAAAGGTGCTAAATAAATTTTAGCACCTTTAATTTTTATAATAATCAACACTGAAAAATCACATACAATACTACACGATACAATACAACATTTGCACAATTTTGTTATAAATTTGTGACAAATTTGTGACAAACTGCCATTTTTGGCACTTTTTAGTCCCAAAAACTATCATTTTTGAGCAAAAAATTTTCGCACCCCCAAAATCGTTTGACTTTAAATATCCTTTTAAATATTATTAGGATTATAGAGACTGATCGTCAGACGAATTTCAAGATAAAAAAATAGCATAAGAAAAATAAAAATCAGCGATTATAAAAATCGCTGAATAGCCCTAAAATAAAGGCTTTTTTGGTGCACCCTGGGCGATTCGAACGCTCGACCTTCTGTTCCGTAGACAGACGCTCTATCCAGCTGAGCTAAGGGTGCATGAATACTCAAAAATACATATTTGAGTATAGCATGCGTCCATGATTTTGTCAATAATTTTTGCTATTTTTGCGTCGCTGGGGACTTGAACCCCACTCCTTCGTCTCCGTAGACGAACGCTCTATCCAGCTGAGCTACGAGTGCATATTCTTCAAACGCTTTGTTATTATAGCAAAGCATAAACAAAATGTAAAGAGATTTTTGGAATTGGTATTGAAAAATGAGTTTTTGTGTGTTAATATATAGATATGGAACAAATGAGCACAGAGTATATCAGAGATAGAATGAAGCATTTAAGCAGTTTTGGGCAAAGGGTCTTTGCATTCAATTTCAGGGGGCAATTGTTTTTTATTGCTGAAAGTGGAAGCCTTGAAGGGGACAGTGTGGAGTGCAAAAAGGACTACTTTTTGTTTGATGAAAAAACCCACATTGGAAATCTTTATTTGGCGAGAAAAATTTTTTCAAAAGCTGAAAGTGATTGGGATAAGGAGCGTGGTGCTGTTATCATTCCTGATGAAACCTTTTACTTAGACCAGATTGAAATATTAAAACCGGAGCAACGCGGTAAAGCTTTGGGAAGTGCACTTTTTAATTGGACAATCAAAGATATGCAAAAATTTTCAGAAGAAAATGATAAAGAACTTCCTTTGTATTTCGTGAAATGGAACAATGAAACTGCAAAATCATTTTATGACAAGTGGGGTGCCGTCACAAATCAAAATCCGGTAGACGATGAATACGGTTCAAGTTGCTATATGCTTATTGAAAATCCAGAACCAAAGGATGAGTATCAGGTTAGCATAGTGGCTAAATATGACAAACCAATAACAAAAGAAGAAAGGTATAAATAACCTTTCTTTTTTGGTTTTTTAACTTATTGACTGTCTTTGGAAGTGGACAACGACGCTTTAATTTCGCAAGCAAGTGCTTTGGTTATTCCTTTGACCAGGCAGAGTTCTTCAACGCTTGCTTTTCTGATATTTTCTGTTGTGCCAAATGCAGAAAGCAGTGCATTTATTTTAACTTTTCCAAGTCCAGTGATATTATCAAGCTCGGTTGTGGTCTGTTCTTTCGTACGAAGCGTACGGTGGAAAGTGATTGCAAAACGGTGAGATTCGTCACGGATGCGTTGAAGCAGTTTCAGTTCTGCACTGCCATATTTCAAGATTGTTGGTGAGTTTGACTTTGTTGTAAAAACTTCTTCAAGTTTCTTTGCAAGAGAAATCATCTCAATTTTGTTTTCAAGTCCAAATGTTCTCAAAATTTCATAACAGGAAGAAAGTTGACCTTTGCCACCGTCAATCACAAGAAGATTTGGTTTCTGCGAGAAACTTTCTCCATTTTGGTCAACATATCTTTGAAGTCGGCGAGTTAGTGTCTCTTTCAAACTTTCAAAATCGTTGTTCCCTTGCACGGTTTTGATTTTGAATTTGCGATATTGTTTTTTGTCCGCTTTGCCGTCAACAAAAACAACCATTGATGCAACTTTATTAGTCCCGCTTATGTGTGAGATATCATAGCACTCCATACGCAATGGAAGTTCTTTCAAGCCAAGTTTTTCTTGCAGTTGTTTAACTGCGCCAAGTCCACTGCTGTAAGCAAGTTTTTCTTTTTCCAAATGCTTTGTCAGATACTCAACAGCATTTTCTTTTGCCATATTCAAAAGCTTTAAATTGATACTGTGCGGGTTGGTGATTATGTTTATTTTTTTGCCTACGTAGTCACACAGCAATTGTTCGTCAATGTTGTGGCTGACGATTATTTCATTTGGTACGATTGTGTTTTGATAATACTCGCTGATAAAATTGAAAAGGGTCTCTGACTCTTCAAGTTCGGCGTCGCTTTGCACAAAATTGGCAACACCTAATATCTTGCCCGCTCTGACTACAACCACGGTTACAACGCCGTTAAGGCCGTCTGTATGATAAGCAAATATATCCTTGTCAACATCTTTTGGCAAATTTGCAACAACGCGTTGTTTAAGCTTTGAGAGCATTTTCAAACATTCACGAAGCTCAATCGCTCTTTCAAAGTTTTCCAAGTTTGATGCGTTTTCCATTTTCTCTGTCAAGATTTGTTCAATCTCATCATCATTACCATTTAAAAAGCGAACAACTTTTTTGATTTCTTCTGCATATTCTTCTTTCGTCACTCTGCCAGTGCAAGGGGCAAGGCAAAGCCCAAGAGAGTAATTTAAACACTCTCTTTTTGCGGTTGGCGAGGTCGTCAGCTTAGATTTGCAGGTGCGGATTTTAAAGGCAAAACTTATAGTCTTCAAAATCTCTCGTGGGTCAATCCCTGCAATGTATGGGCCAAAATATTTCGCTCCATCATCTTTCTTGACTTTTCTGACAATTTCAAGCCTTGGAAAATCTTCTTTTAAATTTATTTTGATATATGGAAACATCTTTCCATCTTTAAGCAGTATGTTGTAAAAAGGCTGGTGTTTGTGAATAAGGTTGCTTTCAAGAGCAAGGGCATCAAGTTCGCTCATTGCAATAAAATAGTCAAAGTCATCAATGCAGTTGACCATAGCCTGAACCTTACTTGGCTTTGGAGATGAGTGGAAATATTGGCTTACGCGATTCTTCAAATTCTTCGCTTTGCCAATGTAAATAATGTCTCCGTTTTTGTCACGCATAACATACACACCAGGTTTGGTGGTCAGCGTTTTCAATTTGCTTTTTATTCGCTCATTCATATTCCTATTATAAAGAGATTGAAATAAAATTACAAATCCTTTTTGAGTAATTACATAAAGCTTATTGGGTAAGTGTCTAGAATCCTTGTGCTTTTCATTCATTTGGCTTCGCAAAAATTGACTAATTTAAGTCCAATCTGTCACTTTTTTTAAGAAAAATGTTGTAATTTGTATTTTTATTTGTTATAATGAGAAAAATAAAGAACAGGAGGACGCAAAATGTCAAGTTCAATGCTATTGGGACTTTTTGATTGGGTTGGGGATTTCTTTAAATCTCTCTTTGATTTGCTCCCAAAGATTATGTATCTTTTGTATGCATCAATTGCGTGCGTATTGGACCTTTTGCAACTCTTCTTCAGAAAGCTTGCTGGTCTTGATGTTTACTATGTCGACGGGAAAGCAGTTCAAGGTGACCTTGTGACAAACTTCATTACTGGCATCTTGGGAATAAACAGTAGAGACAACCTTACATATTCTGCACTTTCAACAGTGTTCTGGTCAATGATTGTTTTTGGTATTATTATTTGTTTTGCAAGTACAATTATTGCAATTATTAAGAGCCACTATTCATATGACGAAAAAGCTGCCAAAGGACCAATGCAATATGTTTACACAGCAGGAAAGGCAATTATCAATATGGTTGCAGTTCCAGTCATCGTTGTTCTTGGGCTTTATGTTTCAGAAGCATTGTTGACTGCTCTTGACACACTCACTTCAACAAATAGCGGAACTATTTCTGCTGAATTTGGAGCAGAAGGCACAAAGATGTTGCAGTCTGTTTATACAACAAAACAGGTCACTGGACTTGAATCGAAAGATGAGAGTAAAAAGACCTATATAAGATATGATATCTTTGGACACGATTCTGAAATTAGATATGGAACTAATACTGATTTAACTTGGCTTACGAATGATGCAAAAGAGCACGCCAAGGTTGGTGCAACAACTCAACCTTTCTCAGGAGCGTTGTTTAAGACAGCCGCTTACAATGCAAACAGAGCAAGACTTGGACAGTTGAATGTTGACAATGTTGCGTATGCGGATGGACAAAACTTATTTATAAATGCTAAGACGGCTGCCGCAGGGAAGGAGAATCAAAAACTTGCAGATATGATTGATACTGCGTTTGCCTGCAATTTGCTTTTGACTCAAAAACACGAACTTAATCACACCTATTCGTCATTAAAATATTTCACTAGTTTTTTGACGAGAACGGTTGGTTCATATTCAAAATTTAATGTTGGACTAGTTTGGTGTTATTACGATTTGTGGCAATTCAACTTTATTGTTGGCTTCGGCGGAATTATTGTCTGTGTTTCCATTTTCATAAATGTAATCTTGGGACTGATTACAAGACTGTTTATGTGCATCGTCTTGTTCTTGGTTGCTCCACCACTATTTGGACTCGCTCCACTTGACGGGGGAAAGGCTGCAAAGGGTTGGAGAGAAAACTTTATGAAGCAGACATTGATGGCTTATGGTGCTGTCGTCGGAATGAACTTAGTGTTGATGATTCTGCCTTATATGAATGAGATTGACTTCTTCAATATACCAATTGCTGACTATTTTGCTAGTACCTTGGTTATCATTGTTGGGCTGATTACAATTAAAGCTGTTATTGCAACGCTTTCTGGTTTAATTGGTGCTGCGGATGCCAACGAGACTGGTGGAAAGATGGCAGAAGAAGTTGGCTCAGTTGCTGGAAAAGCTACAAAGATGACAATTGGTGCTGCAAAACTTGGCGCAAAAGCTGTTAAGGCTACAGGGGCTGCCGCACACGGTCTTGGTCACGGAATACACGCTTTTGGAGCAAAAATGTCTGCAGTTAGCCATTCAAATAGCCAAAAGCAAGAAAGTGCAGCAAGAATGGATGCATTTAGGGCACACAAGAAAGTTGCAGATAGCGATAGCTCAGTATACGACTCTCTGAAGAATGGTGGTAAGCGAGCTGAAAATCAAGCGATTAGGGATTTGACAGCTGGCGGAAGAATGACAAAGGCCGAGGCTAAAGAAACCGTTAAAGCAATGAAGGAAGATATCAAATCTAATGGTGGAAGTTCAGCAACATTTGATAGGTCTAGAGTTTCATCACAATTGACGCAACAAGCATTGACTCACGCAAGCAATATGAGAACTCACGAACAAACTGCTGTTAGTAGAAACGCTTCTGCTAAGTCGCAATGGGGCAAGACGAAGAGCAATTTTGCGAACGCTGTTCAAGGCAAAGGAACAGCAGACCTTGCAAGAGGAAGCAGAGTGGGTGATTGGTTTGCCGCTAGGGGGCACGCAATTGCAAACAGCAAGTTTGGACAAACCTTTGGAACAGCCTTTAGAGGAGTTTCTAGTGGCGTTGGAGAAGCATTGGGTACAATGTGGGATGGATTAGGTTCAAGCAAGATGGTTGAAACATTTGGCGACAAATCTAAGATTAAGCAAAAAACAGATTACGCAAAAGAATCTGCAAACAGTGCTGCTGCTCAGGCTGCAATGCAAGAATGGTCCCTTACTCACCCTGGTCAGGCACCTACTGAAGAACAGTTGAAGGCATTGCGTAAAGGTAAACAGCCTGATTAAAGGAGTTTAAATGGGGATTCTTAAAGAGATTGGCGAATGTTTGAATCAGTGTTTTGTTAATGATAGCTTTATCGGTGCGTTTCTGGACAAGTCTGGGATTCACAAGAAGTCAGACTATCAAAAGGAGATGGCAGAACATTTGAAAAAATTGGTTGAGCTCAAAGAAAAACAACTTGCAGGTCGCGGTAAAGAATAAGAAAAAGGCTAAGAAAAATCTTAGCCTTTTTTTTGTTGCTTATTGAGAAATAAAAAAGTGGAGACAACTTCTTCACTAATTTTTTTATGGTGGCGATAGGTGGGTTCGGTGTTCAAACTTGTTTAAAATAAGTTGGACAAACCTGCTGGACACGCTTTCAGGGTGTGGAGCCGACATCGAAAAGGTGGTTCGCTTGGCGGAGCCAAGGCAAAATATTTTTTGCAGCACAGCAGTTAGGGAATAAAAAAATCTTGCTTACGCAAGATTTAAATTTGGTGGTGATAGGTGGGCTCGAACCACCGACCTTATGGGTATGAACCATACGCTC
>CAZIPJ010000041.1:0-6160 GCA_964541365.1 uncultured Lachnospiraceae bacterium
GTTCTTATTTTGTTCTTTCGAGCATAAATTCGAAGTTCATCTACAATTTCCATGCTAGTTTTTACACCAATATCGCATGAAATAAGAATATCGGTCAAATCATCATAGAACTCATCATCAAGCTCGCCGTGACTCATTAAGGCGTCAATCTTTCGCGAAATAGCCTCTCTTGTTTTCTTAAGTGCAAGTCTAATTTTTTTTAAAAGTCCCATATTCTCTCCTATTTACGCATTTTCAAGTTCAGCTTGTCTAATTGCATCTGCAAGTTTAACAGAAACAATCTTTGACACACCTTTTTCTTCCATAGTCACACCGTAAAGGCTGTCTGAAAGCTCCATAGTTGGCTTTCTGTGTGTAATTACAATAAACTGTGTTGATTGAGACAATTTCTTCAAATACATTGCAAATCTTTCAATGTTTGCATCATCCAAAGCCGCTTCAATTTCGTCAAGCAATGAGAATGGAAGTGGTTTCAAACGCAAAATTGCAAACAAAAGTGCAATTGCAGTCAAAGTCTTCTCCCCACCAGAAAGAAGTGACAACTTGTTTGCAGCCTTACCAGGAAGTTGAACCATAATTTCAACACCCGCATTGAGTGGGTCTTCTGCTTCTGTAAGTTCAAGTCTGGCATTTCCGCCACCAAACAATTCTCTAAACACAACTTTGAAGCTGTCATTGATTTTGTTGAACTCATCATTAAACTTGGTCAGCATCTCATTTGACAAGTCTTTGATAATCATAACCAAATCGTCTTCCGCTTTCTTCAAGTCTTCTGATTGAGTTGACATTTCGTTGTATCTTTCAAGAAGCGTTGAAACATCTTCAATAGCGTGTACATTGACATAACCAAGTGCTGAAATATCTTTTTTCAACTTGCTGATTGCAATCAAAGCTTCTTTGATATCAAAGTCAGGTCTTCTGAATTCAAGGCATCCGTTATAAGTCAAGCTATATTCTTCGTAAATGCGTTCTTGCATTGCTTCAAGTTCAGTATCAACCTTTGTCAAATTGCCTTCTTCACGGTATTTCTTGTCATTGACAACAGAAATCTGTTCCATAACCACAGTCTTGCTTTCATCAAGCTTTTTGATGTTTGCAGAAATGGCGATTTTGTTGTTTTCAAAGTTTTCTCTTTCGCTTCTGATTTTTTGAAGTTTATCTTTTGTCTCTGATGGTTTTGCATTCTCAATCTTCACCCTAATCATTTCTTCTGCTTCTGCAATAAACTTTTCATTGTCCACCAAATGCAATTTGTATGATGCAACATTTGAAATCTGTTTATCTCTTTCCACCATAATTCTGTCAAGTTCGTCAGCAATAGATTTGAGTTTTGTCTCACAAGAAGCAATCTCCACCTTAACAGTGGTCATATTTGAAACAATTTCGTCTCTTTCACGACGGATTTGATTGTATCTCTCTTGTTTTTGCTTAACCAAAAGGTCAGCGTCTTCCTTGTTTCCGCTCAAAGCATTTTGAACAAGGTTTGACTGTGACAAATCCTGTTCGATGAGTTTAAGTTTGTTTGAAACAGATGTCTTTTCCATTTCATAAACTTTCTTCTCATCTTCAAGTTCTTTCAAGTTGCTTGAAAGTGCTTCAAGTCTTTCTTGTTCTTTTGCCAACTTAATTTCAAGCTCAGCTCTCTGTGCTGAAATCTTCTTTTCATTCGCTTTTGAAGCATTTAAATCAACAGTGAGATACTCAATCTTGTTTTTCATCTCATATTCTTTTTGAGTAAGCACTTCAATTTCGTTTGTAAGCGAACCAATCTCTCTTTCACGAGAAATAAGATTTGTAATCTCGTTTTTCTTGCTTCCACCAGTGAGCGAACCTTGTGTGCTTACAACATCACCGTCAAGTGTAACAATTTTGAATGAGAATCTGTTGTCTCTTGCAAGGTCAACCGCTGTTGCCATATTGTCCACAACAACAGTTCCGCCAAGCAAGTTGCTGATAACATTGTCAATTTGCTTATCATAAGAGATAAGTTTGCTTGCAACGCCAAACACACCCTTTCTGCCAGCAACAAGTTTCTCGTCCATATCACGTCTTCTCATCGTGTTGATTGGAAGGAATGTTGCACGCCCGTATTTATTTTCCTTCAAGTAAGAAATCAAATCTTTTGCGCCATTTTCATTGAAAGTAACGATATTTTGCACAGCATTTCCAAGTGCCACTTCAATAGCGGTTTCAAATTCAGCTGGCACCTTAATAAGCGACGCCAAAACACCCACAACCTTACTGCTGATTGCGGAATTTTTCTCACTTTCTTTCAAAATCTTCTTAACACTGTAAGCATAGCCTTCATATTCAGCCTGCATTTCGGTCAGAAGTTTCTTTCTATTTTCAAACACTTTAATCTGAGTTGATGTGTTTGCTCTTTCAGTTTCAAGTTCAGAAATTTCTTTTGTACTTACAAAGATTCTGCCTGCAATTTCTTCATTTTCAGCCTTAATCTTCTTAACTTCATCCTGAACCTGCTTAATAAGCTTTTCACTTTCGTTGTAAGTGTTTGTAATTTCTTTCAACTTAGCTTCAACATCTTCGATATTCTTGTCCAAAACACCACGATTTTGAATCAAAAGCCCCTTTTCTGCTTCCAGACGAGAAACATTACTCTTAACATCTGAAAGAGAACCGAGCGTTTCAATCATCTTCTGTTGAGATTGTCCAGCTTCTGTTTCATTCAAAGACATTTCATCAACAATTTCAAGATGCTTATTTGAAAGAGTTTCATAAGTATGTTTAAGCACAGTCAAACGCTCATTCAGAGCTTTTTGTTCTTCACTTCTGACTCTTTCCTGCTCATCGCAGTTTTCAATCATAATATTTGCGTTTGTAATATCGAGATTGATTCGGTCGTTTTCTTTATGTGTGTAATTGATTCTCTCTCTTGCAATCTTTGTTTCGCCTTCTTGCTTTTCAAGTTCAACAGTAAGATTCAAAAGTTCATCATTGAGTTTTGCAATTTTCTTATCAAACTCAGAAAGTTGATTCATTTGTTCGTCATAGTCACGAGTGACTTGTTCCAACTCATTCTGTCTTGCAACGAGTTCTTCTTCCAAAGCCTGCATTCTCTGCTTGATTTGCGCCTTAGCCACATTTGCGTTTTCATATTGATAAACATAGGCATTAACTTCCAAATCTTTAAGTTGCCCCTTGTATTCAAGGTACTTCTTTGCATCTTCTGCTTGCTTTTTCAAAGGTCCCATCTGCCTTTCAATTTCAGAGATGATGTCGTCAATACGCACAAGATTTTCTCTTGTTCTTGCAAGCTTTCTTTCAGCTTCATCCTTTCTTGACTTAAACTTTGCAACGCCAGCTGCTTCTTCAAACATTCCACGTCTTTCTTCTGGCTTTTCATCAACGATTTCGCTGACCTTACCCTGTCCAATAACAGAATAACCATTCTTACCAATACCACTGTCAAACAAAAGGTCGGTAATATCTTTCAAACGGCAAGTATTTTTGTTGATTTGATATTCACTCTCACCAGAACGATAAAGTTTTCTTGTGATTGAAAGCTCATCATAGGCAATATTGAAAAATCTGTCAGTATTGTCAAAAGTCAATGTAACTTCACAATATGACAAGCTCTTTCTCTTTTCTGTGCCTTTAAAGATGACGTCTTGCATATTGTCACCACGCAAACTCTTCGCGCTCTGTTCCCCAAGCACCCATCTAATTGCATCGGATACATTACTCTTTCCACATCCGTTTGGTCCAACAATGGCAGTAAATCCACCGTTAAACTCAATTACAGTTCTGTCAGCGAAAGATTTAAATCCAATCATTTCAATTCTTTTAAAATACATACATCCACCTTAAATAAACACGATTTGTTATGTTTCTATAATCTATTCATCTTCTTCAACAAAAAGCTTTGAAAGTGCAACATAAGCACAGTTTTGCTCAGCACTTGTTTTGTCCTTGCCAAAACCTTTTGCAATGCAATCATCATCCATATAAAACGAAGCCTGAAAATTGTCATCGATTTTCACAGTTTCATATTTCATTGCACACTTAAAGTTTGCTTGAATCAACTCTTGAAGTTGAGATTTATAATTGTCATTCTTTGCGTCAGCAAAGCCTTCAATATGAAGTTTCTCAGTCACAAACTGTCTTGCAGTCTCCATATCACTGTCAAGATATATCCCAGCAATAATAGCTTCGATAATATCTCCTTTGATTGCTGGTGTAAGTTCACCATTCAAACTCTTTCCTGCGATAACATCATTTGCAAGTCCAATCTCATCAAAGCATTCTGCCAAATATTTTTCAGACACGTAGTGAGCTCTTAAAACTGTCAATTCTCCTTCTTGCTTATCGCAATTTTTAAAGAGATACTCTCCAACCAGAAAATTTAGAATGCTGTCACCCAGAAATTCAAGCCTTTGATAATTATCTTTCGATTTTGATGGATGAGTCAACGCAGTCGTCAAAAGGTTTTGTGCTCTAAATTTGTAGCCAATTTTTTTATCAATCATTTGAAGTCTCCATCTTAGCTGTAATTTCTGTCACAAGCTTTTCAATCTTTTCATTAAGTTTCTTTTTATGAAGAAGTGCAACTTGAAGTATTGTGTTGCAGAAGTTAAGTCTGTTTGCAGAGCCGTGAGTCTTAACAACAAGTTTCTTGCAACCCAAAAATGGTGCACCACCATATTTGTTGATATCCATCTTTGCTTTAAGACCTTTAAATTTCCCCATCATCAAAGCCCCAAGCATTGCAAAGATGTTTTTCTTTGCTTCCTTTTTGAGCATCTTTGACATCCCGCTTGCAACACCTTCGGTCGCTTTCAAAAGGACATTCCCCGCAAAGCCGTCCGTCACAATGACATCAACATCACCGCTCATAGTTTCCCTTGCTTCTACATTCCCAACAAAGTTGATAGGCAGAGTTTTCATAAGTGGATATGTTGTTTTTGTGAGTTCATTTCCCTTATGTTCTTCTGTTCCATTGTTTAAAAGCGCAACAGCTGGGCTTTCCACATTGTTCATAATTGAATAATAAGAAGAAGCCATAATTGCAAAATGCAACAAATGTTCGCTCTTACAGTCCACATTTGCCCCACAATCACAAATCATAACGCTTTTGTTTTCAACAATTGTAGGGAGAATAGAACAAAGTGCTGGTCTTGAAATTCCTTTAATTCTTCCAATTTTGAGAATAGCTCCTGTGAGCACAGCCCCCGTACTTCCAGCAGAAACAAGTCCAACGGTTTCTTCATCTTCTTTTAAAATATCAAATGCTCTCACAAGTGAAGAGTCTTTTTTTTGCCTTATTGCAAGAGTTGGTTGGTCATCGTTGGTAATAACATCCTTCGCGTCGACAATCTCAATTCTTTCATTTCTTCCGGCAAGCACCTTTTCAAGCTTTTCTTTATCGCCAGTCAAAACAACCTTCAAATCCTTGTCTTTTTTGAGCGCAAGAATTGCACCTTCAACAACTTCAACTGGTGCATTATCTCCCCCAAAGGCATCCACAACAATTTTCATATAATCTCCCAAGGGACAATTTCCCATTCTTTATATAAAGTTTATTATATAATATAACAAATAAGGGAAACAAAAGTCAAAAGAATACGCACCAAAACCCAAATTTCAAAGTCACTATTGACAAATAATTTTATTGTGGTATAATTTCCCTAAGGAGTTTGGGGATGAAATATATTTTAACTGATGAATCCATCGTAGTTGATGGACACACACTTTTCAGAATTCAAGCAACAGAAGACATTGTTGACAAAGATGGAAACATCTTAGTTCACGCTGGACAGAAAGGTGGTTTTGTTGAAAGCGAGAAAAACCTTTCAAAAGAAGGAACTTGTTGGATTTACGATGATGCAATGGCATACGGCTATTCAAAAGTTCTTGATGACGCACAGCTTAGAAACAAAGCAAGTTTGTTTGACTGTGCACAGATGAAAGACAAAGCAGTTTTAAAAGACAATGCAAAAGCCTTCCACAACGCACATCTATTGGATGAATCAGTCGGTTGCGGAAATGCAGAAATATTCAATATTGCAGTAATTAAAAACAAAGCAGTAATCAAAGACTATGCAAAAGTAGGCGTGCAGGCAATTATCGCTGACACAAGCGTAATCGGCGGGAATGCTCAAATTGGTGGAAATAGCAAAGTTTTTGGTGACAGCGAAATCTC
>CAZIPJ010000042.1:0-6087 GCA_964541365.1 uncultured Lachnospiraceae bacterium
TGGCAAAGGAAGGAAAATATGCAACACTTAGACTTCCTTCTGGCGAAATGAGAAAAGTTTTGCTTGTTTGCCGTGCAACTATTGGTACAGTTGGAAACCTTGACCACGAACTTGTTTCTCTTGGTAAGGCTGGAAGAAAAAGACATATGGGCGTTCGTCCATCCGTTCGTGGTGTTGTTATGAACCCTAATGACCACCCACACGGCGGTGGTGAAGGTAAGAGCCCTGTTGGTATGAAATCACCAGTTACACCTTGGGGCAAGCCAGCTCTTGGTCTTAAAACAAGAAAGAAGAAAAATAAATCTAACCGTTTGATGGTTAAGAGAGTTAATTAGGAGGTTGGCTAGTTATGAGTAAAGAAATTAAGAAACCTTATGTCAGCCCAAGACTTATGAAGAAAGTTGCTCAAATGGCTGAAAGCGGAGTTAAAAAACCAATCAAGACTTGGTCAAGAACATCAACAATCTACCCAGAATTCATTGGTTTTACATTTGCTGTACACAACGGCAAAAAACACATTCCTGTTTATGTAACAGCTGATATGGTTGGTCATAAACTTGGAGAATTTTCTTTGACAAGAACATTCAAAGGACACGCAGGTCAAAAACAGACTGCAAAAAGAAAGTAAGAAGGGGAAACGGAAATGGCTACAAGAATAAGACAAAAGGCTGAAAAAAGAGCAGCAAACAAAGATAATCGTCCTTATGCTGTTGCAAAAGACATTCGTATGAGCTCATCAAAAGTTAGAATTGTTCTTGACAACATCAGAGGAAAGAAAGCAAATGAAGCCGTTGCGCTTCTTGCTTATATGCCACAGGCAGGCGCTGCTGAGTCTCTCAAAGTTTTGAAGAGTGCTATTGCCAACGCTGAAAACAACAAAGGTTTGTCATCAGACAATCTTTATGTTGCAGAATGCTATTCAACTCCTGGCCCAATTATGAAGAGAATCTCTTTCAGAGCCAGAGGAAGAGCAGACAGAATTTTAAAAAGAACTTGTCACATCACAGTTGTGCTTGACGAGTTGAAGGAGGCAAAATAATGGGACAAAAAGTTAATCCAATTGGACTCAGACTTGGAATCAACAAAGATTGGCAATCAACTTGGTATGCCAACAAGAAAGATTTTGCCGCAAATCTTAAAGAAGACCACGATATCAGAGAATACTTTAAGAAAAAACACAGTCAATCTGGGATTTCAGAAGTGTTGATTAAGAGAACTGAAAACAAACTCGAAATTGACATTTTCACTGGAAAACCTGGTATGATTATCGGCACAAAGGGTGCTGGAATTGAAGCAATCAAAAAGGATTTGAACAAACTTGTTCGTCCTGTTAAAGTGCTTGCTTTAAACGTTAAAGAAGTTAAAAAACCTGACCTTGACGCTACACTCGTTGCAGATTCAATCGCTGCTCAACTTGAAAAGCGTGTTGCTTGGAGAAGAGCTTTGAAACAAGCTATTCAAAGAGTTATGAAGGCAGGAGCAAAGGGTTGCAAAGTTCAAGTAAGTGGTGTTATTGACGGTGCAAACACAATCGCAAGAACAGAAAAGTATATGGAAGGTTCTCTTCCACTTCATACTCTTCGTGCTGACATTGATTATGCTGAAACTGCTGCATACACAAACTACGGAAAACTTGGAATCAAATGCTGGATTTACAAAGGCGAAATTTTGTCTAAACAATCCATAAAGGAGGACAAGAATAATGTTAATGCCTAAGAGAGTTAAGAGAAGAAAGGTACACAGAGGCAGAATGACCGGAAAAGCACTCAGAGGTAACACTCTTGCTTACGGAAGCTTTGGAATGATTGCAACAGAACCTTGTTGGATTAAATCAAACCAAATTGAAGCTGCTCGTATCGCTCTTACAAGATATATCAAACGTGGTGGTAAAGTTTGGATTAAGATTTTCCCAGACAAGCCAGTCACAAAGAAACCTGCTGACACTCGTATGGGTTCTGGTAAAGGAAATCCAGAATTCTGGGTTGCAGTTGTTAAACCAGGCAGAGTTCTTTTCGAAATTGAAGGTGTAAGCGAACCAGTTGCCAGAGAAGCATTGAGACTTGCTGGAAACAAACTTCCTTGCAAAACTAAATTCGTGAAGAAGGAAGAAACTGCTGCCGTAGAAGGTGGTGAGTAGAATGAAAAATGAAGAAATCAAAACATTGAGCTTACAGCAGTTGAATGCAAGACTTAAAGAACTCAAAAATGAACTCTTTAATCTTCGTTTTTCAAATGCTACAAGAAACTTGGCAAACCCACTCGAAATCAGAAATGTAAGAAGAGAAATTGCCAGAGTTCAAACTGCAATTAGAGCACAAGAAATTGCAAACGGAGGAAATGACAATGGAAGAAACTAGAAACGTAAGAAACACAAGACAAGGTATTGTTGTTAGTACAAGTATGAACAAAACTGTTGTCGTTGCAGTAACCTATATGGTTAAAACTCCAAAAATCGGAAAAGTCGTAAAGCAAACAAAGAAATTCAAAGCACACGACGAAAACAATGAGTGCGGTCTTGGGGATACAGTTATCATTATGGAAACTCGTCCACTTTCAAAAGACAAATACCACAGAGTTGTTAAAATCGTTGAAAAGGCTAAATAAGGAAGGTGAATTATGGTACAACCTCAAACAAGACTTAAAGTTGCTGACAACACAGGCGCTAAGGAAATTATGTGTATCAGAGTTCTTGGCGGTTCTTTCAGAAGAAGCGGAAATATCGGAGATATCATCGTTGCTTCTGTTAAGAAGGCAATCCCTGGCGGAAACGTTAAGAAGGGAGATGTTGTTAAAGCAGTTGTCGTAAGAACAACAAAAGGTTTGAACAGACCTGATGGTTCACACATCCGTTTCGATGATAACGCTGCTGTTATTATTGATAACCAAAAACAACCAAAAGGAACTCGTGTGTTTGGACCTATCGCAAGAGAACTTCGTGACAAGGGTTATATGAAAATTATCTCTCTTGCACCAGAAGTTATTTAAAAGGAGAAACGATAGATGAGCAGAACAGTTAAGAAAGGTGACAACGTTGTTGTTATCACTGGAAAAGATAAAGGTAAGACTGGTAAAGTGACAGATGTTTCTCCAAAGGAAAACAAAGTTTTAGTTGACGGAGTTAATATCGTTACAAAACACCAAAAAGCAAGAAGACAAGATGAAAAGAGCCAAATCGTAAAGAAAAACGCTCCAATCGAAGCTTCAAATGTTATGATTATTTGCCCAAGCTGTGGCAAAGCTACAAGAGTTGCTCACAAAGAAATCAATGGAAAGAATGTTAGAACTTGCAAAAAATGTTCAGCTTCTCTTGACAAAGAATTTGTGAAAGCAGCAAAGAAAGAAGCAAAGGCTGTTAAGAAGGAAACCGCAGTTAAAGCTGAACCTGCAAAAAAAGAAACAGCAGAGAAGAAAGAAACTGTAAAGAAGACCACAACAGCAGCTAAAAAACCTGCTTCAACTACACAAAAGTCGAAAAAAACAACTTCTGATAAAGCAGAATAGGTGGTAGAAGATGAAAGAACAAAACCAAACAGCAAAACGTTATAGAGAAGAAATTGTTCCTGCTCTTGTTAAAGAGTTTGGATACAAAAACGTTAATGAAGCTCCAAAACTTGTTAAGATTGTTCTTAATATGGGACTTGGAGATGTTAAAGACAACTCTAAATCTTTCAACATCGCAGTTGATGAATTGACATTGATTGCTGGACAAAAACCTGTTGCAACAAAAGCTAAGAAAGCTATCTCAAACTTCAAAGTTAGAGCTGGAATGAAGATTGGTGCAAAGGTTACTCTTCGTGGAACAAGAATGTATGAATTCTTTGACAGACTTGTTGCAATCGCTCTTCCAAGAGTGAGAGACTTTAGAGGTATTTCTGATAAGTCTTTCGATGGAAAAGGAAACTATGCAATGGGAATTAAAGAACAACTCATTTTCCCTGAAATTTCTTACGACAAAGTTGAGAAGATTAGAGGACTTGACGTCGCTTTCATTACTACTGCAAAGACTGATGCAGAAGCAAAAGCACTTTTGAAGGCACTTGGTTTGCCTTTTGCGAAGTAAGGAGGTATTCAAATGGCAAAGAAATCTATGATTGCTAAACAAAAAAGAACACAAAAATATAAGTCAAGAGAATATACTCGTTGCTCAATTTGCGGAAGACCACACGCTGTTCTTAGAAAGTATGGGATTTGCAGAGTATGTTTTAGAGAAATGGCTAACCGTGGGGAAATCCCTGGCGTGAAAAAGTCAAGTTGGTAAGGAGGGAATTATGTTTGTTACAGACCCAATCGCAGATATGTTGACTCGTCTTCGTAATGCAATTAGTGCAAAGCATAAGACTGTTGAAGTTCCTGCATCAAAGGAAAAATTAGAAATTGTTAAAATCCTTTTGGAAGAAGGATATATCAATGAATACAAACTTGTTGACGCTGGTGCGTTTAAGAATATTGAAATCTCAATCAAATATGACCAAAACGGACATAGCGTGATTCAAGGACTTAAAAGAATTTCAAAACCTGGTCTTCGTATTTATTCAGACAAAGACAATCTTCCAAAAGTTATTAGTGGGCTTGGCATTGCCATCATCTCAACAAACAAAGGTATTGTTACTGATAAAGTTGCTCGTTCTTTGAATGTTGGTGGCGAAGTGCTCGCTTACGTATGGTAGGAGGTCAGTTATGTCAAGAATAGGAAATAAACCAATCAAACTTGAAGGAGTTACTTTTGAAAGAAACGGAGACGAAATCACTGTTTCTGGAAGCAAGGGAACACTTAAACAAGTTATTGACAAAAACATCAAGACCGAAGTTAAAGATGGTGAAGTTCATTTCACTTTTGAAGAAGCTCAATACAACGCAAAACAAGGACTTGCAAGAGCTCTTGTAAACAATATGGTTGTTGGCGTTTCAAAAGGCTGGGAAAAGAAACTTGTTATCGCTGGTGTAGGTTATAAAGCACAAGTAAGTGGAAACAAACTTGTTATGAACCTTGGATATTCTCACCAAATTGAAGTTGAAATCCCATCAGACTTGAAAGTTACTTGCACATCTGCAACTGAAATTTTGGTTTCAGGAATTGACAAACAAAAAGTTGGACAATTCTGTGCTATCGTAAGAAGCAAGAGACCATACGAACCATATCACGGATACGGCGTTCACGTTGACGGTGAAAAATTGGTTAGAAAAGTTGGTAAGGCTGCTGGAAAAGGCAAGAAGTAAGAAGGAGAATAGGAAATGATTACTGTTAAAGATAAAAACAAAGACAGAGTTGTTCGTCACAAGAGAGTAAGAAAAATCGTTGTTGGAACAACTGAAAGACCAAGACTTAATGTTTATAGAAGTCTTAACAATATCTATGCTCAAATCATTGATGATTCAAATGGCAAAACCATTGTTTCTGCTTCAACCCTTGACAAAGAAGTAGTTGGACTTATCAAAGATAAAACAAAAACGGAAGCTGCAAGAATTGTTGGCGAAGTTATTGGAAAGAGAGCAAAGGCTAAGAAAATTAAAGAAGTCGTTTTTGATAGAGGTGGATACCTTTATACAGGAAGAGTTCAAGCAGTTGCTGATGGTGCAAGAGCATCAGGACTGGAATTTTAGGAGGAATGTATGGCAGAAGAAGTAAAGAAAAATAAATCTGAAAAGCCACAAAACAGCCCACGTCGTGAAAGACCTGCAAAAAGAGAAGAAAACGACGGAATGGACAAAAGACTTGTTCACGTTCGCCGTGTAACTAAGGTTGTTAAGGGTGGTAGAACTATGCGTTTCTCTGCACTTGTTGTTATTGGTGACGGCAAGGGCAACGTTGGAATGGGAATTGGTAAAGCTAATGAAGTTCCAAACGCAATCGACAAAGCAACTGTTGTTGCAAAGAAAAATATGAAGAAAATTTCTATTGTTGACGGCACAATCCCACACGAAACAATCGGAAAGTTCAGTACAACAAATATTCTTATGCTCCCAGCCGAAGAAGGTCACGGAGTTATCGCCGGTGGTGCTGCCAGAGCAGTTTTGGAAGTTGCTGGCGTTAAGAATATCGTTACAAAAATCCACGGTTCAACAAACAGAATCAACGTTGTTCGTGCG
>CAZIPJ010000043.1:0-5757 GCA_964541365.1 uncultured Lachnospiraceae bacterium
CGTAGATGGAGATGAAAATAATAAAGTTGTATGCTTTGTTTTTTCTGCAATCTTCACAAAAATTCTTTATGACAGAGATTTGATTTCCGAAGAAGATTTTCTTGAAAATCTGCATTATAAATCTTACCACTTTTCCTATGAACATTACCCAATTTTCTGCACTATTGAAGGGCTTCGCCTAAGAATTGATGCTTCGTTTGGTTTTTCAATGGACCTTGCAAAATCAAAATATTGCAATCAAGTGCTTCAAGGTTGGAGAGAAGAATACTCCCTGTCAAATACAAGAATCGCTCGCAAAAAGTTGAAGAAAATTCTTGACGAAGAAAAAGCCATAATTGATGCAAAAATTGCAAAACAGGCTCTGTACAAAGAACTTAAAAACGCCGATAGTTCTCTTGAAAAACTATCACTGGAAGAGAAAAAGCAGTTGTTTTTCTCAGGATTGCAAAATGCGCCTGATTACTCATTTGAAACCTTTTCATACATTGGTGACTTGTACTTAAATGTCTTCCCGTATGAAGATAGACAGTCAACACCAAAGTATGTTGACTCCACTTTTATTTATGAATGCGGAAAACTTAAAGAATATTTTTTCTTCAATAAAAATGGTCACTCCGATTTACTCGGCAGAGAAAATCTTGACACCCTTGAAATTTACAGTATCACAATGGCAGATACCAAAACTGACCAACCTTTGGAGATTGAAAAAGTAAAAAGAGATGATGTCATTAAAAGCATATATTCGAGAAGGAGTACTGTTTTTTCAAATAACCCAAAGAAAAGATTAGGCTCTCAAATGATGAACGAATGCACTACACCATATTTTTTCGATGGAAAAGATACAGGGAGAATAAGCAATGGAAAATAAAGAAGAAATAATCTCAAACCTTAAAAATAGATGCAAAATTAAACTTGCAGAAAATCAAAAAAACAAGAAAAAAATGCTTATTTATGAAATGATTTCAACATTTTTGAAAGACGGAGAAAGTTTTTTCCGCTCTTGCGATGCAGAAGTCGCCATCAATGTCTTAATAGATTTAGGCTTTGAAAAAGAAGAAGCAAAGAAGTTGTATCTCAAACTTATTTGCCCCTAATAACTAAATTATTAAATTTTTAAGTTAAGTTTCACCATAAAAAACACGCGTGCTTTTCACAAGATGTGTGTTATGAGAAGAACTTAACTTTTTTTTCAATCATTTCATCAATGCGAGTGATGTAATCTCCGATAAACTTGCAATTTGGTTCTCGCTCAATTCGATTTTCCAAATTGAACACCCTTTTTGAAATTGCCCCTGCCCCCACAGCAATTACAGAAGAAACATCTTCCATACTGTCAATGTTAAAAATGCATATATGTTCATCTCTGAAATAACCAACATTTTCAAGCCCACCAAGCTGATGTTTTTGCCTGTAAAGATAGTATGGCTTGAATCCATTTTCAAGCAAAGTTTTCTGTGCGTATTCCACCATCTTTGGAACATCCGCCTGATATTTCATCTCCTGCCCCCGAATTTGAGCGGCATTCTTAACAGAAAGCGTGTGTACTGTTATGTTGTGTGGAAAAAGTTCAAGCGTGGTATTTAATGTTCTTTTGAAAATGCCAAGGCGTTCTTCACTCAAACCCGCAATCAAATCCATATTGACCACAAAGTCATATTCCATTGCAAGCATATAAGCATCAAAAACTTGCTTGTTTGTTGTTTTTCTTCCAATACGTTTTAGAGTTGCTTCGCAGAAAGTCTGTGGATTGATACAAATTCTTGTCACTCCATATTTTTTCAACACATCAAGTTTCTCTCTTGTTATTGTGTCAGCTCGTCCACACTCAACAGTAAACTCAGAAACTGGATAGCTCAATTTTGACAACAACCTTTCAAGTTGCTCGGCGGTCAAAACAGTTGGGGTTCCACCACCAATGTAAATTGTCCTGACGATGTATGCTTTGTCAGCAATCAACTCTTTGACCGCTTCCAATTCTTTAAACACACATTCAAGATAAGTCTCAACTTTGTCTTTCACTGTCCAAAGTTCGTTTGAGATGAAAGAGCAATAGTTGCATCTCGTTGGACAAATTGGAATGTTTATGAAAAGGTCAACGAGCTTGTCGTTTTTGATGATGCACTTTTGATTTCCCAAAATCTGCACTGCAAGCTTCGCCTTTTCCATCGAAACTCTATAATCCTTTACAAGACTTTCAGTGACTAGATGTGCTCTGATTTCCTTTCTTTCCACAAGGTCACGAGCAAACTTTGTTGGCCTAACCCCAGTAAGTGAACCCCAAGGCAAGTCTTTGCCAGTCTTCTTGTGCAAAATATCATAAAGTTGATTTTTGAAACTGCGTTTAAGAAAGCTCTTCTTTCTAAGTTCATCAAATTCTTTTGGAACAGAAAAAACATTCAAAAAAGTCTCGCCAGTTTCTGAGATTTTGATTTCACTCTCAACATCATTGCCTTGCATAGAGAAAGAATGCGAAAGCGAAAAAGGTTCATCTGTTTCTTCATAAAACAGATTGACCAAATCTTGCATATCCTTTTCAAAATCTTCGCTTCGGCAAACGATTTTCATCACTCACTCCTAAAAACTCTTCTTACGTATTTAACGTTTTCAAAATCTTTGATGATTTGTTCAAGTTCGTTTTTGTTTGAAATCAAAACCACAATCTCAAACACCAACTCATCCTTGATTTCTTTATATCCAAACCCTTTCAACTTTCCTTTCAACTCTCTTGAAATAGTGTTGAGAGAGTTGATTACTGAGTTGACATTATCTGCAAATACCTTAATGACTGCAACAAAACTTGAAGAAGCGTTATCCTGCCACTCGGCTTTAATCAATCTTTCCTGCTCAAAATATTTCAGATTTGGGCAAGTGCTTCTGTGAATCGTTACACCCCTTCCACGAGAGATATAGCCAATGATGTCATCCCCAGTGACTGGCGTACAGCATCCAGCATAACGCACCAAAAGTCCGCTGTCCCCATCTACAAGCACGCCGTCTTTGTTCTTCTTAACGACAAGCGTGTTTTGTTTCAAGTCTAAGGGTTTTTCTTTGTTATAAAGGTTGACTAATCTTCCAACAACACTGTTTGCTGAAAGACTGCCTGCACCGATTTCTGCATAAAGCACATCAAGGCTTTCAATCATCATTGTATTTGCAATTCGAAGCAGAAAGTCTTCTTTTTGCTGTTTTGTAAGTTGTACACTGCTGTTTTTGATTGCTTGTTCCAAAACCAGTTTCCCAATTCTGACATTTTCCTCTTTAAGCTCACTTTTGAAGAATGCTCTGATTTTTTTCATTGCATTAGATGACTTAACTTTCAGAAGCCAGTCTCTTGATGGTCCTTTGCTGTTTGGATTAGTCAAAATCTCACAGATGTCACCATTTGAAAGTTTTGTGGAAATAGCAACAATCTTTCCATTGATTTTTGCACCAACACATTTGTTTCCAACATCAGAGTGAATTGCATAAGCAAAATCCAAAACAGTTGAGCCAACAGGAAATTCAAGCACCTTTCCCTTTGGTGTTTGGACAAAAAGTGACTCAGAATACAAATCCACTTTCAAAGTTTCAATAAACTCATCAGATGACAATTGTTGTGCATTTTCCATCATCTGCCTAAACCAAGACATCTTCTGGTCAAACTTGTTCTGCCCACGCTTTTCTTTGTAAATCCAGTGAGCTGCAATACCGTATTCAGAAAATTTGTGCATCTCAAAGGTACGAATTTGGATTTCAAGTGGTCTGTTGTTTTCTGCAATAATAGTTGTATGCAAACTTTGATAACCATTTGGTTTTGGGTTTGCAATATAATCCTTCACCCTGCCACTCATCGGCTTATAAATCAAGTGCACTTTTCCAAGCACACTATAACAATCTTCAACCGTGTCCACAATCACTCTCATCGCGATGATGTCGTAGATGTTTTCAAGAGAGCCTTCTTTTGCTTTCAACTTTTTGTAGATGCTTGAAAAGTGTTTTTGACGATATTGAATTTCACCTTTAATATTTAAGTCTTCAAGCACTTTTTGAAGTTTCCCTTTGGTGATTTCAATCTGTTTTTCATTATCTTCTGTTTTGAGATAGACGTTATTTTTAAGTTCTTCATAAGCCTGTGGTTCAAGAAGCTCAAAAGAGAAATCCTCAAATGCAAACTTAAATGCCGAAAGACCAAGTCTCTCAGCAAGTGGTGCAAAAACATCATTAACAAGTTTGACATAGTCAGCATCTTCTTGCGTCATCGGTGGTTTAATCTGCTTCAAGTCATACAAAATTGTTGCAAACTTAACGATAACAATTCTTATATCTTGGCAAATTGCGATAAACATTTTTCTGATGCTTTCTGTTTCCCCACTTCTTGAAAATGCTCTGACATCTTTGACAATAATAAAGGTTTCAAAGAGCTTTTTCTCATCAACAGTCAAATCGTTTGCTGCCAAAACAAGCGAAGTTTTTTCGTTTGTTTTATAAGCTTGAAAAAGGATGTATGGAATCAAAATGTCTGCTCCCATACGGTACTCAATCATAACATCAATCACAGTTTCAAGTCTTGGCAAATTGATTTCGTCAACAAAACATCTGTCAAGCAAATCTTTTTGTTTGTCTGACAAATTAAAGTTGGCAAGAATCTTTTGCAAGATTTGTTGTTTTAAATTCGGGTCTTTCATATCTCTCCTAATGTATTTTTCATCAACAATAGTTTGTTGTAAAGGGAAGATTCATTCAAGTTTTTCTTCTGAACTTTGGTTTGTTCAACAATAAAACAATCTCCCTTTTCGGCAGAAATTAAGCCAAGCTGTTTAAACACCAAAAAGCCGGCATAAAAACTGTCAAAACCAATCTGCCCTTTAAGTTTATTTTGATACACATCAAAAATAGAATAATATCTTGAAAAATTCCTTGCAGTAAGTGCTCTAAAAATCTTTCCAAATGTTTCTCTTGACAAGTCAAGATTTGAAAATCTATTTTTGTCAAGTTCTCTGTCCATAGGCACAAAAATCTCAGCATTTGTCACTTGATTTAGCTCAGCAATAAAGCCTTCATCCAAAATAGGTGACAAAAAGACAATACGGTTGAAGTTTTTTGCCCATTTTACGCCAGTTGGAGAAAGAAGCAAGCTGTTAAATCCTGTGCAATCTTCATTGTATATTCCTATATGGAAGATGTTTTCTTTTGAATATTCTTTTGAAAAATTAACAAAGTCGTACGCAGAATAAGCCACAAACGCAGTGCCAAAAACTTGACTGCCTGTGCCCGCAACAAAGTTCAAGAGTTCTTCTTTTGGATAGTAAGAAAACTTTGAATTTCTGTTGTCTTCAAACATCATCTGCTCAAACTGAATAGGATAGGTGAACATATGTGCATCCGGTGTGATAAAACTCCCACAATCAAAATCGCTTACAACACCGTTTCTTCCTTCGTCTTGAAATTCAAAGATGAAAGATTTGTATCTCGCAAATTTAAGCTCATCATACTTTTTTGAAAAGTTGTAATAAACCAAATTCAGATTGCCAAGCTTAATCTCGCTGTGCGCTGGGCAATATCTCATAGGTTCGATTTCAACACTCTCCGCACTGATTCTAAACTTAGGTCTTGCGTTTCCACATCCAACAGGTTCAAGCAGTTTAAGCTCATCCAAAAATCTGTCAGTAATTTCTTCTTGTTTTATGTCCAAGTCGTAGTACTTTATTGGCATAAAAACTTTGTCATTGATTTTCTCAAAAACAAAAGAGTTGACACGATTGCAAAATTCTTCATAGT
>CAZIPJ010000044.1:0-5272 GCA_964541365.1 uncultured Lachnospiraceae bacterium
CTCAATGGTAGAGCAGCTGACTTGTAATCAGCAGGTTGAAGGTTCGATTCCTTTCGCCAGCTCCAAAGAAACTAGGGTGACCTAGTTTTTTTTATTTCGCTATAATGTCGGGCAAGTTCTTGCAAAGTGTTTGGATTTCTTGCTTTAAATTTGATGAAGTGATAAAATGAACCTATAAATATGAAAAGATACATAACAATATCACTTAGTATGATGCTGCTTTCTCTTGCGAATATGTTGACTTGGATGTGTATGGGTTTTACGATGGGCAATCCCAACCTTTCGAGTGTTTTTTCGCTGATGTATCCTGTATGGTTTATTGATGGAATGCTTTTAAGTATCTTTGGTACTGGGGCAAATATAAGAAAAAACAAAAAAAATGACAAAACAGACAACAGTGTTTACAGTGGGATTATTTATGGAATTTTGTTTGCAGCTTTGATTTTTGTGATTATGTTTGTTTTTTCAGATAATTATGTTCAGTTTATGCATATGGATGTGGCTGTCTATGGAAATTTTGCAAAGTTCTCAATGTTGCAGGCTCTTGCGTGGCTCGTTTTTCAGCTTGTTCTTGAAAAGTTATATTTTGAAGATAAGGACACAGAAGCAAACATTCACAGCGTATGCTTCTACGTTTTAAGTTTTGTAAGTTTGGTTGTATGCTCTTTGATTACTAAAAATGAAACCATAATTATATGGGTGACTTTGGGATTATTGTTTGCTTATACAATTGCATTATTCTGCTCTAAAATCAAAAAGTTTAAATTTGAGTGGAACTTCTTGCGGAATATAAAATATGATTCGGTTTCGCTTTGTTCCAATCTTATGTTGTTCATTACATATTTCGTTGGTTACAGCAACGCCTTTGAAGCAGGGCAAAAATATGTTGTTGCAATCAACCTTGTAAATTTGGTGACTGACCCACAATGGGATGCTTTATGTGCGATTGATAAAATTGCAAAGATTGATTTATCCAGAGATGATTACAACTTCAAGCGTGCAGTTAAGCATTCAGCCATCTTGACGTTTGCGTATGTTTGCAGCAGTGTAGTGTTGTTCTTCTCACTTTATAAGGTGTATGGGGCAACGCTTTGGATTGGGGTGGTTTGTCTTTCCGTTCAAGTTGCTGATATGCTGGTGGATGTTGTCAGAACTAACCTTCGTGAGTTTCTGCATCTGGAATTTTCTGCGCTTTTTGCAACGATATCAAGTCTTCTTACGACAGGGTTGAGAACTGTCGTATCAAGCGTGCTCTTGACACCTTTCAACACAAATATTGCTCAGATTACTTTTGATGTTGTTTCAATAATTTTGCTGGCAAGTGTGGCGGGACATTTCTTTAAAATCAACAAACTTGGATTCTTCGTTCCAAGAAAAAAGAAAATTAAAATTGACAATATTGTCTTGTATGTGGACAGAAGGCGTGCGGTTATCTCAGATTAGAAGAATTTTTCATTTATGCTTTAAGAAAATGTATAAGAAAAACTCTTCTTTTTTCTTTTTGTTTGGAATTCTTGATTTAAATTTGATAAAGTGATAAACTTTATATTGTAATTATGAAAAGATACATATCAATTTCATTAAGTTTGCTTGTTGTGTCACTGGTCAATATGTTGACTTGGCTGTGTTTGGGATTTACTATGGGGAATCCCAATTTGTCAAGCGTTTTCTCGTTGACTTATCCAGTGCAATTTATCGTATTTATCCTTTTGAGCCTTTTTGGCACGGGCGCTAATGTTCGCAAAAACAAGAAAAATGACAAAACTGACAACTCTGTTTTCAGCGGAATGATTTATGGCGTGTTTTTCGGATTTTTAATATTTGGGCTGTTGGCAGTATTCTCAGACAACTATATCAGATTTATGAATATGGATGTCGCAATTTTCGGAAAATTTACACGATTTTATATGCTGCAATCTCTGGCTTGGCTCATCTTCCAGCTTGTGCTTGAAAAGTTATACTTTGAAGATAAGGATACAGAAGCAAACTTTCACAGTGTGCTTTTCTATGTTCTCAGTTTCGTAAGCCTTGTTGTCAGTTCGCTTATCACCAAAAACGAGACAATCATAATTGCTGTGTCTTTAAGTCTTCTTTTTGCTTATACAATAATTTTGTTTTTCTTGAAATTGAGAAAGTTCAAATTTGAGTGGAATTTCTTTCCAAACATTAAATATGACTCCGTCACTTTGTTTACGAGTTTGCTTTTCTTCATCACTTATTTCGTTGGTTATAGCAATGCCTTTGAAGCAGGGGAAAAGTATATTGTTGCCATAAACTTGGCAAATCTTGTCACTGACCCACAATGGGATTCCTTGGGAGCGATTGGTAAGATTGCAAAGATAGACTTGTCACGAGATGATTACAATTACAAGTCTGCAATCAAGAAATCACTCATACTTACGCTTCTTTATGTGGCAAGTAGCGTAATATTATTTTTCGGTTTGTTCAAAGTTTGTGGTGCGACATTATGGATTGGACTTGTTTGTCTTTCTATGCAACTTCTAGATATGCTTACGGATGCTTTCTCACAAAATTTACGCTGTTTCTTGCAATTGGATTTCTCCGCAACTGTGGCGACAGTCTTGAATATGTCAATTATGGGGTTGAGAATGATTCTTTCTGTTGCTCTTTTGACTCCATTTAACACAAACCTAGCACAAGGAACAACTGGGGTGATGGAATGTATAATGTACATAGTCATAACATCTCGTTTCTATAAACTTAACAAACTTGGATTTTTTATCCCAAGGAAAAAGAAAATAAAGGTTGATAATATTGTGCTTTATGTTGACAGAAGAGTACAAGTTGAATAGCTGACAATAAAGAGAGATTGTACTTTATAAAACGAGTTGGATTTCTTCGTCATTATCGATTTTTTGTTTGGAATTCTTGTTGTGTTGTTGTAAAATATCTTAAAAGGGGTGAAGATATGTTGAATATTGCCGTTGACGGTTATGCTGGAAGTGGAAAATCAACCTTGGTAAAGCTTCTTGCAAAGAAACTTGAAAATCGTTTCAGAGTTTTGGATACTGGTGCAATTTTTCGTGGGCTTGCTTATGCCTTTAAAAATTCAGGTTTGGGAGAACCTACAAAAGATAACATTAAGGCGTTTTTGAAAAAGACATCTTTCAAAGTTGAGTTTATTGATGAAGTTCAACATATTTTCGTTAATGGAGAAGATGTAACTAATTATATTAGAACAGAAGAAATAGGTGGGCTTGCTTCAAAACTCTCTGTTTTTCCAGAAGTGAGAGCAAGATATCTCGTCATCGCACAGTCTTTTGCCAGAGAAAACAACTGTATTATTGAAGGCAGAGATATTGGAACAGTTGTTATGCCACAAGCGGATGTAAAAATTTTCCTTACTGCAAAGGAAGAGATTAGGGCAAAGAGACGTTTTGAAGAAATGAAACAGACTAATCCAAAAATAAAAATGGATGATGTTTTAAGAGATTTGAGAGACAGAGACTATCGTGACACTCATAAGGGAGATGCATCTTTAAGGGCAACAGAAGAAAGTGTTGTAGTTGACAATTCTGATATGACTTTGGAAGAGACCGCAGACTTTTGTCGTGAAATTGTTAACAAGCATATTGGCAAGAAGAAGGTCACAAATATCACAATAGATGGCTATGTTTGCAGTGGGAAGAGCACAATCGCACGTACTCTTGCAAAGAGACTTGGTTTCAGCGTGTTTGACACTGGTGCAGTTTATCGTGGTGTTGCTTGTGCATTTGATTATATGAAGCTTGATGAAAAGAAAATCTGTGAGAAATACATTGAAAAGTTCTCAGAGCAAATAAATATTCAAGTTGAGTTTATTGATGATGTAGAACACGTTTTTGTAAACGGAATTGATTATACTTCTGGTCTTAGAACCGAAAGAATAAGCAAACTCTCTTCTGAAATCGCACCATTTAGTTGCATTAGAAGCAAGGTGCTTAAACTTCAAAGAGATTATGCAAGAACGCACGATATTGTTATGGAAGGAAGAGATATTGGCAGTTTTGTTTTGCCATATGCTGATTTAAAATTCTTTACAACCGCAGATGAATCTGTAAGGGCAAAAAGGCGTTATGAGCAACAAAAGGCTATGGGAAATGATGTTGATTTCGCTCAGGTTTTGAAAGAACTTCAAAAGAGAGATTACAGCGATACACATAGAGACCACGGAGAGCTTAAAACGGTTAAAGATTCAATTATTGTTGACACGACAAATCAGAATTTAGAGCAGAGCGTTGAGTTTTGTTTGAATAAAATTAAAGAGAAAAGACCTGATATAAAAATTTACTAGGGTGAAACCACAGCACGAAATTGCTGTGGTTTTTATATTTGAGATATTTACTATTTCAGAAAGGCATATAAAAATGTCGAAAAATATTTGAAAGGGTCGAGAAAATGTGATATAACAAAACATATGAGGACACAAGAGAGAAAGGGAATAAAGTGGTTTTGCGGTGTGCTGGCAATTGCGCTAGTTGTAGCGGGAGTGTTAGTAGGAACGCTGCTTCCAAAAGACAAAGATGTGGAGTTGGTAATCACAGCAGAGAACATCACCGTGCAAGCAGGGCAGAGCAAGCAGGTGGAGTACAAGAGTAGCATAAGTAAAGCAGTAATAAAGTTTAGGGTAATAGACAAAGAAGTTGCTGAAATCAACGAAGAGACAGTGACTGGCAAAGCGGAAGGAGAGACAGAGCTTGTAATTACAGGAAGATATAATGGTATGGTGTATGAGAAGAGAGTTGTGGTTACAGTGACGAAGAAGGAAGAAAAACCAGAACAGCCTGGTGGAGAGAAAGAACCTGACGGAGAAAAAGGAGATGAAGGGACAGAAAACTCAGACAAGCAAGATGACGAGCTTGAAGTAGCAATCTACTTCAAACAAAACTGCCAAGTGGAAGGAAAGAATATTGAAATAAGCACCAATAAAATGGCAGTTATAGGATTCAAGACAGAGACATATGGAGAGTTTACAGTAGAAAGTAGCTCTGAAAAACTCACAGCAGAGAGAGCGGAAGATATTCAAAGGGGAATAACACTTAAAGCAACAGAAGCGGGAGAGTACAAATTAATCTTAAAGTTTGAGAAAGGGATAGCGACATACACAGTCAAAGTAGTCTAGGATATACAAATAATAAAAGGGGTCAACGACCCTTTTTTATTTAATAAACAGAATAAAATATGAGAGAAAGTGAGTGTTGTGCGACACGCCCGGGCTCGTGGTGTGGGAAAAGAGAAAAGAAAGAATAAAAAAAGATAAAAAAGATGTAAA
>CAZIPJ010000045.1:0-4867 GCA_964541365.1 uncultured Lachnospiraceae bacterium
AGTATGCGAGAATCGGCTCGTTTCTTTGCCATTTTTATCGTAAGCGATTGCTTCCCCTTCAAAGGATAACCCCTGTGGTCGCTTGCCATAACTATCATAATTCACCTCTTAAATTTTCAATTTTTCTCAAAAGTATCTCAACATTTTGCTTGATTTTTTGTGCTGAAAGTTTGTAGGTTTCAAGGTCTTGCCCGTATGGGTCAACCACTTTTCCAGCCAAGTCTTCAAAACTAAGTACCTTTTTGCTGTCAATGAAACGCTTATGTTCGTTCGTCACCGTCACATACAGGCATTCTGGTTTAATCTTTTTTAGTTTGTTGCTCTTTTTACCTTTCCCGTCAAAGCCAAGTTCTTTAAGTGCCAAGCAAGCATTCTTTGCAGTAGGTTCTCCCTTTGAATAAACGCCAGCGGATGAAAATTTTACATCCTTAACTTTCATTTCTTTTGCCAATTTTTTTGCAATTCGCTCTGCCATAAAAGAACGACAAGTGCCACCGGTGCAAACAAAACAAATTTCAATCATATTTCACCTAGTGTGATTATACCCCAATAACGAAAAAAAACAAAGCAAAAACACTTTGTTTTTTGAAATATTTATTTAGATATAAATCTTCTTTGGTTTGTAAAGTTTGTCAAGATTGTATTTATCTCTGACTTTTGCAAGGAAAATATGAAGTGTCAGTCCAGCAAAATCAAAAACAATCCACTCGCCTTTGTTATAACCTTCAATCTTGTCTTCATAATGATATTTTTCTGCAATAATATCAGCCACTTTTTTGCTGTCCTGAACTTTATTTGATGTGGACACAACAACATATTTCTCTTCATCGCCTGATGAGAGATTGTACACTGACACATTCTTTATTTTGTTTGCAGAAAGCAATTCCACCAAAGTTTTAAGTTCAATCATAAGATGATTTTATCAAGAGTAAACACCCTTTGTCAACCAAAAAAGCTCTAAAACCTTGATTAAACCTTGTTCGTTTTGTCAAAAATCCGAATATGAAAAAAGTTAGTTTAATCTTTCAAGAAATCTTAAAATTTTTCTTAATCTTTTTGATTTTGTTTGTTTGGTTTAGATACAGCATAAGAAAGCTATGGCTTGCAAGTCTTATTTCCGCCTTAATTGCGGCTGCAATTTATGCAATTTTGTTTCTGTTTTCCAAAAAGAAAAAACTCAAATTTGGCAGTGTATTAAAAGAGAAAGAAGACGCTGAAAACATCTTTCTTTCACTTTCATTTGATAATAATCCAACGGATTTTTTCTTTAAAATGGCTTCCAAACGCCATCACGACATAACAAAACACAAAAAATATATCGTTATTGACTACAAACTTGAAAAAGTCAAAACCCTTCTTTGGTTTGATGGTTCTTTTGAAGGTCTAACAGTGCCACGCCTTTGTGAAATTTACTCGAAAGTCAAAAAAGAAAAGGCAACAAAACTCGTAATTTGCTGTTATGAGATGGCAGACAAAAACCTTTCAAGCTTTCTTCGTACTTTTGAAGAAAAATTCGTTATTTTGGATAGATATCAAACCTATGAAAAGCTTTATAAACTATATGACTGCTTCCCTACAATCACAAAAATCTATCCAAAAGAAAAAAATATTGCTTTTAAAGATATGCTCAGCTATTCTTTCAACAAAAAAAGGACGAAAAACTATTTGTTTTCAGCCCTTATCCTGATATTAAGCGGACTTTTCATCCCTGTTTCGCTGTATTATTGCATAATTGCTTCACTTTTGGTTGTTTTTGCACTGATTTCACAATTCAACCAAACCTTCAACATCAAAAAAGACGATGAAATCATCTAAACTATGGCAATTCGATATGTTTAAAGCCTTTTTTGGTGGATTTTTTATATAGAATAAACACATTTCCAATACATTGAACAACATCAGCTTTAATTAAAGGTGCAATCTCGTTTGCAAGCGTCTTTGCATCACTGTCGCAGTTGTTAAGCACTTTAAACTTGACAAGTTCTCTTGCCTGCAAAAGTTGCTCAGCACCAGTCAAAATATTGTCTGTCAATCCTTCTTTACCAATTTGCATCAATGGTTCCAGAGCGTTTCCAAGGCCCCTTAAAAAAGCTCTTTGTTTTGTTGTAATCATATTCTCTCCCTAAATATCAAAATCAATATATTGTGTATTACTCAAAAGTTTGTATGTGCGTACCACACAACATAGCGTTCTACTCAACATATTCAAATTCGATGTCTTTAATGATGACAGTGTCGCCTTCTTGCATCCCTTTTTCAAGAAGCATATCAATAACACCCATCTCTTTCAGCTTTGTTTGAAGATAAGCAAAAGAGTACTCATTTGACATTATTATACCCCTTGCAAGGTTTTCAATTCTTCCACCAGAGACAACAAAACTTCCGTCATCATTTCTTGAAATTTCGATGGTTGAAAAGTCTTTCTTGCCAAAATCAAACTCTTCAACAGTAAGTGCTGGTTTCTTTGGAATCTTCTTCAAATTTTCAAGCACTTTTCTCTTCAACTCTTCAACTCCAACTCTTGTGAATGATGAAATACATACATATTCTTTCACGCCAAGTGTCTTTGTAAAGCGTTCAATTCTTTGCTTTAATTCTGCTTCTTCAAGCAAATCACATTTTGAAAATGCAACAATTTGTTTTGTGTTTCCCAAGTGCTTGTCGTATTTAACAAGCTCAGAGTTTATGATTTTGTAATCTTCAATAGCATTTCTGCCTTCACACTCTGAAATGTCCACCAAATGAACAATCAAACGCACACGTTCAACGTGTTTCAAGAAGTAATGTCCAAGTCCAGCGCCGTCACTTGCCCCTTCAATAAGCCCAGGAATATCTGCAACAACATAAGTCTCACCCAAAACTTCGCAAACGCCAAGGTTTGGATATATTGTTGTGAAATGATAGTTTGCAATTTTTGGGTTTGCATTTGAAATAACAGACAAGAGTGTTGACTTTCCAACATTAGGAAATCCAACAAGTCCAACATCAGCAATTGTTTTAAGCTCCAAGAGCACTTCTTTTGCTTCAACAACTTCTCCCGCCTGTGAAAAACTTGGTGCTTGCTTTACTGATGACTTGAAGTAAGCGTTTCCACGACCGCCCAAACCGCCACGAAGTGCAACAAAGGTTTGTCCATCTTCATTTAAGTCAGCAATAATTTTATCCGTTTTTGGATTGATAAGCACTGTCCCCGTTGGAACAAGAATAATTTCGTCCTTTCCACTTCTTCCAGTTTGATTTTTCTGACTCCCGTCTTCTCCATTTTCTGCAACAAATTTCTTTTTGAATCTGAAAGAATAGAGAGTATTCAGGTCATTTGTCGCTTTAAATATAATGTGACCACCCCTTCCGCCGTCACCACCGTCTGGTCCACCATTTGTCACCAATTTGGTGCGAAGAAAAGAAGTGGAACCTTTTCCACCGTTTCCAGCCTTTATTGAAATCTTAACTCTATCAAGAAACATTCTTTTCTCCTAAGTGTATTATGTATCATTTTACTGTCAATCTTGCATTCTTACATTTATCTTTAAATGCACAATTGAAGCAATCTGGTTTGATTGCCTTGCAAGTGTATCTTCCAAAAAGAACCATTTGATAATGTAACTTTGACCAATTCTTTTTTGGAAAAAACTTTTTAAGTTGTGCTTCGCAAAGGTCAGGACTTTCTGTCTTAACAAGTCCAAGTCTATTTGAAGTTCTTAAAACGTGTGTATCAACGGCAAAAGCGTCCCCACCAAATGCTTCGGAAATCATTACATTGGCAGTTTTTCGTCCAACACCAGCAAGCGATGTCAAATCATCAAAACTACTTGGGACTTCTCCGCCAAAACGGTCAATAATATCTCTGCTTGCACTTTGGATTGCTCTTGCTTTATTGTGATAAAACCCACAAGAATGAATCCACTTTTCAAGTTCTCCAAGTGGCATATTAACAAAGTCTTCTGGCTTGTTTGCAACCTTAAAAAGCTCGCTTGTCACTTGGTTTACTCTTTTGTCAGTACATTGAGCGGAAAGAATAACTGCAACAAGAAGCTCGAAAGGCGTTTTGTATGAAAGTTCGCATCGTGGATTTTCATACATTTGGTCAAGCCCTTTCATTACAAAATCTTTACTTATTGCCATCTCTTTCTCCTTATTTCATCATTGGGAAAAGTACAACATCTCTGATGTTTGGACAGTCAAAGATGAATTGCATAAATCTATCAATTCCGAATCCAAGTCCAGAGATTGGTGGCATACCGTGTTCCATAGCAAGAAGGAAGTCTTCATCAACATCCATTGTCTCTTCATCGCCGGCAGCTTTTTCTTCAAGTTGCAGTTCGAGATTTCTTCTTTGGATAGCTGGGTCTACAAGCTCGCTGTATGCTTTAACAAGTTCTGCACCGCCTGCAACAACTTGGAATACATCGATAATTCTGTCATCCTTATCATTTCTTCTTGCAAGTGGAATAAGTGAAGCAGGATAGTTGTAAAGAATTGTTGGATTAACAATTGGAGCTCTGATTTTTCTCTTGTAAACATAGTCAATAAGAGTTCTTACAGTCTTGCATTCGTCAAGTTCTGCATAACCAAAAAGTCCGCGCTCAACAACAATCTTTTTAAGTTTGTCAACATCGTCAATGTCAAGGAAATCACAGCCAAGAAGTTCTCTCATAGTCTCAACATAGTTGATTCTTGTCCATTCTCCACCAAAATCAATCTCTTGACCTTGATAGTTAACCTTTGTTGTTCCAAGACACTTTTCAAGGAGTTCAATAATCAACTTCTTGAAGAATTTGATATTATCTTCAAAATTCCAATAAGAAGCGTACCATTCAACCTGAGTAAACTCTTGAAGGTGAGATGGGTCCATTCCTTCATTTCTAAA
>CAZIPJ010000046.1:0-4581 GCA_964541365.1 uncultured Lachnospiraceae bacterium
ACAATAAAACTAATAAAGATGTAAGTTTTTTTGTTTTGACATCCTAATGCCATGGGCAAAAATGGAAGATATGATTCCAGAACTTCAAGGAAGATTCCCAATCAGAGTTCAGCTTGAAAGCTTGACAAAGGATGACTTTAAAAAGATTTTAAGTACACCAAAAAATGCGGTGACTGTTCAATATTCAAATCTTCTCAAAGTCGACAACATCAATCTTGTTTTCAAGGATGATGCACTCGATGAAATTGCTGAAATGGCAGAAAGAGAAAACGAAACAAGTGAAGATTTGGGGGCAAGAAGACTTCATACAATTATGGAAGCATTACTCGAAGATGTTTCTTTCAATGCAACTGGTGAACATCCTATGCTTGATGTTGTAATTGACAAAAAATATGTTAATAATGTCTTTAAAGATAGACAAAGACAATACGACTTAAAGAAATACGTATTATAGCATATTGTGGTATTACTCTGCCAAATATTTGAGTAATACCACAATATATTGTTTTAAGGAAGATGTATGTGGAAAGATAGGACAAAACTTTTAATTGGTGAAGACGGGCTCTCAAAGCTTGAAAAAGCCAAGGTTGCGGTTATTGGAATTGGTGGCGTTGGCGGGTACACTTGTGAGCTTTTGGTACGCGGCGGACTTGGAAATATCACACTAGTTGACTTTGACAAAGTTGACGAAACAAACATAAATAGGCAAGTTGTTGCAAATGTTAAAACAGTGGGCAGTCTCAAAACCGAAACGATGGCAAATATTCTGTCAGATATAAATCCAAAGTGCAAAATAAATGTTGTAAATGAAAAATTGTGTAAAGAAAACATTGAACAAGTGCTTGGAAGTGGAAATTTTGATTTTGTAGTGGATGCCATTGATAATGTTACAGACAAAATCGAACTAATTTGTTTCTGTAAGCAAAACTCAATCCAAATAGTTTCAGCTATGGGTGCTGGAAATCGAATAGGAATACCAAATTTCAAAGTTTTGGACATATACAAGACTTGCAATGACGGATTGGCAAGGGTATTGCGAAAGAAGCTAAGAGAAAGACAAATTGACAAACTTGATGTTGTTGTGAGCGAAACAATCGCACAAAAGCTCGACAAAAGACAAGATTCTGTTGGAAGTATTTCATATTATCCAGCTATGTGTGGTTGTGTTTTAAGTGCATATGTCATTGAAAATTTGATAAAATAAGGGGGATTTTATGGAAATTATCACAGAAAAAGACTTTGATAAGAAAATTGAAAAAGGAGTTGTTCTTGTTGACTTTTTTGCAACTTGGTGTGGACCTTGTCGTATGATGGGACCTGTTCTTGACAATGTAAAAAGTGAACTTGGAGATTCTGTTGAAATTTATAAGGTTGACGTCGATGAAGATGAAAAACTTGCAAGAAAGTTTGGAATTATGAGTATTCCTTCTCTTTTCATTTTTAAAGACGGAGAACAGCAAGAGAAGCACATTGGTTTTTGGTCAAAAGACGAAGTTCTTGAAACGCTTAAAAAGTATATTAACAAATAAATTGGCTATTGACAGAAAGCGTCAATGATGTTAAAATTGAAAAAGATTTAAGGGGATAAAAATGGACAGAAAAATTTATTTGGACAATGCTTCCACAACTTATGTTTCAAGTGAAGTAATGAGTGAAATGGCACCTTGTTTCAGTGCCGTTTACGGAAACGCCGGCTCAGTTCATAGTTTTGGACGAGAAGCAATGGCAATTGTCGACAGAGCGAGAGATAGAATCAAAGCCGCAATAAATGCTCGTAAGTCAAATGAGATTTATTTCACAAGTGGCGGAACAGAAGCTGACAACTGGGCAATTCTTGGAGTTGCACACGCTTATGCTGGAAAAGGTAAACACATCATAACAAGCCAAATCGAGCATCACGCTGTTTTAAATGCGTGCAAACAACTCGAAAAAGAAGGCTTTGAAGTTACATACTTGCCAGTTGATGAAACTGGACTTGTGGATTTGGCAGAACTTCTTCACGCAATCAAAAAAGAAACAATCTTGATTTCAATTATGACTGTTAATAATGAAGTCGGCACAATTCAAAATGTAAAAGCAATTGCAAAGATTGCTCACGATTACAATATCTTATTCCATACAGATGCTGTACAAGCTGTTGGAATGATGAAACTTGATGTTCAAGATATGGAAATTGACCTTCTTTCAATGTCTGCTCACAAAATTCACGGACCAAAGGGCGTTGGAGCGCTTTACATCAAAGATGGCGTAATGATTGAACCAATTCTTTTTGGTGGAGAAAATCAGGAAAGGGGAAAGCGTGCCGGAACTGAAAATGTCCCTGCAATCGCTGGATTTGGGAAAGCAGTTGAAATTGCATCAAAATCTCACATTATGAACAATAAGAGAATGAAGATGATTAGAGATTATTTCCTTGAAAAACTGACTGAAAAGGTGGAGCATTTCCAAGTAAATGGCCATCCACATCAAAAGTCCAATGCCATTCTTAATGTTTCATTTTATGGCGTTGAAGGGGAATCTTTGTTGATGCTTCTTGATTTGGCTGGAATTTGTGTCTCAACAGCTTCTGCTTGCACATCAAAATCACTTCTTCCATCTCACGTTTTGAAAGCAATGAATGTTCCAGACGAAGTCGCACAAAGTTCTATCAGAATTTCTTTTGGAATAAACATTTCAAAAGCGGATGTAGACTATGTTGTGAATGAAATTCAAAAGGCTGTTGCAAAACTGCGAGCAATTTCACCAGTTAAAGCAAGGAGGTCTTAATTATGATGTACAGTAAGACAGTTTTAGATAGATTTCAAAATCCAAGAAACGCTGGCGTAATTTCTGGTGCAAGCGCTTCTGGTGAAGCTGGAAACTCTGCTTGTGGAGATGTTGTTAAAATGTCTCTTAAAGTTTCAGAAGCTGGAATGATACTAAGTGCAAAATTCAAGACTTTTGGATGCTCAGCAAGTATTGCTGCATCTGATGTTGCTTGCGATTTGATTAAGGGAAAAACCATTGACGATGCTCTCAAAATAACGAGTTCTGATATTTTAAATGTTTTGGGAGAACTTCCAGCACACAAAATGCACAGTGCAATTCTCGCAGAAGAAGTTATAAGAAATGCAGTTGAAGATTATTACAAACGAAAAGAGAAAGCCACAAAAGCTGCAATTAGGAAATCTAAAAAAGTATAAGAAAAAAACACTTCTCAAATGAAGTGTTTTTTATTGTTAATATGCAATAATCATTAAAATCCAACGTATTTTATAGTAAAATTAAAATCGAGCCTGTTTGTTGCATAATACCATATATTGTAAGAATTATTCAGCCGCCCGCACTAAATATGGCTTATTTATTCGTAAAAGCTGTGTTTTGCGAATAAATGTAGATGTTTTCCAAAACGAAAAATTTGTAACCGCCTGACCAATTTTTGCCAGTATCTTTAAAAAATTCAACACTATTTTGCGTTCTTCCACAAACAAGATTTCTTCTGCTTGCCCCTGTAAATTTTGTTTTTGCCCCTGTTTTGACTTTGGAAGGTTTAAAAATTACTTATGATAATTACGCCTTGTAGCTTTTTCTAAAATCTTCCAAAAATTCTGGGAAATAATCCCCCAAAATTGCCTGTCGAGATTGTTCGGCAAGTCTGATTAAGAATCTGAGATTATGGATTGACAGAAGTTCTGCCCCAAGCATCTCCCCAGCGTTGATAAGATGTCTTATATATGCACGAGAGAAGTGCTTGCAAGCATAGCAGTCACAATCTTCTTCGATTGGTCTAAAATCTTCTTTAAATGATGAGTTTTTGATGACCATTTTGCCAGTTTTTGAGAATGCTGTGCCGTTTCTTGCAATTCTGGTTGGTAAAACGCAATCCATCATATCAATTCCCCTTGCAAAGCCTTCGAGCAAGCAGTCAGGACTGCCTACGCCCATTAAATAGCGTGGCATATCTTTTGGCAAGATTGGATTCAAGAAGTCCAGCATTTCATACATAATATTCTTTTCTTCACCAACGGAAAGTCCGCCAATTGCAATACCACATCTTGCGTAAGGGATGCAATCTTCAACGCATTTTGCACGCAAATCTTTGTACATATTCCCCTGAACTATTGGGAAAAGAATCTGCTTTCCGCCTTTGTGTGCTTTATAACATTTTTCAAGCCAGAGCTTTGTAAGTCCTCTCGCTTTTTCAGCTTCTGCGTAAGTTGCACCTGCTTCTGTGCATTGGTCAAGCGCCATATTGATATCGCTGCCAAGAGCGTGTTGAATTTCCATACAAAGCTCTGGTGTCATTAAAAATTTTTCTCCACTTAGATGAGATTTAAACTCAACGCCTTTTTCGGATACTTTTCTTAGGTCGGAAAGTGAAAAAACTTGAAAGCCGCCACTGTCAGTTAATATTGGTTTGTCCCAATTCATCATCTTATGAAGTCCGCCCGCCTTTTCTACGATTGTCTCTCCTGGACGAAGAAAGAGATGATATGTGTTTGACAAAATAATTTGTGCGTTCATATCAACAAGGTCTTCTGGTCTGAGCCCTTTGACAGTGCCTTGTGTGCCAACTGGCATAAAAACTGGTGTCTGTATATC
>CAZIPJ010000047.1:0-4404 GCA_964541365.1 uncultured Lachnospiraceae bacterium
CCAAATATGCAATCAAGAGTTATGTGCCAATCGTTGGGGGTTATGTCTCTGACGGACTTGGAGTCATTATGGCAAGCAGTTGTCTGATTAAAAATGCGGTCGGCGGGGTTGGACTTTTCTTACTTCTGGCAACAGTTGTTTCTCCAATTTTGAATATTGCAATCTTTATGCTTGCTCTCAAATTTATGGCTGGTATTATTGAACCAATCGGCGACAAGAAAATATCAAACTTCATAAGCGACTTGTCAAAGAGTATGTCTATGTTGATTGCACTTTTGGTGGCGGTGTCGTTTATGTATGTGGTGCTGACTGGGCTTGTGATGTGCAGTGCAAATTTGGTTGTGTAGGAGAATGCGTATGGGAAGTGTTTCTGCGTGGCTTTTAAGCATTGCTGGGGTAATAATACTCAGTGTGCTTGCAGAGTTTGTCCTGCCAGAAGGACAAATGAACAAATATACAAAAGTAATTTTCTCCTTCGTCATCTTGCTTGTAATCATCTTGCCACTGCCAAAGATTTTCGGGAAAGACTTTGATATATCCAAATTCTTCGGCGACACAAACAGTTCTTTGCAGGATGACTATCTTGAACAAGTGAACTTGGACAAACTTACAATCATCAGCGAAGGGGTCAACACCAAAATAAATGAGAGTGGACTTTTGAATGTCGTCGTCTCAATCAACGCCAACATATTCAGTGAAAAACTCGAAATTTATTCTATTTTGGTTGATTTGAGAGAATTAGAATATAGCAAAAGTTTTGGTAGTAAGGATATAACAAAAGCAAAGGCGAAGATTTTGGAAATCATCGGACAGTATTCACAATTAAACAAAGTGGAGGTAAAGTTTAATGAGTAAAGTGAAAGAGTTCTTTGAAAAAGTGAAGAAAATCAAACATATCCACATTTATATTGCAGTGCTGGTTGGGATTGTTATTTGCTTGGTATATTTCTGCAATTTCACCGGAAAGAAGAAAGATGACGATATAGTCAAAGATTCGACAGAAAATTATGGGACAAGCGTGGAATATGTGGGCTACTTGGAGAATAAGTTATCTAATGTATTGTCCAAAGTTTCTGGCGTTGGAAAAGTGCAAGTAATTATCACTCTTGAAAATGGATTTACTTATGAATACGCCACTGACACGGAGACAAAAACTATGGTTTCAAACGGAACTGAAACGACGGTCACAACTGAGACTGTGATTTTGGTTTCAAACGAACCTGTCGTGGTTAAGGAGATATATCCAAGTATAAAGGGGGTGGTTGTTGTTGCCGAAGGTGCAAAAGATGTAACTGTTAGACTTAATATACTTACTGCCGTTGAAACTGTTTTGGAAGTTGACCGAAATAACATTACGATTCTGACCTAAGTCGCAAAAGATGGGGCAAAGACCCAAACTTAATGGGAGTAATTCCAAAAACAAAAAGGGTTACAAACCCAAAAGGGTCACCGACCCAAAAATAGAAAGCGTCACTGACGCAAAAGGAGATTATTATGAAAAAGAGAACAAAAATCATCATTCTTTCACTTATGATAGTTCTGCTTGGCGTAACTGGTTATCTCAACATTGCTCTCAACAATGCAAGTAAACAGACAAGCACAACCACAGCAACAACAAGTTATTTCACAAGTTACAGAAACGAACGTTCAAGTGAACGCAACCAACAAATCTTGTATTATGATGCAATCATCGACAACGCAACATCTACCGAAGCTGCAATCTCTGCTGCACAAGAAGCAAAACTCTCTCTTATTGCAAAAATGGACAAAGAACTCACTGTTGAAGGACTTATCAAAGCACAAGGTTTCTCTGACTGCGTGATTACTATCAACAACTCAAAAGTTACTGTTGTTGTTCAATGCAAATCACTCACAGAAAACGAAGTTGCACAAATTACAACCATTGTTAAAGAACAACTTGGCACAGAACTCAAAAATATTGTAGTTTATGAGGCAGAATAGTTTGCAAATTCAGTTTGACTTATGATAGAATATCTCTGAAAAAACAATAGGAGAATGTTTTATGGCTACAAAAACTGCTGGCACAAATAATGGCAAAATTACTCTTGACAGAAAGATTCTTGTTTCAATCATCAATTTGGCTGCCAAAGAAATCAACGGCGTGGAGAGTGTGACAAATTCCGCAAGACCTTGGTACAAAAAGCTTTTCAATCGTTATGACGATGGCGTTAAGATTGTTTTTGAAAAGAATGGTGCTCTTACCATTGATGTATTTGTCAACATCTATGTTGGTTACAGCGTGCCGGATATCGCATACAGAGTTCAAGAAAACATCAGAAATTCTCTTGCAACAATGGTTGCACTCAAACCGCTTAAAATAAACATCCACATCATCAATGTTGAATGCGACAAAGAGGTGGAAGAAAATGCGTAATGATGCAAGAGAAAACGCTTTCAAGTTGATTTTTGAAGGACTGTTTCACGATGTTGATGAAGCGCTTTCACTTGAAAACTTGACAGAACTTAAAAAACAGGAAGATAAAAAGTTTTTTGAAGAAATTACAGTTTCTTTCAATGGACACAAAGAAGAACTTAAAAAAGATATTGAAGCTCATTTGAAAAACTTTGACTATTCAAGAGTTTTCAGGATTGACCTTGCACTTATTTATTTGGCACTTACTGAAATCAAATATTGCGAAACTCCTAAGGCAGTTGCAATCAACGAAGCACTTGAACTTGCAAAAAAATACAGCACAGAAAAATCATCAAAATTTATAAATGGGCTTATTTCAGCAATAATTAACGAGAAATGACACAGGCATACACTTTAACAGTTTCAAAATTTAATAATATTATTAAAGACATCTTTAATAGCGAAGAACTTCTCCACAACATCAAAATCGTTGGAGAAGTTTTTGGCATTTCATCGTCAAAAAACTCTGTCTACTTTTCTTTGAAAGATGAAGAAAGCACCTTGCCTTGCGTTTGCTTCTATGGCGGGGCAATGGATGGAGTTAAAGAAGGAGATATGGTGGTCGCCACTGGCTCTCCAAATTTTTATACAAAGGGCGGTCGATTCAGTTTTGTTGTTGGAAAAATTGAACCTTTTGGTCTTGGACTTCTCTTTCAAAAATTTCAAATGATGAAAGAAAAACTTGAAAAAGAAGGTTTGTTTGACAATGCTCACAAAAAACCGCTGCCACAAAACATCAAAAGAATTGGTGTGGTTACATCAAAAGACGGGGCAGTTATTCAAGATATAAAAAACATCACTTGGAGAAGAAACAAGGCAATTGACATTGTGCTTTATGACACAAAAGTACAGGGCAATGGTGCTGAAAAAGAAATTGTCTCAGGTATTGAATTTTTCTCTGATTATGACAATGTTGATGTTGTTGTCGTTGCTCGTGGCGGTGGCAGTATGGAAGACCTTTCGGCATACAACACCGAAGAAGTTGCAAGGGCGACTTACAACTGCAAAAAACCGATTGTATCTGCTGTGGGGCACGAGACTGATTTCACAATCATTGATTTCGTTTCAGACCTGAGAGCACCGACACCAAGTGCGGCTGCGGAGCTTCTTACAAAAGATACAAAACTGTCACTGGGTGGACTTAGACGAGATGTTTCAAGACTTTCAAGATGTCTTGATGTTTATTTGGCTGAGAAGGCTATGCAGTTTAATACTGACAAGCAAACCTTTCTTGCTTTGGCAGAAGAAATTTTGGATGAAAGAAAACAAGCATTTGAGAGATATGTGTCAAAAATCGCTCACAAACTGAAAGACTTTGTTGTTGAAAAGGACTATCAGTTAAAACTTAAACTTGCACATTTAAACAAACTTAATCCACTTGACATCTTGGCACTTGGTTATGCTAAAATAGAACAAAGTGGAAACAGCATCAAAAGCCTTTCTGAGCTTGATTTGGAAAGAGAATTTGATGTCAACTTCATTGACGGCAAAGTCGTTGTAAAGGGAGAGAAAAAATGACTTACGAAGAAGCAATAAAAGAATTGGAAGAAATTATTGAGAAATTGGAAAACGAAAAGTTGCCGTTAAAGAGCGCACAAGAGCTTTTTGAAAAAGCAAGCGTGCTTTCAAAATTTGCTCAGGAAGAACTTTCAAAGACAACTGGAAAACTTTATCAAATTAAAAAAGAACTCGAAGAAATTACGGAGGAAGAAGTATGAAAATAAGCAAACTCGTTGGAAAGCGTGAAAAAGAAACTCCAAGTGGAGCTGCTCTCAAAAGCCATATTTTGATGCTCAGAGCAGGATATATCAAGCAAGTTGGAGCAGGTATTTTTTCACTCCTTCCACCAGCACAAAGAGTCAGCTTGAAAATCCAAAAAATCATTCGTGAAGAAATGGATGCAATCGGCGGACAGGAAGTGCTTTTCCCTGTTGTTATGACAAAAGAACTTTGGGATATGAGTGGAAGAT
>CAZIPJ010000048.1:0-4353 GCA_964541365.1 uncultured Lachnospiraceae bacterium
AAAAACTCTGTCAATACCAGCACCGATACATTGCTTCAAATAGCACTCTGTTGCAATTCTCAAATTGCATTGCAAATCCAAAGCGTTATGGTGTGTGAAGAAAGGTTTTGCACTTGCCCCAGACACAGCAGTTTGAAGAATTGGAGTTTCAACTTCAACAAATCCATTGTCTTCCAAATATCTTCTGATGAAAGAAACAACTTTGCTTCTTGTCACAAAAATCTTTCTTGATTCTTCGTTTGAAATCAAGTCCAAATATCTCTGTCTATATTTGATTTCTTGGTCAGTTACCCCGTGGAACTTCTCTGGAAGCGGTCTAAGCGTCTTTGACAAAAGCTCAATCTTTTCAGCTTTGACAGTCACTTCCCCTGTTTGAGTCTCATAAACTTCTCCAACAACGCCAATAAAGTCACCGATGTCAATCATCTTCTTGTAGAAATTATAGTCTTCTTCTGAGAATTCATTTCTTCCAACAGAGATTTGAATTTTGTCATAAATATCTCTGATTTGGCAGAAACCAAACTTGCCCATAATACGACGGAAAACAATACGCCCAGCAATCTTGACAGTCTGTCCAAGCTTTGTTCTTGCTTCACTGATTGTGCAAGTGCGTTCAAACTTTTCTTTGTATGGAATTTCTCCCATTTTTTTCAATTCTTCAATCTTTTGTCTTCTAATGTCAACTTCGTTTGACAATTCTTCCATTATGATACCTCCAAAGTTACGAATAGTTCTTAAAGAATATAGCATATAAAAATTATTATGTCAAACAAATGGAAAGCCAAGCCTTTCACAAATTTTGCATAAATAATTTTAAAAAGCTTTTGAAAAAGGTTTGGAAAAGTATTTGGGATGTGATAATATAAGTATGTCAATTATGGACACTTGTCTATTTTGGCACCCCTTGGAGGTTTTTAATGATTAAAATTATTGCAGACAGCACTGCTTATGTAACAAAAGAATATGCACAAGAAAACGACATAACAATTATTCCACTTAGATATCTTCTTCGTGATAAAGAATATGTTGAAGGTTTCCCTGGAACATTTGATGAATTTTTTAAAGATTTCACAACAAACAAAGTTTTCCCAAAAACAAGCCAACCATCGCTTGAACTTTTCATTGACGAATACAACAAAGCAATTGCAAATGGTGACGAAGTTTTGGTCTTCACCATTGGCTCAACTTTCTCAGGCACATTCAATGCTGCACTCCTTGCAAAAGAGCAATGCAGTGACCCAAGCAAAGTAACAGTGTTTGACAGCCAAGGACTTGCACAAACAATTTATGGATACATTATGGAAGCGGTTAATATGAGAAATGATGGAAAAACCGTATCTGAAATCGTAACCTACCTTGACGGATGCATTGACAAAAGCTCAATAATTTTTGTTCCTGACACCTTAGAATACATCCAGAAAGGTGGAAGAATCGGAAAAGTCACCGCAACAATCGGTTCGCTTCTTCAAATTAAGCCTATTGTGGTTTGCAACAAGAATGTTTTGTCAAACAAAAAATCTTTTGGGCTTCAAAAGGCAATCAAAGATATGTTTGCAATGATTCCAGAAAAAATCAATAGGTTGTTTATCTTGCACCTTGCAAAGTCAGAAATGTTTGAAAGCTTCAAGCAAACTGCTTACAAAATGCTTGGAACAAGAAAAGATTATGGACAATTTGAAATTTATGAAGGCGAAGTTGGTCCAGTTGTCGGAACGCACGCTGGCCCAGCCGTTGGTTTTGCTTGGACAGCACCAGCACAAGCATAACAATCGCACCCCACTGACTGAAAGTGGGGTTTTATTTTGAAAGGAGAAATCAGTATGATAAGAAAAACAGCAATAATCATTGGAGCATCAAGCGAAATTGGACTTGAAACAGCAAAACAAATGGCAAAAAAGGGCTATAACCTTGCTCTGACATACAATGCAAACAAAATTGACTTGTCAAATTTTGAAAATGTGGATGTAAAAGCCTATAAACTCAACTTAAACTTGGACGGAGAAGTTGAAAGTTTCTTCTCAGCTGCAAAAAAAGACTTCAAAACCTTTGATACACTGGTCTATTGTGCCGGAGTTGCCCAAAAAAGAGCCTTGATTTTTGATGTAACAAATGAAGAAATCAACAAACTCTTTGAAGTAAACATCAAATCTGCAATCAAGTGTGTGAGAGAATTTACTAAGCTTACAGTAAACAACAACCCATCAAACATTGTTTTGGTTGGCTCTTTCGTTGAGAAAAATGGATGCTCTTGCGAAAGTGTGTACTCTTCAACCAAGAGTGCACTTTCTGGGCTTTGCAAATCTCTTGCAAGTGAACTTGGAAATGCGGAAGTAAGAATAAATGTAGTTGCCCCTGGTTTTATTGATACGAAAATGAACAACAACCTTAAAACAGATGAAAAAGAAGAAATCGCTTCAATGACACCACTTAAAAGACTTGGCACTGCACAAGATATTTCAAATGCAATTTGCTTCTTGGCAAGCGATGAATCTTCGTTCATCACGGGACAAACTCTTTATGTCGATGGTGGTTTAATTCTTGAATAATTGCATATCACACTATATATGGTGTGTTATGTAGTGCGTAATACTCAATAGACGGTTTTGTAAAAATATTTAAAAAAATGTTGTTAAAAGTGTCGAATTATGATATAATGCAAGTAGAAATGGCGTTAGACGCATAGGATAAGGAGAAAAACAATGCCAAAGAAACCTGATTACGAATTTAAAGAGTTATCAAAAAGTCAACAAGAATGTCTTTCTTTGATTGAAGGACTTGGTATTTACGAACTTCGTGCCCTTGCAAGAGTGTTTGGCGACAACTCCCCAACCACCTTAAAAAGAGATGAGCATATTAAAATTGTTATGAACAAAATCATCTCTGGTGAAGAACTGCGCCCACTTCCACTGCGTCAAGGCAGACCTTACAAAGAACTTTCGAGCATTACTGGTATTTTGGAAGAACTTTCAAACATTACTGGAAAAGATTATTCCGCAAACAAAAACAAACAATTAGGTACTGCACATTTGGCAAAAAACATCACTTTCAGACAATTAGAGCAAGATGTAATCTCAAAACAGCTGTTCCCAATCAAGGCAAAAGGTATTTTGTGTGAAAACACAAATGGAGATTTGTTCTTTTATAACCAATACAATTTCAAATTCGTTTTTGTTGATAAAAATCTTTCTGGAAAGATTGCCCCTTACGATTTTATTGAAGGAACAGCTGTCCTTATGAACAACAACAATGAGTATATGCTTAAAACCATTGAAAAAATCAACTTTGAAGACGCTTCAAAGTACAAAAAGACGACAGAGCCTTATAGACATTGCACCCCAAGAGAAACAGTAAAAGTTTCTGATAAAGAAATCACACTTGGCAGCAGGTATAGACTCAACATTACAAAGTTTGTAAACAAAAAGACTGAGATTGTTGAGCTTGGCGCAAAATTAAAAGAAAAAAACATCTCAACTTTGGCAATCATCCCAAATGTTTTGGATGAAGAACTCTTAGATATTCAAGCTTTCGGCTTTGACAGTCAAATCATTTTTAAGTACAGCGAAAAGGACTTTGATGTTTACAACTGTCTGCTTTCAATCAATGAGTTTATCAAAAGACAACAGGAAATTGGCAAGAGTTTGGCAATTTTTGTTCAAGACCCAGTCACCCTTATCAATATGCTTGACTACTGCTTCAAAAATCAACAGAAATGTTTTATGGGTCACAGCGAACAAACAGCAGATGTTATCAGAGAATTTGGCTCTCTTATCGGAGCTGGCGAAAACAACAAAAGCACAACTTGTTTTCTTACTTATGATAATTCTGACTTGTTTGACCCACTTTTTGTCTCTTTGATATATAAAGTTTACAATACTGTCGAATTATAGCATAATGAATTTAATCTTTATGATTTTTGAAAGTCAATGGCGAGTACCATTGACTTTTTGTTTGACAATTTCAAGTCATTTTCTTATACTTGTATCATATTAAAAGGGAAGTTATGTTCAGTCAAATTATGTCAATTCCAAGTGGTTTTTCACTCTTTGGACTTAATGTCAAATTCTACGGCATCATCAGTGCCCTGTCCTATCTTCTTGGAGTTGTCATAACCGCAATGCTTGCAAAAAAACGCGGATTCAAATCGGACAACATCCTGACTCTCGCACTTTATGTAATTCCACTTGCAATCCTTGGCGCAAGACTTTACTATGTTTTGTTTAGCCTTGACAAATACAACAGTTTTTGGGACTTTTTCAAAATCTGGGAAGGTGGACTTGCGTTCTATGGCGGACTAATTGGCCGTTTGAAGAACTTTCGTCGATGGAGGCGGGGGAGAGGAGCTCGGCTATCAGG
>CAZIPJ010000049.1:0-4332 GCA_964541365.1 uncultured Lachnospiraceae bacterium
GTGGAAAAAGGCTTTGCGAGATTACGCTGAACACGATTGATAGAGATATTGACAAAATAAAGGTTTTAAACGCCCATTTAACGCTGTTATGCTTCATATATTAATATATTTTCGGAACATTCATTTTAGGACAAAAAAAGAGACTTAAAAAGTCTCTTTCTTATTTTCCTTCTTTCTTCTTATATTGGACTGGTTTCATACTTTTTTTATCAGTTCCTGAGAAGTAAGTAGAAGTAAATGTGTAGTTTCGGATATATGCTTTTTCAAAATCGGATGCTGTGGCAGGTTTAACTCCAAGGCTTTCAATTTCTTTCACATAATCTGCCACCTTTGGCTCTGATATGAAAACTGTGAGTTCGCCTATTGTGTCATCGTTGTAAAGCAACAACCCAGCATCTGTATGTGCAATGTCTGTCATACCGTCTGAAATGTCTCTAAGTCTTCTAGGCATTTTATCAACGCTTTTATTTACTTTCCCAAAAAGATAATGAACCTGTTCTTTGATAGACCTTGAATTGTTTATTTGAGTTAAGATAGTTGGATGTGCCTTTTTATACATAATTTCTGACATTGAAGTTGGGAAAGCAATGTTTGACATATTTTTACTTATGTCCAAGATGGTATTGAGATTTACCTTTTTATCTTCTTCACTTATAAGCATATCGCTTAATTCCAATGGTTTCACCACTTCATCATAAATTTCATTTGTAACTCTATAAATCGCACTTCTCATTTTTGATGCGTACATAAGTTCTTTAAGCTCAATGCTGTTTGACATAAATTTGTATTTTGCCTTCACATATTCGTAATTTGAGTTTACATCTGGAACTATTTTCTCAACAGTTTTCATCATATAAGCGTAATAACTATTCAAGCATTCTGCAACAGAAAGTCCTGCAAGCAAGATTGGAGCTTTATCCAGTTCTTTTGGGTCAAACCAACCTGAATCATAATCTTCGTCCCTTTGCATTCCAATCTTGTTGAAAACTGATTGAAGTTCATATACAACCTTTTTCTCAACAAGTTTATATTTTTTATCAACCATTGGAATATGGTAAGAGAATTCGTTAATAAAAGCAATATGTTTTTCGCAAAACTTTCTATAATGGATGTAATCGGAGCTGATTATTTTCTTTGCTTCTTCCAAAAGTTCTCTTGACTGCTTCAAAAGCTTAAAGAATGTTGAAGAGAGAGTTTTAGATTCCTTACAAACGGCTGCATATGTCCTATATGCTTGTTTAACTCTGCTAATTTCAAATGTTCTTTCGGCGTAGCCTTTGCCTTCCTTTGCATCAATAATAAGTTGTGTTCTGGTAAGGAGTTCTTCGAAATATGAATCGCATTGCGAAGAATCAAAATTTCTTTGAAGTCTGTTGAAGACATCTTTCATATAATCCAATTCTTCTTGTTCTTCTTCTGAGAGTTGTTCGACGCCGTCAACAACTTTTCTTACCTTTCTGGCTTCTGATGTTTTCTGAACATTTTCAAACAAGTTGTTGATAGTTCTTGCATCAGAAGAAGTGTAATATCTTTCAGAAATGTCAACTTGTGATGGCATACTTTGAATATCTGCACGCACCCTTCTTGGAGTGACGGTTCTTCCAGTCATTTTTGTTCGTTGAGAATCAGGATATTCCCCTTCTTTAATCATATTTAACGCTCTTGCGGTATGCTCAACAAAAAACTTTCTAAGTTGTTTGTGATTTTTGACATCATATTCTGTAAGCTTTGCAAGGAGTCCATCCAAAATATTTGGGTCAAGTGAGAGAACATTGAAATCTGTGAAAGTTTCAAGTGCGTTCTTTGCCCCAAGATATTTGACAAGAACATTTTTTGTCTGAGAAAACTTTTCCAATTCCAAGTTGTCGTTTGTCAGCCCTGTGATTGAAGAAATTTTTTCAATATTGAATGTTGCATCGTGAGCATATTTTCTTGCAAATGCTTCAAATTCAGCACCGTCTGGGAAAAGTGCAGGATTCTCTTTTCTGAGTTCGCACAAGTTTACATAAATTGCTTTTTCAAATTTTCTAATCTTGTTTTGGTCGCACATCAAGAGTGATGGAGATAATGAAATTCTTTTAATAAGCTCCACATTTGTCATTGGTGGAATGAAATGCTTTTTCAAAAACTCAATGTTTGAAGAAAGTTTTGTGCTTGGATAAGAAGCCAATGTTCCGCAATCTCTAAGCATTTGCGCACCGTCAGCATAGAATGTTTGAGTGTCAGTATCATAAGAAAAAATCGTCAATATTGAGACAATATCTTTAACATTATCTTCGCTGATGTGGCAAATCACAGATGCACAGTTTTCAATCATCACTTTAAATTCTTCATCGTTGAACAGTCTGAAAGTTTTGCCAGTGATTGGATTTTTATATTCAATTTTAGTGAGTGTTTCGTAAGTTCTTAAATAAATTGAAGCTGTAAGCTTTCTTATGTTTTCCATTGTTGCGATTTTTAGTGGATTGACATTTTGTCTTTTTGCAAAGTCCATTGCAGTGAAGAAATTGTCTTTAATTCTTTCTTTATTTTCTAAATACATCTTTATGCATCTATTGAGAACTTCTCTTGCAGCCTTTGCACGTTCGACGTCATATTTTTCATTTTTGCTGTATTTCTCAAACTTAACAATAAAACTTGTGAGATTGTCAACGACATTCTCATCTTTTTCATTCAAAATTTTTTCTATGTATTTTTTGATATCTTTATCTGACAAAAGAAAAGTGCCTTGAAGCACTCTATTTAGTTCTGCCGTGTATAACTCTTTAAATTCTTCTTCCATACTTGTCTCCGCTTTTTTACGACAAAATTATACTTAAATTGAGAGACAAAGTCAATACCTAAATTTTAAATAATATTATATATTTATAGCAAATTGATAAAAAAACCTTCCACAGCGGAAGGTCTTAAAAATAAATAATTAGTTTTTTAGCTTAGATGTTTTTTTCAATTTCATTGTTCTCATCTTCAATCATCATTTTAAGCTCTGCAATAAGGTCATTGATTGGGATGAAAAGCTTTTCCCCGGTTTCTCTGATTGTGACTTCTGCAACAGAGTTTGCCATCGTCTTTGGACTGATGACAACACGGATTGGCATTCCCATAAGTTCGCTGTCGGTAAGCTTAATCCCAGCTGAGACATTTCTGTCATCAAACAAAACTTCAATGCCAGCCTTTTCCATTCTCTTGTAAAGCTCTTCTGACACAGCAGAAACATTTTCATCATCAATTCTGATTGGGCAGAAATGCACCTGCCAAGGAGCAATTGTCATTGGCCAAACAATCCCCTTTTCGTCAGCCTTTTCTTCAACAATACTTGCAAAAGCTCTGCCAACGCCGATTCCATAGCATCCCATAATTGGCTCTTTTGCGCTTCCATCTGGCATATTGATTTTGAAGCCCATTGCTTTTGTATAACGAGTTCCAAGTTGGAAGATGTTTCCAATTTCAATTCCACGAGTAAGAGTAAGTTCGTGTCCGCAGTGAACGCATTTTTCTTTTTCTTTAACAAGGCTGATATCAACAAATTCAACATTTGCCATATCTCTTGACATTGAAACATTCTTGATGTGGAAATCTGCTTTATTTGCCCCAGTGACGAAGTTTTCAAGTCCTTTTAAGCTTTGGTCATAGAACACGAAAGAACCTTCTGGAACTTGCAAATTAACAAGTCCGATATTTCCTGCATTGAGTCCAAAAGCTTCAACATCGACATATTCAAGTTCGCTTCTTACAAGTTTTGAAAGTTTGCATTCATTCACATCGCAATCGCCACGCAAGAAACAAACAACCAAATTTCCACCTTCGCTTGTTTTATAGCAAACAGCTTTTGCTGTGTGTTTTGCGTCAGTTTCAAGGAATGCACAAACTTCTTCAATGGTGTGCGCATTTCCAGTGAAAACTTCTTGCATCTCTCCAAGGACATTGTGGTCATTTTCTTCTTTAACAGAAACGGCAACTTCACTGTTACTGCTGTAATGACAATTTGGGCAGATGACAAGACTATCTTCACCGGCAACAGTAACCGCCATATATTCGTGTGAAACTTTGCCACCCATCATACCGTTGTCGCCTTCAACAACAACAAAGTTTTTGAAGCCGATTCGCTTGTAAATTCTCACATATGCGTCATAGACCTTCTTATAATAATTCTCCAAGTCTTCTTGTGACATATGGAAAGAGTATGCGTCCTTCATTGTGAATTCTCTTACTCTGATAAGTCCGCCACGTGGTCTTGCTTCATCACGGAACTTTGTTTGAATCTGATAAACCATACAAGTGCTTCGATGAGATAACCAAGGTGCCCCGTCCCTCGTGCCATGAGGAGCAGAT
>CAZIPJ010000050.1:0-3932 GCA_964541365.1 uncultured Lachnospiraceae bacterium
CTATGACTATTGAGAATATTGACATACACAGCTATCCAGGCTCTGAAAAAGTCTGTGCAGATGCAATGTACGAAGTGTTTAAGAAATATCCAAAACAAGTTACAATGGTTGTACTTGGCCCACACACAAACTTTGCTTATATGCTTAAAAAACATCCAGACGCTGTCAAATACGTCAAAAATGTGGTTATGATGGGTGGTTCAATCTCTGGAATAAGAAACAATCCAAATCACCGTTCATTCAACATACGCACTGATGCTGTCGCCTTCAAATACACTGTTGACAGCAGATTGAAAGTGACAATGGTTCCATCAAAAATCGGAAGAGACGTCACCTATTTCAGTGAAGAACAAGTTAAACAGATTGGACAAACAAACGAAGTTGGCAAATTCTTGGAAATCTGCTTCCAAACATATTGGGAACCTGACTATCCAGAAAAAATTCTTTCAAACTGCGACCTGTCAGCTTTGTGTTATATCTTGTATCCAAAACTTTACAGAACAAAACGTGCATTCGTTGATGTCGACACCGAAGTAAATGTCGGCACCACCCTTGGTCACTATGACAAGAAAGGTCATTTTGATATTGTTGAATCTGTAAACAGACACCAATTCCAAGACATATTCTTCAAGAGACTTAAAGAACTTGATGAATACGAAATCACTGACAAAACTTTTTGGCGAAATATCAATAGGGGTGTCGTTGACCCAAATGCACCAAAAGAAGAAAAACCCGTTTCAAAACCTAAAAAAAGTAAAGCAAAAAAAGCAGGCTAGCTAGCCTGCTTTTATTTTTTATCTATATTAATGGAGTAACATTAAAGCCACACCTAAAAAGACACGTCGTGTCTATTTTAAGTTAAAGAATGTTTCCTTTCCAAGATACTTCGCACAAGTGCCAAGTTCTTCTTCAATTCTGAGAAGTTGATTGTATTTTGCAACTCTGTCTGTTCTTGATGGTGCACCAGTCTTGATTTGTCCAGCGTTGAGTGCAACAGAAAGGTCAGCAATAGTTGTATCTTCTGTTTCTCCACTTCTGTGTGAAACAACAGCAGTGTAACCAGCTCTGTTTGCCATTTGAATTGCATTCAAAGTCTCTGTCAAAGTACCGATTTGGTTAAGTTTAATCAAAATAGAATTTGTCACACCAAGCTTGATTCCTTTTGCAAGTCTGTCAGTGTTTGTCACAAACAAATCATCTCCAACAAGTTGAATCTTGTTTCCAAGTCTTGCTGTCATTTGCTTCCAACCTTCCCAATCTTCTTCTGCAAGTCCATCTTCAAGTGAAACGATTGGATATTTGCTTACCATCTTTTCCCAATAAGAAATCATTTCTTCACAAGTGAACTCTTCTCCCGTTTTCCAGAAATAATAATTTCCCTTATGTCCAATTTTTGCTGCTTCTTCATACATTTCTGTTGCAGCTGCATCAATGGCAATACCAAAGTCTTTTCCAGGCTTATAACCTGCTTTTTTAATTGCTTCCACAATTGATGAAAGTGCTTCTTCATCACTCTTCAAATTTGGAGCAAAACCGCCTTCATCTCCAACCGCTGTTGAATAGCCTTTTCCCTTCAAAACTGCTTTCAAATTATGGAAAACTTCTGCACACATTTTCAAACATTCTTTAAAGGACTTTGCACCGATTGGCATAATCATAAATTCTTGAACATTGACAGAATTGTCTGCGTGCTTTCCACCATTTAAGATGTTCATCATAGGCACTGGAAGAGTGCAAGCATTGCATCCGCCGATGTAATTGTAAAGTGTAAGTCCAGACCAACTTGCGGCAGCCTTTGCAACAGCAAGTGAAACGCCGAGAATAGCATTCGCCCCAAGTTTTCCCTTGTTTGCTGTGCCATCAAGCTTAATCATTGTTTCATCAATTTCTGCTTGATTCAAAGCGTTCATTCCAACGATAGCATCATTGATAACGGTATTGACATTTTCAACTGCCTTTTCAACAGATTTGCCAAGATAGTTTTTCTTATCTCCATCACGAAGTTCAACAGCTTCAAAAGAACCTGTTGATGCCCCACTTGGAACACTTGCTCTACCAACCGTTCCGTCTTCCAAAACCACTTCAACTTCAACAGTTGGATTTCCCCTTGAATCCAAAATTTGTCTTGCAATTACATCTGCAATTTCAATATAATTTCTCATAATCTCTCCTTTTTATTCCTATGAAAATTATACCCTTTTCTCTTACATCAAGTCAAACTTTTCTTGAATGAAAAAGAAAAAAGAGTGCCTTAAAAACGCAACTCTTTTCTCGTCAAAATTGTGAACATTTCAATCAAACTCACAATTACAGGAAGGCACACAGTGCCTACATTGATTCGTGGATTGTACGAGATATAACTTCATCCTGTTGAGCTTTTGTCAACTTGTTGAAGTTTACAGCATAACCAGAGACTCTGATTGTGAGTTGTGGATATTTTTCAGGATGAGCTTGTGCATCAAGCAATGTCTCTCTGTTGAAAACATTGACATTGAGATGATGTCCACCTTCCCCACAATAAGTGTCGAGCATTGTAACAAGATTATCTACTTGATTTTTGCTTGCCATAATTATTTCCCCCTTTCCTAATCTTCATCTTTTCCCAAAGAATTTGGTGTAATTGAGAATGTGTTTGAAATTCCATCTCTTGAATATTCATAAGGCAATTTTCTAACGCTTTCAAGAGAAGCTAGCGCACCGTGTTCGTCTCTTCCGTGCATTGGATTTGCACCAGGTGCAAGCGCCTGCCCAGCCTTTCTCCCATCAGGCGTGCTTCCTGTCTTTTGTCCATAAACAACATTTGAAGTAATTGTCAAAATTGACATTGTAGGCACTGACTCACGATATGTGTGGTGACTTGATATTTTCTTCATAAATGTCTTAACAAGCCATACAGCGATTTCGTCAACACTGTCATCATTGTTTCCGTATTTTGGATAATCACCTTCAATGCGATAGTCAGTAACAATTCCAAACTCATTTCTGATTGGATAAACATTTGCATATTTGATTGCAGAAAGTGAGTCAACGCAACAAGAAAGCCCAGCGATTCCAGTTGCAAAAAATCTTCTTACCTTTGTGTCGTGAAGAGCCATTTCAAGCGCTTCATAAGAATATTTGTCGTGCATATAGTGAATAAGATTAAGCACATTGACATAAAGCCCAGCAAGCCAATCCATCATTGTTTCAAACTTATCCAAAACATCAGCGTATTCAAGTTTTCCGTCACCCAAAATTGGAGCAAACTTTGGAGCAACTTGAAGTGGTTTTCCTGTCACTTTGTCAAGCATAAGTTCGTCAACGCCACCGTTGATTGCATAAAGCAAACATTTTGCAAGGTTTGCTCTTGCGCCAAAAAATTGCATATCTTTTCCAACTCTCATACAAGACACGCAACAAGCGATTGCATAGTCATCACCCATTTCTGGTCTCATCAAATCATCAGATTCGTATTGAATTGAAGATGTATCAATTGAAATCTTTGCACAGAATTTCTTGAAGTTTTCTGGCAAATTTTTTGACCAAAGCACAGTCAAGTTTGGCTCTGGTGCAGGTCCAAGGTTAACAAGTGTGTGAAGCACTCTGAAAGAGTTCTTAGTTACAAGTGGTCTGCCGTCAACGCCCATTCCACCAATTGATTCAGTAACCCAAGTTGGGTCTCCGGAGAAAAGTTCGTTGTACGATTGGATTCTCATAAACTTAACAATACGAAGCTTCATAACAAACTGGTCAATAAGTTCTTGTGCTTCTCTTTCTGTCAAAATGCCCTTCTTCAAATCTCTTTCAATGAAGATGTCAAGGAAAGTTGAGTTTCTTCCGATTGACATAGCCGCACCGTTTTGGTCTTTAACAGCCGCCAAATATCCAAAGTACAAAAATTGGATTGCTTCTTTTGCAGTTTTGGCAGGTCTTGAAATGTCATAGCCATATTT
>CAZIPJ010000051.1:0-3922 GCA_964541365.1 uncultured Lachnospiraceae bacterium
TTTTGTGCTTTTTGAGATAGCTTTGTTTTGTTGCGAAGCAGGTGTATGGAATGCTTCCAGAAAGTTCTCCAAGGCTGGCAACAACATAGCCTTTCTTTTCCTTTTCAATGTTTTTTGCTGTTGGTTCGAAGAGAGTGCAATATTTAATTGATGAGTCTGCGTCCCAAACACTTGCAGTCAAATTGAATGCAACATCTGTACGAAGATTGATTTGGTCACTGCCTTCACCAATTTTGTAACCATTTTTGGTAATGATGTATTCAAGTGTCATTGCAGGAAGCCCGCCTCTTCTTCCGCCGATGATTGTTTCTCCAACAAGGTCGTCAAGAGAGAAGTTTTCGTTTTGCTCTTTTGAAACGATAAACGAACCATCACATTGTGTGAGTTGCCCAAAGACAACAGGAGCATCTTTGATTTTTTCTTGATTTGTGTATACAACAGTTTCTGGACCAGCAAGAATAATATCTGCGGAACCAGTGAGAAGTGCGGTCATTGAAGTATCAGAACCACCACCATTTGTCAGACTTACGGTCAAACCTTCTTCTTTAAAGAAGCCTTGATTGATTGCGACATACATTGGGGCGTAGAAAATGCTGTGAGTTACTTCGTTGACTTCAATTTTGTTTGCGTCTTTCTTTTTACATCCAACTGCCAAAACAGAAGTTGTCACAAGCATCATACACAACAAGCACAAGATGCCAATCTTTTTAAAAAGTTTCATTTTTCCTCCTTACAAAAATAATCATATGCTGGAAAATGAAATTTGGTCTTTAAAACACTTGGAAATGGGCGTGTTTTGTGATAAAATAAAAAGCGTAAAAATGCATAAAAGGGAAGATTATGTTAGATAAAAAGTACAATATTCAAGAAAAAGAAGCAAAATGGCAACAATTTTGGCAAGAAAATGAAGTTTACAAATTTAAAGAAAATTCGTCCAAGCCTACTTTCTCAATTGACACTCCACCACCAACTGTAAGTGGAGAACTTCACATTGGGCATATCTCTGGTTTCACACAAGCAGATATGATTGCAAGATATCAGCGTATGCAGGGCAAAAATCTTTATTATCCACTTGGTTTTGACAATAATGGACTTCCAACAGAACTTTTGGTTGAGAAGAAGAAAAATATCCGTGCACACACTTTGCCAAGAGAAGAATTTACCAAAATTGCTCTTGACTTGGTTTCAACTTACAACCAAAGCTATCGTGATATGATGACAAGGGCAGGTATGTCTTGTGATTTGAGTTTGGGGTATAACACAATCGACCAAAGAAGTCAAAAGACAAGCCAAAAGTCTTTCATCGAACTTGCAAAAAAGGGGATTGCTTATCGTGATGACAAACCTTCTCCTTGGTGCTGTAAGTGTCACACAAGTGTTGCAACAGCAGAACTTGAAGACAAGACTTTGGACAGTGTTTTCAACTATCTCAATTTCAAACTTGCTGACGGCTCAGGGACAATCCCTATTGCAACCACAAGACCAGAATTTTTGCCAGCGTGTGTTGCAATTTTTGTAAACCCAGAAGATAAGAGATATAAGAAACTTGTTGGCAAAAAAGTTAAAGTTCCACTTTTTGAAGAAAACGAAGTGACAATCCTTGCTGACTCAAAAGTTGGTATTGACAAGGGAACAGGTATTGTTATGTGCTGTACCTTTGGTGACCAAACCGATGTTGAGTGGTGGAAAGAGTATCATCTTCCACTTAAACAAGCAATTGATGAAAGCGGAAGAATGACAGAACTTGCTGGAAAGTATGCAGGTTTGAAAACAACAGAAGCGAGAAAGGCAGTCATTGAAGACTTGAAAACTGCTGGTTATATTTACAAGCAAGACCCAATTTCTCACGCTGTTAAGGTTCACGAAAGATGTGAAGAACCTATTGAATTTCTTTCAAAGAAACAATGGTTTATCCGCACTTCAACACCAGAACTTAAAAAGAAATGGGCAGAACTTGGAGATAAGCTCATTTGGCGTCCTGAAAGTATGAAGACAAGATATATGGTTTGGGTAAACAACTTAAATCAAGACTGGTCAATTTCAAGACAGAGATATTTTGGTGTTCCATTCCCAGTTTGGTATTGCAAACACTGCGGAAAGCCTGTTTTTGCGGATGAAAAGGCTCTGCCAGTCAATCCACTTACAACACTACCAAAGACAAAATGCGAATGCGGAAGCAGTGAATTTATCCCTGAAAGCGATGTTATGGACACTTGGGCAACAAGTTCAGTGACTCCACAAATCAACTGCGGTTGGGCAGAAGATGAAAAAGCTTGCAGAGAGCGTATGCCAATGGATATGCGTTTCTGCGGGAGAGATATAATCACAACTTGGAGCTTGCGTACAATCATCAAAGCATACTATCATCAAGGATGCTTGCCTTGGAATATGCTGATTGTCAATGGTTGGGTTATGGCCGACAAAGGAATCAAAATCAGCAAACATCTTTCAAATTCAAAGATGAACTTGAATGATTTGCTTAAAACTTACGGTGCGGATGTCATCCGTTATTGGTGTGCAATCGGGGCTTATGGCAGAGATGTTATGTTTAGCGATGATGGACTTAAAGATGGATACAAACTGCTCAATAAGCTCTGGAATGCTTCAAAGTTTGTCCTTTCTTTCCTTGAAGATTACACTCCAAAGAAACCAAAGGTTATTTTGCCAATGGACAACTTCATTATGCACAAATTTAATGAAGCTTACAAAAAGACAACCGCTCAATACGAAAATGTTGAGATGGGTTATGCCAAGGTTGAAATTGAAAGATTTTTCTGGGATTTCTGTGACAACTATATCGAACTTGCTAAAAACAGACTCTATAAGCCAGAAGTTTACGGACAAGATGCAAAAGCTTCTGCGCAATGGGCTTGCTACAATGTCCTTTTGGGGATGTTGAAACTTTTTGCAATCACAATGCCACATATCACAGAAGAAATTTATCAGGATTATTTCAGACAGTTTGAAAAGGAAGTCAGCATTCATTTGACAGTGCTTTCTCCAATCAAACTTGAAAAAGAAGATGGAATTATTGAAAAAGGTGATAAGGTCTTTGAAATCGTTTCACGCGTGAGACAATTCAAGAGCGAAAACAAACTCAGTTTGAAGACTGAAATTGAAGATATTACAATCAGCGATGAAGACTTGGAGTTTGTTAAAGCTTGCGAAGCAGATATCAAAGCGGTGACATCAACTCATATGGTTAAATACTGCAAAGGAAAGTTTGATGTGAAAATCGGAAATGTAATTCAAGATGAAACTGCTGAATAGTTTTGGTTTAAATATAAAAGTGCAGACAAAATTCTGCACTTTTTTATTATTTTCGACAATATTCTGTTGCAACTTTTCGTAAACAAGAACATACAATGTACTTTATGAGCAGAAAAGATTTTGTATTTTTAAATACGCTGGGACAGCGTTATAAAGAAAAGGGTGAAGAACTCGAAAGTTTTAAAGCATATTATTGTGCTTTACAGAACTATCAAGCAGCTTCTGAGTGCTTCGGTAAGGCTGAGCAAATTGCATTGGACGACGGCATTGAAGACAACGGCGTAAGCAAGGAAAAGAAAGAGTATTGCCAGAAAAAAGCGACTGAGATGAAAAGCAAAGATGCCGAAAACTCTGGGAAGAACAGGGGTATAAGCGGAAAGTAGATTTTTTATTTTGAGTTTGTTTAAACTAGTGATATAATAATTGTCACGGGAGAAAGAAATGTCAAAAGAAGAAATCAGAGCCTATTTTTGTTCGGTTGACCTTTTGGGAATAAAAAAGAATCTGAATGATTTGAAAACTATCTATGATTTTTTGGACAAGCTGTTGATGCAAAACGGGTTTAAGCAAATCCATAAGCCAGTGCTTGTTCCTTATTATTTCCCATTCACCATGCAGTAACCGAACGGTATATTCCTGTTCTTCAGCATAT
>CAZIPJ010000052.1:0-3847 GCA_964541365.1 uncultured Lachnospiraceae bacterium
GACACAGCTGGTGTTGCAAACAGAAAGCAAAGCCGCTCAAAATATGGTGCAAAGAGACCAAAGAGCGGAAAATAATTTTCGCTGACTAAAAATTTATAGAAATTAAAAAAAAGGAGAGTAAAACACAATGCCAAGAAGAAATAGTGCTGTCAAGAAAGACGTTTTACCAGACCCAATTTATAATAACAAAGTTGTTACAAAGTTAATCAACCAAGTTATGATGAGCGGAAAGAAAGGTCTTGCACAAAGAATCGTTTACGGTGCTTTCGATATTTTGAAAGAAAAAACTGGTGCAGAACCACTTGACGTTTGCCTTACCGCAATTGAGAATGTAAAACCTATGCTTGAAACAAAAGGACGTAGAGTTGGTGGTGCAACATACCAAGTTCCAATGGAAATCCGTCCTGAAAGAAGACAAACTCTTGCAATTCGTTGGATTGTTGCAAATGCAAGAAAAAGAACTGGCGAAAGAAATATGAATGAAAAACTTGCTGGTGAACTTTTGGATGCTTACAACAACACAGGTGCTTCAATCAAGAAGCGTGACGAAATGCACAGAATGGCAGAAGCTAACAAGGCTTTCGCACACTACAAGTGGTAAAATTTTAAATTTTTGGGCGATTCATTGCGTTTCTGTCGCAATTTCAAATAAGTCGTGTGCGACTAGCACACTCCTTATCCGAAATAGTGCCGAGCCTTATGAATCAACTCAAAAATTCAAGATTTTATAGTTTTTAATCGAAACAATTGATATTTGGAGGAAATATGACAAGTAGATTTGAAATGTATAAAGCTTATCATAAAGCTGTTAAGAAAGCTGAAGAAGCTCAAATAGCTGAAAATGAAAAGAAAAATGGAAAAACTGCTTGCGGTAAAGAGCAAAAAGCTGTTCAAACTCCAAGAGAAAGATAGTTTTTTTTGGTTTTCACGCCACGGTTTAGAAAAACCTAAAATTGTGAAAAATTTAAATTAGGAGAAAATTTATGGCTACAAACCTTGAAATGACCAGAAATGTCGGTATTATGGCTCACATCGATGCTGGTAAAACTACCACAACTGAAAGAATCCTTTACTATACTGGTAAAAGTCACAAAATCGGTGAAGTTCACGACGGTCAGGCAACAATGGACTGGATGGCTCAGGAACAAGAAAGGGGTATTACTATCACTTCTGCCTGCACCACTTGCCAATGGAAAGGTCACAAAATCAACATCATTGACACTCCGGGACACGTTGACTTTACTGTTGAAGTTGAGCGTTCTTTGAAAGTCCTTGATGGTTCTGTTCTTGTGCTTTCTGCACGTGATAAGGTTCAACCACAGACTGAAACAGTTTGGAGACAGGCTGCAAACTACAAAGTCCCAATCATCATCTATGTAAATAAGATGGATAGAGACGCTGCAGACTTCTTTGGTTGCGTAAACTCAATCAGAGACAGATTGAAGACAAACCCTATTGCAATCCAGATGCCAATCGGTGAAGCTGATACCTTCCAAGGAATCATTGACCTTCTTACAATGAAGGCTGAAATCTATGAAGATGATATGGGAACAAAAATCAGCATTGTTGAAATCCCAGCAGAATATAAAGAAAAGGCACAGGCTCTTCACGATGAACTTATTGAAAAAATCGTTGAAACTGATGATGCACTTCTTGAAAAGTTCTTTGACGGACAAGAAATTTCTTTGGACGAACTTAAAAAGACTTTGAGAAAGGCAACAATTTCAAGAGCTCTCGTTCCTGTTCTTTGCGGTTCTTCATACAAAAACAAGGGTGTTCAGATGCTTTTGGATGCTATGGTTGAATATCTTCCATCTCCACTTGATATCGAACACATCGCTGGAACAAACCCAGACACTGGGGAAGAAGAAACAAGAGCACCAAGTGAAGATGCTCCATTCTCTGGACTTGCGTTCAAAATTATGACAGACCCATTTGTTGGTCGTCTTGCGTTCTTCAGAGTTTACTCTGGAAAACTTACAGCTGGCTCTTATGTTTACAACTCAAACAAGGGTGAAAAAGAAAGAGTAGGTCGTCTTATCAGAATGCACTCAAACCAAAGAGAAGAAATCAAAGAAGTTGGCGCTGGTGACATCGCTGCTATCGTAGGTTTAAAAGATACAATCACAGGGGAAACTCTTTGTGATGAAAAGAAACCAATCGTTTTGGAAAGTATGGAATTCCCAGAACCAGTTATCAGAGTTGCAATTGAACCAAAAACAAAGCTTATGCAAGAAAAAATGGTTCTCGCACTTGTTAAACTTGCCGAAGAAGACCCAACTTTCAAAACATACACTGACCAAGAAACAGGTCAAACAATCATCGCTGGTATGGGCGAACTCCACCTTGAAATCATCGTTGATAGACTTCTTCGTGAATTTAAGGTTGAAGCAAATGTTGGTGCTCCACAAGTTGCTTACAAAGAAACAATCAGAAAAGCAACAAAGGCTGAAGGTAAGTTTATCAGACAGTCAGGTGGTAAGGGACAATACGGTCACTGCGTAATCAACATTGAACCACTCGAACCAGGAACAGGTTATCAATTTGAAGATAAGACTGTCGGCGGTTCAGTTCCAAAAGAATACATCCAACCAATCAACAACGGTATTCAAGAAGCTTGCAAGACTGGTGTTGTTGCTGGATATGAAACTGTTGACTTCAAAGTTACTTTGATTGACGGTTCTTACCACGAAGTTGACTCATCAGAAGCAGCCTTCAAGATTGCTGGTTCTATGGCATTTAAGGACGGTGCACTCCACGCTGACCCTGTTCTTCTTGAACCTATTATGAAAGTTCAAGTTGAAGTTCCTGATGACTATCTTGGAACAGTTATGGGTAACTTGACTTCTCGTCGTGGTATTTTGACTGGAAATGAAACAAAACCAGGCGTTCAAGTCGTAAATGCAGAAGTTCCACTTGGAGAAATGTTCGGTTATGCAACTGACTTGCGTTCTCAAACACAAGGTCGTGGAACATTTACTATGGAATTCTTGAAATACTCAGAAGTTCCAAGAAACATTGCTGAAACAATCGTTGGCAACAGAAAAAAATAACCGTTCGAGTTTGAAATTTTTATTGCAATTTCGCCTTAAAAATTTTTAACAAATATATCAAATTCGTTTTGACATTTAGAAAATTTGTGTTAAAATGAGACAGTAAAAAACAAAAAGGAGATTTTAAAAATGGCTACAGGTAAGTACGACATTACTAAACCACACGTTAACGTTGGTACTATCGGACACGTTGACCACGGTAAAACTACATTGACTGCTGCTATCACAATGTATAGCGCAGCAAAGGGCTTTGCTCAAAAAATGAGATATGATGAAATCGATAAAGCCCCAGAAGAAAAAGCAAGAGGAATCACAATCAACACAGCACACGTTGAATATCAAACAGACAAACGTCACTATGCTCACGTTGACTGCCCAGGACACGCTGACTATGTTAAGAATATGATTACTGGTGCTGCTCAAATGGACGGAGCTATCCTTGTTGTTGCTGCAACAGATGGTCCTATGCCACAAACAAGAGAACACATTTTGCTTGCAAGACAGGTTGGTGTTCCATATATTCTTGTATTTATGAACAAAACTGACCAAGTTGACGACCCAGAACTTTTGGAACTCGTTGAAATGGAAATCAGAGAACTCTTGAACGAATATGGATTCCCAGGAGACGACACTCCAATCATTAAGGGTTCAGCTCTTAAAGCTTTGGAAGCTGCTCAAGCAGGAAACGTTGCTGACCCAGCTTGCGCTTGCATCCAAGAATTGCTTGACAACCTTGATTCTTATATCCCAGAACCAGAAAGAGATACAGATAAGCCTTTCCTTATGCCTGTTGA
>CAZIPJ010000053.1:0-3815 GCA_964541365.1 uncultured Lachnospiraceae bacterium
TATCGGAATTAGTTTGGCTGCAAACAGGAATCCAAAAATCCGTGCAGCACTTTGTTTTAGTGAAGAAATGGCAATGCTCGCAAGAAAGCATAACGACGCAAATGTTCTTTGCCTTGGTGCAAATTTCCTTAAAAAGAGAAAAGCAATAAAAATTGTTAAAATATTCCTTACAACAGCATTTGAAGGTGGCAGACACGCCAGAAGAATCAAAAAGATTTCAGGAGAAAGCAAATGATAAATATTTTTATTCCAATTGTTGAAAATGTTGAAGGTTTTTGCGAGTTTATTGCAAAACATAAGGAACAAGATAAACATATCTATGTTGGAATTAGGGAGTCTTTGAAAGCTCAATTTTCAACAACAAACGACAATGTTGAAATCCACGTCTTTGCTGACAAATCAAACAAGGAAGAAATCATCAATGGTCTTGCAAAGTGTGAAAGAGTTAAGGGAAAGCTTCTTTTGCTTAGAAGACCGCTTACAGACAGTGAATATAAAGATTTGGTCACATCAGACAGCGAGATTACAACTCTTAGGGCTCATCACAACAGATTTGTAACTTGGCTTAAAAACTTTGCCAGAAGAGTGATTAAGAGATTCTTTGCTTTCAGTTTCTTTGAAGACATATCAGCAATTTGCTATGACGAATTCTTGCACGAGTTTGTGTCATCTTGCACCAATCTCTCTATGGCGACAAGAATCAACAAATATGTTGGAGTTGAAGTTGAAGAAAACATTACTCCAACAGCACCAGTCAAAAAAGATTACAACAGAGCGAAGAATGCAGGTATTCTTGCAGTTGCACTTTTAACACTTTCTGCAAGTATCGCTGGGGCGGGTTGCATTTTTGCATTTGTCAAACCACTTAGAGCACTTTTTGTTGTGCTGGTGATTGCAATGCTCTTTGTAAGTCTTACAGTGTTTAGCATACTTCTCATACACTTTACGAGAACTTTGGCTGTCGGGAATTTGGAATACAATGCGGCAGAAGAAGTTGAGATGTTCAAAGCAAACATTTCATTCACGGAAGAAGTTAAGGAATTGGTAGATGAGAAGCCAAAGAAAGTGTCAAAGACACCTAAGAAAGCATCAGAGTCGCCAAAGACGAAGAAGCAAACAACAAAAACTGTAAAGGATGAAAAAACAAAAGATGCGTCACAGACGCATAAGAAAGTGTCTCAGGCACCGTCAAGGACGCCAAAAACAAACAAAACGACGAGTATACAAAAAAAAGCGTCACGGACGCAAATAAGGAGTGAAAAATGAAAAAAGTAAGACTTGGAATCAATGGTTATGGAAGAATTGGAAGACTTGTTCTTCGTGTTGCACAACAAAGAGATGATGTTGAAGTTGTTGCAATCAATGACCCATTTTTGTCAGCAGATTACGCTGCATATATGACAAATCACGACTCAATCCACGGACATTTTGAGATACCTGCAAAAGAAAAAGACGGAAAACTTGTTGTTGGGAAAAGCAAAATTTCTTTCTATCAAGAGATGAAGCCAGAGCTTATTCCTTGGAAAAATGACCAAGTTGATGTGGTTGTTGAATGTACTGGAAAGTTTACTGACTATGAAGGGGCGAAACTCCACATTAAAGCAGGGGCAAAAAAAGTTGTTGTTTCTGCACCTGGGAAAAATATGCCAATGTTTGTTATGGGTGTAAACAACGAGACTTACACACCAGATATGGACATTGTTTCAAATGCTTCTTGCACAACAAACTGTCTTGCTCCACTTGCAAAAGTAATAAATGATGCTTTTGGAATTGAAGAAGGTCTTATGAGCACAATCCACTCAACAACAGCAACACAACTTACTGTTGACGGTCCAAGCAAGAAGGACTGGCGTGGTGGCAGAGCAGCAAGTTACAACATCATTCCATCTTCAACAGGTGCAGCCAAAGCGGTTGGGGAAGTTATTCCAGAGCTTAAAGGAAAACTTACTGGAATGAGCTATCGTGTGCCTACACTTGATGTTTCTGTTGTTGACCTTACTTGCAAACTTAAAAAGCCAACAACTTATGAAAAGATTGTTGCAGCTGTAAAAAAAGCAAGCAAAAACGAAATGGCTGGAATCCTTGGGGTGACAGAAGAACCTGTTGTTTCAAGCGATTTCATTGGCGACAGCAGAACTTGCATTTTTGATGTTAATGCGGGAATTATGCTTAGCCCAACATTTGTTAAACTTTGTGCTTGGTACGACAACGAATGGGGTTACTCAGTTAAACTTGTTGACCTTTGCGCTTACATTATGAAAGTTCAAAAATAAAGGAAGAACCGATGAGAAGTGTTTTAACCAGAGAAATTGTTGAAGGTTTGAATGAAAGCAGTAATGCGGGCTTTGCAGACAATATAAACAATATTGTTTACTCTCTTGTCTCACAAGCTGTTGAAAATATTTCTGCAAAATCTCCATTTATTCAAGTTGATAAATGCAACATCATTCCTGTAAATGAGATTTATATCGGCGCATTCAGCCAACTTTCTGAATACGATTATTTCTTGGGCATTGAGAATACTCAGATTGAATTCAACTCAAAAGTCAAGAAAAATTGGTGGAAATATATTTGGAGAGAGTTTAAAGCGTCTTGGAGAATTGGCAGAAAGAAAAAGTATAGAAAAAAGAAACGCTATGAAGAACCTGTGCAAAAGGTTCCTGTTACTATTGAGAAATATAAGCTTTCTGACCTTAGAAGGGATTTGATGTACCGAATCGCTGACCAAATCACAGAGACTTCAATGGTTTATGAATTTCCATATAAAATCAGTTTGATTGGAAGCGATGATTTTGGAACAGGCGTCAGAATAAACATCTACGTCACAATCTATGAAGCAGGGACTGACACTTATAAGCTTTATAAGGAGTCAAGAAATAAGTTTATCAATGTAAATTTTGGGCGTAGATATCAAAATCTTGATGAAAAAATTGAAGAAGTTGGAAAGTCTTTCGTGGATATTGCAAAGATTTTCAATGCACTCTTCTCAAAGGTTTATGACAGGATTCCAAACCAGATTCTTTTGGAAAGTCTGCTTTATGGATGTCCAAAAGCACTCTTTGACAAAGACGATATATACAAAACTTTTGTAAATATTGCAAACTACATCAGAATCAAAAATCCTAAGTCTTTTGCATCTATCTGTGACCAATCCATTTCTGTTTTTGATGACCCATTGGTATACAGAAAAAATGCACAGGTTGATTTTGGAAAGATTGTCAGTATGCTTGACAACTTTAAGTACTAAGGACTACAAAATAGTATATTTTTCGACATTTTGCTCATCCTAGACTTAGGAGGGACAAATGAAAGAAGTTTGGATGATTATGGGATTTGGTGCTGGACTTGTGACTGGTGCACTTCTTTATAAGCACTCTCAGGAAGCAAAACAACTTGTAAACAAAGGTGAAAAAGCCGTTAAACAAGAAGTTGAAATGCTTAAAGAAACTGTGAAGTCGTCTTCAAAGAAACCAAAACAGAGCAAAAAAGCACAACCTAAAAAACAAAAAACAGAACAAGCCTAAACGGCTTGTTTTTTTGTCAAAACAATATGTTGTTATTTTTGTAATACATAAATATTTTGATAATAAAACGGTTCATATTTTTATAAATACAAGTACGCATCAAAGTAAATAAAATGTGCCACTGGCAAAAAAAACGGTCTATGACCGCAAAAAAGCAAGGCTTAAAACCTTGCTTTTTTCATTACTGGGCGAAAGCTATGTTGCAAATTAACCGCTTGCCTTGCAGTTTTCAAACTCCACCAAAGCCACCTTATGGCTCATCAACAGGTCTCCTTAGTCATGCTTCCGTCA
>CAZIPJ010000054.1:0-3591 GCA_964541365.1 uncultured Lachnospiraceae bacterium
GTTACTTTGTTAAAAGAAGACAAAAAGCTTATAACATTAGCCGATGCGCCGATAGTCCGCCAGATTATCACAGATATGAAAGAAGACACAAGCACCGCTGAAGAATACGCTGAAATGGCAATCAGAACGGCCTGCAATGGTAAAGCCCATGATATTGAGGTTTTAAAAACAAAAGCAAACATTTCAACAAACTGCCGTGTGTATAACGCTTTTACCGATAACAGCGGACATCTTGATATCTGGATCAATGCAACGGCCTATATTAACAACGATGAATTTATAATAATTGGTGCATATCTCACAGACATATGGCAGATAACCGGTGATAAAAATGCAGAAATCGCGTCTCAAATGTACGTAAGAAGGTTCAAGGAAATCAAATAAAATCCCCTGACGAGTCGCTGAAAATTGGTGGAAAATATATTGACCTTCTTGGAACTTATAATCCACTTACAAACCCAGCAGAAATCAAGATTGACAACGAAAAAGCTCAACAATGGCTTAAAAACGGTGCAACTCCAACAGAAACTGCAAAGTCAATTTTGGTTAAAAGTGGCGCTATCAACGTAGAAAACAAATAAGGAGAAACTTATGGAAGAATTATTGAAATTCCTTGTTAAAGCACTCGTTGAGAAAGATGACGAAGTGAAACTCGAAAAAGAAGAAGATGATATCTCAATCACATTCCACGTGAAAGTTGATTCTTCTGACCTTGGCAAAGTGATTGGCAAAAACGGAAAGACTGCAATGAGCATCAGAACTGTTATGAAGTCAATCGGTGCAAAATCTCATAAGAAAGTTTTTGTTAAGTTTGAGGATTAAGAATGGAATTTGTTTGCGTAGGCAAAATTATAAAACCGCAGGGTATTAAGGGGGAAGTGAAGATTTTTCCTTCAATAGATATCCCTGCGATTTTTAATGGTAAGCATCAGCTTTTTATTGAGAAAAAACCAAGCCCATTCAAGAGTGCATCTTTCAGACTTGGTTATGCTTATGTGAAGTTTGATGAGATTGCTGACAGAAATGTTGCAGAAAAATACAGAAATAAGTTTGTGTACATTACAAAAGAAGAGTTTTTAAAGCTTTCAACAGATGACTTTTTGATTGAAGATTTGGTTGGAACTGTTGTCTATGACGAAGAAGGCGGACTCATTGGACAGATTATGGGCGTGGTGGATTATGGTTTTGATGACATTCTCGTAATCAAAGAAGAAGGGCTTTTGTATGAAGTTCCATTCAGAAAAGAGATTTTCAAAAGTGCAAGTGGAACAATTATTGCAAGCAGAAGTGAATATAATGGCGCAAAGGTGATGCAAGAGTGATGAAAATTGATGTTTTGACTTTGTTTACAGAAGCATTTTCTCCACTTAAAACCAGCATTTTGGCACGAGCAGAAGAAAATGGCCTTTTGGAGTTCAATCTGGTCAACATAAGAGATTTTTCTAAGGATAAACACAAAAAATGCGATGATTATCCTTTTGGTGGTGGGGCAGGTATGCTTATGACTGTCCAACCTTTGTTTGACGCCATCAATTCGGTGTTGGACAAAGATGCCAAAATCATCTTTCCATCTCCAATCGGCAAGACATTTTGTGCTGGTAAAGCGGAAGAACTTTCAAAATACAAACATCTTATATTTGTTTGTGGACACTATGAAGGTGTGGATGAAAGACTCTTTCAGCTTTTTGACATAGAACAAATTTCAATTGGTGATTATGTACTAACTGGGGGAGAACTTCCATCAATGGTAATCATTGACAGTCTTGCAAGATTTATTCCGAATGTAATTTCTGATGAAAGTTTGGAGAGTGAGAGTTTCTCTAATGGACTTTTGGAATATCCACAGTACACAAGGCCACAGAAGTTTCAGGGATTGAAAGTACCTGATGTGCTTGTGTCTGGCAATCATCAAGAAGTTGATAAATGGAGAAAAGAGCAAAGTTTAAAGCGTACCAAAGAAATAAGAGCTGATTTGCTTTCAGATTGAGTAATACACTTTTACTTGTGTATTATTCATCACATAACACACAATATATGGAGATTATATGAAAATAAATTGGTTTCCTGGTCATATGAATAAAGCACTTAAAGATATAAGTGAGCAACTGAAAAAAGTTGATGTTGTGACTTATATTCTTGATGCACGCATTCCAGTTTCATCTTTGAATCCAACGCTCAGTCAAATGACAGAGAATAAGCCAATTCTGTATGTGATAAATAAGATTGATATGGCTGATGAAAAACGAATCAAAGAGTTGTTGCCACAGTTTAAAGCTGAGAATGTTGATTACATACTTTTCAACAGCACTATGTCAGGAAAGTCAGAGCTTATTATCAGTAAATTGAAAAAGCTTGCTTCAAAAAAGATTGAAAAATACAAAGCAAAGGGGGTTAAAGCAACTATCAGAACAATGATTGTTGGGATTCCAAATTGCGGAAAGAGTACACTTGTAAACAATCTCAGTAAGAAAGCAAAGGCGATTACTGGAAATAAGGCTGGGGTGACTAAGCACGGACTGTGGCTTCCTATTGGGGATTGCATTGAGATATATGATACTCCGGGGACGCTTTATCCAAACATTTCAGACCAAGAGATTGCAAAAAAGCTTGCTTATGTGGGTAGTGTACGAGATGAAATTTTGGACTTTAATGAATTGTCAGCGGAGCTTTTGAAACTTTTGCAAGTAAAATATCCACAACTTGTTCAAAGTCGTTACGGAGAATGTGGAACTGTGGAAGAAATTGCTGTTGCAAGAAAATACGTCAAAGCTGGCGGAGAAGTTGATTATGAGCGTGCTGCAAAGATGGTTGTTGACGATTTCAGAAAGGGCAGAATCGGAAATATCACTCTTGATTAATGGACTGACAATATGAAGCGATTGAACAAAATTGAAGGCTTTAAGGGAGAAGAACTCGCTCTGTCATTCTTAAAGCAAAAAAAATATAAAATTCTTGAAAAGAATTACTCAAATAAGTGTGGGGAAATTGACATCATTGCAGAAGCTCAGGGTGTGATTGTCTTTGTGGAAGTTAAATGGCGTCAAACTTTGAAGTTTGGAAGACCTATCGAAGCAGTGGATTTTCGCAAACAGCAGAAAATAAGAAAAGTTGCAGAACTTTATCTTCTGAGCAAGAAAAATAGTTATGCTGACTGTCGTTTTGATGTTGTTGAGATTGTGGATGAAGAAGTAACTCACATTGAAAATGCATTTTGATAAATTTTTAAATATGGAGATTTAAGTGAAGATTTGTGTTTATGCAGATGTACATAGTAATTTGGAAGCACTTGAAAACCTTAGAAAAACTGACGACTATAAGTCAGCTGATTTAAGGATTTTTCTTGGTGACATCGTTGCCGTTTGCCCGTATCCAAATGAATGCATTAAAACCCTTTTGGAAAGTGGTGATATTTGGTTGATGGGAAATCACGATTGCTATTATGCGTTTGGACTCCCAAAAGAAGAGTATCCATATTTTCAAGGTGAAAAGAGAAAACATCAAAGATATATCAAGAGAACTGTTAAAAAAGAGTATGAGAAGAGAATTATGTCTTTGCCAAAAGCTTATAGAATGAATTTCGGGGGGGGAATA
>CAZIPJ010000055.1:0-3429 GCA_964541365.1 uncultured Lachnospiraceae bacterium
ACCTTATGGCACATCAACAGGTCTCCTTAGTGATGCTTCCGTCAGGACCTGACACGGTTCGAAGGTGCTGATTGCATAAGACCTTGATTTCATCGCTTGAAAATTGCACACATTTTCGACTGAATTACACCTAGGCAATTGTTCAATCCTGCTGTGGCAGATTGCAGGTTACAGGGCACTGCCAACTCCCCATCTAGCCCAGTTTTATCATTATACTTACAAACCACGCTCTTGTCAAGCAAAAAGTATTTTTTTCAGAACTGAGCATTCCCAGTTTTCCATAGCCAATACAAAAGCCCTAAAATGTGACACGATGTGGCATATTTTTTTCTCTTTTTAAATGTTGCCGTCTCATACAATGCGTTAAGGAAGGGAGTATGTTAGAGAAAATATTGCCAGAGAAATTCTTAAATATTCTGGACCAAAAAGTCAACATCAGAGCTGTCAATGAGATTCGATTGCGCGCCGATAAACCTGTTGTTGTGAATGTGAGCGGAAAGAACTATTTTCTTAGTGAAAACGGGGTAACTAATAACATAAAGACCGCTTTATATGCCAGCAAAATCATCATTGAAGATGTCATTTTCAGGGCGAGTGAATGCTCAATTTATTCTGTGAATGAGCAGATTAAAAAGGGATTTATTGTCACAGATGAAGGTGTCAGAATTGGTATTGGCGGAAATCTGATTGTTGAGAATGGACAAGTGAAGACAATGTCTGGCTTTTGCAGTTGCAATATAAGAATTCCGCACGCAATAAAAAATTGTTGTCTTGTTGCACTGCCTTACATCCTGAAAGACGATGTGGTGCAAAATACACTGATTATTTCTCCACCATCCTGTGGAAAGACGACATTTTTAAGAGATTTTGTCAGTCAACTTTCTGAAAGAAATCTTCCACTCAATGTGTTGCTTCTTGACGAAAGGGGAGAGTTGGACTGTGGAATAAGCTCAAATTTCACTGACAAGATTTGTTTTTCAAGCAAGAAAATGGGTTTTGAAAACGGCATAAGAGCACTTGCACCAGATGTTATTGTCACAGATGAACTTGGGCAAGAAGAAGACATTGAAGCAATCCGTTATGCATCAACTTGCGGTGTGAAAATTATGGCATCAACGCACTCTGACAGCATTGAAACTTTCTTGAAAAAACCGCTCTTTGAAAAACTCATTAAAGAAAAGATTTTCAAGCGGTTTGTGGTGCTTTCAAAAAGAAATGGACCAGGCACTTTTGAAGGGGTTTATGATGAAAACTTCTCACGAGTGTATGTGTCAAGATAAGGAGTTCTTATGAAATATATTTTGATTTTAATCGTGTTTGGAATCTGCACTTACGTTGGATATTTATTCTCAGTCAAATATTCAAAAAGGAAAAAGTTTTTCTCTGCGCTTATCGCTTTTGCCGACAAGCTTTCATTAGAAATCAACTTCTCTCGTGAGAGATTGAAAGTGTTGATTGAAAATTTTGACAGCAAGCAAAGAAAATCACTTCTTGGTGTGGATGAAACATTTTTGCAATTTTTGGACAAGAAAGAAGAATTGTCAGTGGACACAATGTTTAAAAAAGCAAACATCTTGAAAGCAGATGAAAAAGATGCAGTGCTTCTCTTTTTCAAGACTTTGGGGAGAAGTGATGTTGAAAACCAAACCAAAGAAATAGGTTCTTTCATTTCAAGATTTTCAGAAATCAAAACTGTGTGTGACCAAGAACACAAAAAGTATGGAAGTCTGTCTCTTAAACTTGGTGTTATCGTTGGACTGTTTTGTGCAGTTATTATGTTTTAATTGGAGAAAAGTATGGATGTTGAAATCATTTTCAAAATCGCTGGGATTGGGATTTTGACTGCTGTGATTGGACAAATCCTTAAAAACAGCGGGAAAGAAGATATCTCAACTCTTGCAACTTTGGCGGGGGTTGTGCTTGTCTTGTTTATGGTGGTTGGAATGATTTCTGACCTGTTTGGCTCGCTTAAATCAATGTTTAATTTTGCAGCGTTCTTGCCGTTTTATAACGAAGTGGGGTGAGTGTGGATTCTTTATATAAAATAATAAGCATTGCCATAATAACCTGTGTTGCCTGCCTTATTGTCAAACCAATCAGGGCAGATTTTGCAATTTTCATATCCATAGTTGGTGGCATTATCGTTTTGTTTTATTCGGTGTCATACTTATCACAGATTTTTGATGTATTTAACAATATCTTCAAAATCTCTGGCGTCAACACTTCAATCTATTCCATCATCCTTAAAATAATTGGAATTGGATATCTGACAGAATTTACAGCCAGCATTTGCAACGACACTGGAAATTCAAGCCTTGGCGACAAAGTTTTGCTCGGCGGAAAAATTGTTATTTTGGTTATGGCGATTCCGATTGTGACAAGTATTTTGGAAATTGTTATGGAGTTGTTGCCTAGATGAGAAAAATAAAAAAGTCGAAAAAAAACAAAAAGAAAAAGTTTGTGTATTTGCTCATTCTTTTTATCTTCGTAAGCTGTTTTTATGGCAGATTTGACATTGCAAACGGCTTTAAAACAAATGTAGCTGTGGCGGCAGTTACCGCTTCAAGTGATGTGGAAAAAGAGTTGAAAGAAGAAGTGGGTTCACAACTTTCCAATCTTGATTTTTCTGATGTTGAAACTGTTTTGACAGGACTGTCTGTGGAAGCAAAAAATCTTTTTTCATCAGGCAGTTTCAAAAACAAAGTCAACTATATCATTTCAGGCGAATATGCAGAAGATTCGCAAAGTTTCTTTTCTTCGGTGGGTTCAATCTTTTGGAAGAATTTAAAAAACTATTTACCAATCATTGCCACCATCATATCGGTTGCGATTCTAGGTGGTATGGTTGCAGCACTGCGGCCAGTGACAAACGGAAAGTCAATTGGAAACATTGTACACTTTGTAACTTATGGCATTGTGCTGGTGTTTTTGGGCACAACAGTCACGCAAATTGTCACGCTGACAAAAAGCACGCTAACAAGCCTTAAAGCACTTTTTGACGGGATATTCCCAATCCTTTTGACGCTTTTGACGGCACTTGGTGGAAGCGTGTCAGTTGGAATCTATCAGCCGGCGATTGCACTTCTTGGAAATTTGTTTGTTTCTCTTATTACCTATTTTCTGCTTCCGCTCTTTATCTTCTCAATCGTCTTTTCAATTGTTGGCAATCTCTCAACAAACACCAAGCTTGACAAGTTTGTATCATTCTTGCAGTCGATGTTTAAATGGACGATTGGTTTATGCTTCACAATTTTCTTAGGCTTTGTAAGCATTCAAGGCGTTATGGCGGGCTCGGTGGATGGACTTTCAATCCGCACTGCCAAATATGCAATCAAGAGTTATGTGCCAATCGTTGGGGGTTATGTCTCTGACGCATCGTTAGCTTTATTTTTTGCACCCATAGAAACAACTACCATGATAGTAAGACTG
>CAZIPJ010000056.1:0-3377 GCA_964541365.1 uncultured Lachnospiraceae bacterium
CATACACAGTCAAAGTAGTCTAGGATATACAAATAATAAAAGGGGTCAACGACCCCTTTTTTATTTAATAAACAAAATAAATTATAAAATTTCTTGTTAATTTCAGAAACTTTGCAAAATGCTTGATTTTTTTGCGGGGGGGGGGTACAATAACAGTGACTATTGCAAAGGAAGAGATATATGAAGAAATTTATATGTTTATTATTTGCTTTTTTCGTTGTTGCGTCCTGCGCAATCGCAGGTGGCGTTATTTTGTCGGGATGTGGCAAGTCGGGGACTCCGAGTCTGTCGCAAGATTATGATGATGGCGATAAAACTGGCGCAGATGCAACTTATTATTATCTTTATTTTGGTGGGGCAAAACTTTCTAATGAAGCAGACCCAAAGGATTATGTTATGAGTTGGGGTTCGGTTGTCGAAGATGGTACTGATTACTCTTACAGTAATAACCGTACCGATTGTGGAACGGTAACAGTGACATACAATGGAACATCCATCACAAACAGCCAAATTGGTAGTAGTTTTGAAAATAGTAATGAACGTGAGAGATGGATAACATCAACCAGCAGGACAAGTACGACTTTTACATTTACGGCAACTGTAAACGCAGGCTATACTTTTATTGGATGGTATCAATATTATTGTTGGGATGGCGATGAAACTGATGAGGCATTTGAGAGAATGTCAACATCCACCACTTATACTGTGACAACAAGTGGTGCTTCTTCTAGTTCCAATATTTACGGATATTGTGCACTTTATGATAATCCTAAAATTGTTGTCCAAGCACCATCTATTAGCAGTGTATATGCAGGTTCAAATGGTGGCGTTTTGAGTTTACCAAAGGAACACCAGATTTACAATATAAGTTTGACTTACTATGGTTATGGATTTAAGATAAACTCAAATGGTTATTTTGAAAGTGCAAACAAGGGAGTGGACAACACTTTTTCAATGATGCAAATTCAATTATTTGCAAAAGTAAGCAATGCAAGTTTCACCATTAAGTACATAAGTTATGGCGAGTCAAACTATGACTATGCAATTTTCAGCAATCTTGATTCTAAGCTTAGCGAAAGTAATACGGCGGATTCAACTTATTTTAAGCGGACATATGGTGAGTCAAGTCCAGATGAGAAAACTCTCACCTATTCGGGGATTTCGTCAGGATGGCACAGTATTTATGTGAAATACAGAAAGGATAGTTCACAGAGCAGTTATAGTGATACTTTGCAATTATTTTTTGAATGTGATTGGAACGGGTCAGCATCAATATCAAAGAGCTTGTTTAGTGGGTTGAAGTTTGGAACTTTGCCAACAGCGACTCGTTCCGGATACAGGCTTGATGGTTGGTATACATCAGCAACTGGTGGAACAAAAATTACAGAGAATACTATTTTCTCAGGTTTTTATAATATTTATCCACATTGGTCACTTGATGTATACGCAGTGACAGTTACCGCTGGGGACACTGGAATATTGTCGGTCTCTGGTGGTGGAACATATGCACCTGGGACAACCGTAACAATTAGTGCATCAGTGAGAGCGGGATACGCATTTTCAAGATGGTCGGATGGGAATACATCGCAGACAAGGACGGTTACGGTTCAATCTGCGAGTTCGTACACGGCGTACTCTACTGCAAATACATACACAGTTTCTTATGATTACAATTATAATGGATTGGGTGTAAACCTTTATAGTTCATCTATGACTACATTATCAAGATACTTAACATTGTCATCTGGGAGATGGGTGACGACATCAATTCCTTCCAACAATAGTTTCTCTTATTTCAAAATCCAGAGATGGGAAAATGGAAATTATATAGCTCAGGCAGCAACATCCGATTTGAAAATTTTGACATATACTTTTGAAAAAACGATTGAAAATACAACAATTAGAATTGGGTTTAATGGAAATGTGATAGATGCGTGCATTTCCGTTGATTTGAGTAGTTTGCCAAATGAACAAACCTATACAGTTAGTACGCAACTTTATAGTTATTCAACGGCTGGCGGAAGTTTTGGCAATATTAAAATTGAGCGTAACTCATCTGCCACAGCATTCACTGAAAGTTCGAAAAATGTAACATTTAATGGAACATATGGAACACTGCCATCTTTAACAAGAAGCAATTACACCTTTAATGGTTGGAGAAAAAAGAAAAACTGCCTAAATGTTGGAAGTATGATGAACTATTTCAACTCTTATCAAAGTTCAACCAGTGAGCAGATGAGACAAGAAGCTGATGGAAGCTTTTCTTGGACAGGAGCAACTGCTTATATGGGGAATACTGGCTCAGGTGACACATATAGAGTGTATAATCCAGGCGGACTTGTGGTTGGAGCGACATATCGTGTTACTTATGTAGCAAAACACGCAAGAACAGATTCAGGGGAAACTACTTGTTTGCGTGTTTACAAGAACAATGGTGTAAGTATGGCTGATATGACAGGAAATTGGTGGGTTAAGAAAAACTATTGGACAGAATATTCTTATACTTTTGTTTTAACGAGTGATTTCGGTGGATTTACTTTTGGCTGGTGGAATGGGGATAGGTCTTATTTCAAAGATATAAGAGTTGAAAGAGTGGATGTGGAAGAGTTTGAAACCGTTTCCGCAAGCACGTCTATCTCAACACTTGGAAATCATACCCTTTATGCCTATTGGACAGCAAACTCAATTACAAACACAGTGAAGATGCGTGTGATTAACAAGGATGGCACTTACTCAAATGTTGACAGCAATCTTGGCGGAACATTGGTAGTTACCAGAGCGGTAATCAATTCAGCTGGAACTGATTCTTCACGAAGCTCGATTACGCAAACTCCTGCATCCGCATCTTATGTTGTCCATCAATTACAATACTTCGCAATCAGTGGAAGAGCGAAAACTGGATACATCTTTGCTGGGGTGTCAACAAGTTCAACGCCAACAGATGCAATCAAGGAGCCAACATCTTCACTAGCGCAGGCTTCATTCTATTTCTATCCATCAAGCGGAACAACTTATTATGCATACTTCAAGCAAGTAAGTGGAAATCAACTGAAATATGACAGCGAAGGGAAGTATTACTACTTTGAAGATGGTATGTACCCACAAAGTGAAGTTGATGATAATCTATCTGTTAGTATATTAAACTCTTCTGCAACAACTAATGGAGAAAGCTTCACATATAATGATGGAACAGAAAATATAGAAGTCCCAGTATATGAATACGATGGAGACAGGTTTGTCAAGCTCACTGCAAGGGGAGAGACAAAGTGGTTTAAGTTTGAGCCAATCAGATGGCGAGTTACAGATGTGGGAGTAAGCAACACAAACGCAGACAGACCAGACGGACTTAAAACCTATTCATCATATAAGACAAACTT
>CAZIPJ010000057.1:0-3264 GCA_964541365.1 uncultured Lachnospiraceae bacterium
GCTGAGAAATTTTTAAGAGCTGTAAAGAAAGGTTATGAATACATCGTTTCAAACGATTCAACAACCGTTGCAAAAGCACTTAAAAACTCATTCAAAGAAAACACAATTGAAGAACTTGCAACCGCAGTTGAACAATATATTTCAATCAACGCTTGGTCACAAGATATGGTGCTTACAGAAGAAAGTTTTGAAAATCTTATGAATGTTATGCTTAACGCTGGCGTAATCAAAGAAAAATCAAACTGGGCAGAAGTCGTTGACAACACTCTTGCACTTTCTCTTAAAAAGAGCGCTTAATCAACCTTTGAACAAACAAAAAAGACTTACAAAATTGTAGGTCTTTTTCTTTTAATATTTTGCATTTTTGAAATATCATTTCTTATCTAATCGGAAACAAATTTTTTGATAAATGTCTCTCGGTGGATTTTTGTTTTTCCATATTTTTTTAGTGCTTCGATATGCGCCTTTGTGCCATAGCCTTTATGCTTCGCAAAACCGTACTGTGGATACTTCTTGTCAAACTTTTCCATAAGTCTGTCTCTGTACACTTTTGCAAGGATTGAAGCCGATGCAATGTTGTAAGAAAGTGTGTCACCTTTGATAATGTTTTCTTGTTGCAAAGCAGTGTCAATTTTGACTGCATCAATCAAGACAATGTCAGGTTTCACACTCAGCTCTTCCAACGCCTTTTTCATCCCCAGCTTTGTCGCCTGCAAAATGTTGATTTCATCAATTGTCTTTTCGTCAATCTCAACAATTGAAAATGCAATTGCCGTGGAGACAATTTTCTCATACAACTCTTCTCGTTTTTTTGCAGAAAGTTTTTTGCTGTCATTGATTCCTTCAATGATTTTATTTTCATCCATAGGCATAACAGCACACGCACAAACCACTGGTCCAGCCAAAGGTCCACGCCCTGCTTCATCAATTCCTGCAATCACTTTTCCCTTGTATTTCTTTTCATAATCCAACATAAAATCTCTTGTCCTTTGCAAAAATAAAACTCGTCTTACAATAAGAGTATAAACACATCAAAATGGTTGTGTCAAGCAGAAAAACAGACACCGCGCTCAATTTTAAAGAAAAAAGGCTTACATTTAGCAAGCCTTTTAAATTTTAATAATAACCGCCTTTGAAGCTCTTTTTGCTTGAATATCCACCAATTTTTCCACCGCCTGAGCCTTTTCTTTTAACAAAGAAAATAATCAAGAAGATTGCCACTCCAAGAAGAACAGCTCCACCTACTCCACCAACGATGTACCATACCAGATTGTTTTTACTTCCGCCAGTTTTTTCTGTGTCAATAACTACACTGAAATCTTCTGCAAACTCACCTTTGAGAGTTGTCATATCCAAGTTGAATGAATAATAATTCTTGTCTCCTGTTTCTTCATTTGTCCAAGTGCAGAATGGTATTGAAGTATCTTCTCCACGATAGGTTGAAATCATATCAAGGAAACGTTTTACATCAAACTTATATCCATCCTTGACATAGATTTCAAGTTTGACTCTGCTTGCAGTTTTTGAAACTGTTGCAACTTTTCCTGCGACCAAGTTCTCTCCAACATAAATTTCAGAGATTCCTTCGCCTTTAATCTCAAAGCTGATTTTGCAAGCATCATTTATGTATTTTGCATAGATGTTTCTGCTTTGTGTAAACAAGCCTGTTCCGAAATTGATTTCCAATGCATTTTGTGTCCCAAGGAAGACATCTTCACCATTTTCATTTTCCATATACCACCCTTCAAGTGCGTATGGAAGATTTGAATTTCTCAGTCTTGCTTCAATAGTTCTGACAGTGTTGTAATTCATTGTAATATTGACTGGAAGTTTTACAGCAGTTGTTCCCCCAACATAATAGATATTGCCAGGTGGTTCTGAGATATTTTGAAGCACGCCGTCAGCATCAAAAAGTTTGGTCGTGGCTTGAACAGTGAAATCGTTTGCCTTGTAATTTATGTCATAAGTGCCAGCCGTTGATTTGTTTACATTTTTGATTTTGATTGTGTTGATTCCATTGTTTTCAGTTATTTCATAGACATCTGGTGCGGTTTCATTTTCTGTGCTTGATACAACTTTGTAAACGCCATCGTGGTAGTCAATGACAACCTTGTTTTCAACATTCCCTTGATTGAGACCTGTGATAGTGTAATACTGAGACATACTGCCACCGTCTTCGAGAGTCTTGAATGAGAAAACAATTTCGGCAGTACTTTCAAAAAGATACCTTTCTTGCATTTGCTTTTCAATCTTGAAAATATTTGAAGAAGTCAATCTTTGGGCAAGTTGAACTGTGAATCCACCAGAGAAACTTTGGAGATAGATTGTTGAAGATGACATATCAAAATACCAAACCTTATCAAAATCCCAAAGTCCAAAAGAATTGTACCAAGACTTGCTGTTGACTGTGGCTTCATTTGTAAACATTGAATTTACTTCAAGCGTACCATCAAAAGTTGTTGGATTTTCAAACTCGTAAGAATTTGTCTGTCCATAAGCGGTAATATTACTTGCATTTTTTCTGTAATAAATTGATGAAACGCCCAAACTTTCTGGATAAGGGCTTTCAATAACGCCACCAATTTGCCCTGCAAAAACATTTGCATCCGCACTAAGTTCCGCATTGTTTGTCACATTCAAGTTGTTTTCAACCATCATATTTACGACAGCAACTTGCAAAAGATTGAACATTCCAGAGCCGGATACTGTGCCGAAAACTCCGCCAATGTTTACTGTGCCAACAAATCCGTTTTCCACAACAACATTCAAATTAGTCCTTGAAACACCAAAAACAAGACTGCTGTCTCTGAGATTTCCAACCACTCCGCCGATTGATGAGACTCTCCCGTTGTTGTCTTCGAAACGGAATGAAACTGCATCCTTTTGCCTTGAAATAACATAAGAAATGTTTGTAGAGTTTGCACTTCCAACAAGTCCACCAAAAACTATACTATGTTCAAAAACTTGTTGTCCTAAATTTATGCTTGCATTGTTTTGAATGTACTTGATTGTTGTGTTGTTTCTTGCACTCCCAACAAGTCCACCAACATAAGCAGTTGTACATTTTCCGATAGTTATATTTGTAGTTCCAGATAATTGAATATTTGAAATTGTCGCACCATCAGTCCAGCCAAACAGCCCAACAAACTTATTTGCTGTGGAAACTTCATCCCCCTGCAAATTTGTGGAAAGGTCAATATTCAAGTTTGAAATTGTGTGTCCTTGCCCATCAAAATTGCCCTTGAAAGGATTTTCAGCTGTACC
>CAZIPJ010000058.1:0-2929 GCA_964541365.1 uncultured Lachnospiraceae bacterium
GTGCTTAAAAGCTTGTGGATGCTGATTACTTTCCAAATCCCAATTACTCAAATGACTGGCACAATTGGGACAATTACAACTATTGCAACAATGGCATCTCAATCGCTCTCATATCTGTTGATTTTCATTCCACTTATTGCGGCAAACCTTGCAATTTTCAATCTCTTGCCAATTCCATCGCTTGATGGGGCGCACGTGGCGTTTACGGTTGTTGAGTGGATTCGTGGCAAGCCTGTAAATCGAAAGGTTGAGAATATGATTCATTTTGTAGGGCTGTGTGTGCTTTTGGGTTTTGTTGTGCTGATTGACATTTTGCATTTTGCACTGAAATAGGCACAATGTGCCCTTCTTGTTACTGAAAAAATAGGGTATGACTTGACAAAATTATTAAATTTATATAGAATGTTCTTATGAATTTTGAAGAAGAGTTTTTTACTCAGTTCGGAGATAAATATAAGGACCTTCAACTAAAAGAAGTTGTGGTGAAAAAGCGTGAAGGCGTCTGCACCATAACTTTTTTGTATCCTTCAACAGTGAAAGAACTTTCAGAAGATGAGAAGAAGGAGATTGTTTCCTTTTTGGAAGAAAAGCTTGATTTTGAAGCAATGAAGCTTAGAGTGAAGTTTATGCGTGCTTTTGTGGAAGAAAGATTGATTTTGAAAGATATTAAGACATTCTTTGAAGAAAGATACAAACTTATGTACACTTACCTTCAAGATGAAAATTTCAAGATAAAATTGACACCAATTGATGTTCAGGTTGACATTGTTGTAAGTGAAAGAATTGAAACCTTCTTTAATGAACACAAAATTGCACCAGAACTTGCAAAATATTTGAAATCACATTTCCTTTGCGAATTTGTTGTGACGCTTCAAGTGAGTGAGCATTTTGTAGATGAAGTGGACATTGAAAATGTTGAAATAAAGGCGACATATAGACCTGTAAAAAGATATGCTGTTGAGATTATTAAAGAGTGTGTTGGCAAGGGTATTCAGCCAAAGCCAGAGTACATATCAAATATCAAAACGCCAAAAGAGAATGTTGTTGTTGCAGGGTTTTTAAACAAGCTTGAAAGACACGATTTTGTCAGAAAGTCTGGTGCAAAAGCTGGCACAGAAGGTGTTTATTTTACTTTTGAAGTTCAAGACGAAAAGGGTAAAATAGACTGCATAATCTTCTGCACAAAGTCCAGTGTCAGAGAGCTTGACGCACTTGAAGATTGTATGTATATGGTTTTGCACGGAAATGTTGAAAAGAGTAAATTTTCAGGAAAACTTGTTTTGCGAGTTGACAAAATGGCACTTGCAAATAAGCTCGAAAAACTTGAAATTGAAGATGCTCCACAAAAGGTTGTGACGGGAAATGTTGTCAAAACTGAAAGGCTGGAAACACTTTCACAAGACAATATGTTTGGAAAGAGAACCGAGTATGACGATATAGTCAAAGGTAAGTCTATTGTTGTGTTTGACTTGGAAACAACAGGCTTTGACAAAGTTAACGACCAAATCACTGATATTGGTGCTGTCAAGATTGTTGACGGGATTATGAAAGAGAAATTTATGACGCTTGTGAAGCCTACAATTTCTATTTCAAAAGAAGTTTCAGCTCTTACGCATATTACAAACGAAATGGTGGCAGACGCTCCACCAGTTACATCTGTTTTGATGGATTTTTACAACTTTGCAAAAGGATGCACTCTTTGTGGACACAACATCATTGGCTTTGACCTTGACTTCATCAAAAGATATGAAGATGAACTTGGCGTGAAGTTTGACAATCCGGTTATTGATACTTACAGACTTGCAATAAAGAGAAATGTCAAAGCTCACAACTTCAAACTTGGAACTCTTTGCGATTATTATGGTATCAGGCTTGTGGATGCACACAGGGCGTGGAACGACACTTATGCAAATGCACAACTTTTGCTTAAACTCTGTGAAGTGCGTTAAAAACTGTGAAATTGGCTTTTATTATATAAATAATAGAAAATTGACTAAAAATATAGGTGAATATTCTTGATTTTTGTTTTTGATTGGGGTATAATAATCATAACTTGACGAGGAGTGAGCAAATTATTTGCTCACTCTTTGTATTAAGTAGACTTTTTGGAGGAACAAAATGGCAAAGGTTAAACAGATTTGCGAAGAAAAACTCAGGACTGTCATTGAAGAGATGGGATACGAACTTGTTGATGTTAGTTATGAAAAAGAGAACGGCGGAATGAGTTTGATTTTCACCATTGACAAAGAAGCGGGAGTCACAATTGATGACTGTGAAATTGTCAACAGAAAAATTGACCCAATTCTTGATGAACTCAACCCAACGGATGACAAACCATACACTTTGGTTGTAAGTTCTCCGGGGCTTGACAGACCACTCAAAACTGACAGGGACCTACGAAGAACTCTTGGCAAAGAAGTTGAGCTTTCACTTTTTGCAAAACAAGATGGCAAAAAACTTTTCACAGGTGTTTTGAAAAACTTTGATGAAAAGACAGTTACTCTTGAAACGCAGAAAGGTGACATCACATTTGAGAGAGAAAAAGTCGCAATAATCAAACTAGTAATTAAGTTTTAAAATTTTTAAGGAGAAAAATCTAATGGTAAACAAAGACTTTTTTAAGGCACTTGAAGAACTTGAACAAGAAAAGAAAATTGATAAGGAAACTTTTATTGCAACACTTGAAACAGCACTTACATCAGCTTACAAAAAGATGTATGGGGAAGCTAAGTCTGCAATGGTGAAACTTTATCCAGAAAGAAACACAATCAGAATCTACTCATACAAAACTGTTGTTGCAGAAGTTGAAGACCCAGATAAAGAAATCTCTTTGGCAGAAGCAAAATTGAGCAAAAAATCATCAAAAGTTGGTGACATTGTTGCTGTTGAAGAGTCAACAAAGGACTTTGGAAGAATTGCAGCACAAACA
>CAZIPJ010000059.1:0-2868 GCA_964541365.1 uncultured Lachnospiraceae bacterium
TTCTTCGGAGTCCAAAAGAGTGTCATTTGTGATGAAAGAGCCGTCTTTGACAAATCTTTCGACCACAGGATGTCTGCCTTCCACAATCTCGATTTTTTTGATATTTCTGTTGATTTGTGGCTTGCAGAAGTTGTATTTTACTGCAACCTGAGCAAGAGACAAAACTGCATCCACATCAGCAATTTGCTTTGAAACATCTGAAAATGCCGTAAGATAATTTGAAAGATACTCAATAAGCATCTTGTAGAGTTTGTCTTCAAGCTTGATTGCGTTTTCTTCTGAGCCCAAGATTTTTTCTTCAATTTGTCTCAAATCTTCCGTTGTGTAACGCTCTGAGTTTGCAATGGTTTGTTTCCTTATATAACGAAGTGGAACAAGCTCAGTTTGCCCCTTGCTAACTTCGATATAATATCCAAACACGCTGTTGCTGTTGATTCGAAGATTCTTGATTCCAGTCTTCTCTTTTTCAAGTTCTTCAAGTTTTTCACATTCACGCCTGCCAATTTCTTTTGCATTTCTAAGGTCGTCAAGCTCCTGATTGAAACCAGCCTTAATGTAACCGCCATCCTTCAAAACAGCTGGTGGATTGTCCACGATTGCTCTGTCCAAAAGTGCAACAATTTCACCAAAGTCAGAAAGATTTTCTCTAATGCTTGCAAGCTTGTCAGTTTTGATATTTTCAAGAATTGCCTTGATATTTGGAATTTCTTTAAGGGACTGCCTAAGAGCAATCAAATCCTTTGGCATAATATTTCCGTAAGCAATTTTACCGCTTATTCTTTCGATATCTTTAATACCAGATAAAACTTCGGCAAGTCTGTCACGCATAATAAGATTTTTTGAAAGTTCTTCAACACTGTCAAGTCTTGCATTGATTTCTGTGGCAGATGTAAGTGGTTGGTCAAAAATAGCCCTAAACCTTCTTGCACCCATACTCGTCTTTGTCATATCCATAAGCCACAAAAGCGAGCCATATTTTTTTCTTTCACGGATAGACTCCACAAGTTCGAGATTTCGTCTTGTGTTCATATCAATTACCATATACTGGCTGTTTTTAACTTTTGTGATTCGGTTGATGTTTTTAAGCGAACGCTTCTGAGTTTCGTTTAAATATTCCACAAGCGCACCCACAGCGCAAATGTCTTGCTTGTTTGCTTTAAGCTCATAAACATTGACAGCATTGTCACCAAACTGACTGTTTGTGTTCTGCAACGCTCTTTCTGCGCCAAAGGCATAATCAAAATACTCTTCAAACTTTGGATAAACCCCAAATCGAAGCATTGGCAAGCTGTTGTAAAAATCTTTTGCGTCTTTGTTGCCCACAACCTGTGATGGCATAACGCGATTTAAAAGGTCGGCAAAATTGCTTTCAAGTCCGCCGTCGATATGGCAAAGATTAAATTCTCCTGTCGTGATATCGCAGTAAACAACAGAGAGCTTTTCATTCGCCAAATATAAGCACATTATGTAATTGTTTTTCTTTTCTTCAAGCATAGAGTCGTCAACGACTGTCCCCGCTGTCACAACTCTCACAACATCACGCTCAACGATTTTGACGCCTTTCTTTGGCTCTGTAAGTTGCTCACACACAGCCACTTTATATCCAAGAGACACCAACTTTGCGATATACCCTTCCGCAGCGTGATAAGGCACACCACACATTGGCGCACGCTCTTCAAGTCCACAGTTTTTCCCCGTAAGTGTCAAGTCCAAAACTTTGGAAACTTCAATCGCATCATCATAGAAAAATTCGTAAAAATCGCCAAGACGATAAAAGAGAACGCAATCTTTGTATTGCTCTTTCATTTGCAGATAATGCTTCATCATATTTGATGGCTCGGATACCTTTGATGCCACTATTTCTTACCTTCCTGTTTTTGTATTTTCTTTTCAAGAGCAAGAAGCTCGTTCACTCTTCTTTGCTTGATTTCTTGTGGAACTTGTCCGTCCATTTTGCTTGCAACCGTTCCTTCCCTTGGAGAGTACATAAACGCAAAAATGCTGTCATATTTAACTTCATCCACAAGTTTCATCGTGTCCAAAAACTCATCTTCTGTCTCAGTTGGAAATCCCACGATAAAGTCAGATGTAATCCTGCAATTTGGGATTTTTTCTCTGATTTTTTGGATTATGCCAAGATATTTTTCTCTCGTATATCTTCTGTTCATAAGATTTAGGATGCGGTTGTTTCCACTCTGTGCTGGAAGATGAATATCTTTCAAAATCTTATCTTCACTTGCAATCGTCTCAATAACATCATCAGTCAGGTCTTTTGGATGTGATGTCATAAACCAAAGTTTGAAATCCCCTTCAATCTGGCAAATGTCTTTCAAAAGTTTTGAAAATGACACTGCTGGCGTCAAATCTTTTCCATAAGAGTTGACATTCTGCCCAAGCAAAGTGATTTTTTTGTATTTCCCTTCCGCAACGATTTCTCTGATTTCTTTCAAAATGTTTTCTTCTGTTCTGCTTTTCTCCCTGCCACGAACATAAGGAACAATGCAATAAGTGCAGAAATTGTTGCACCCTTGCATAATGTTTACCCAAGCATTCTCACCACTCGTCCTTTTGTAAGGCACAGTTTCATCAATATCGCCTTCTTTCAAGATTTCAAGTTGTCTGCCCTTTTTCACAGCATTTACATAATGCTCAAAATTTGGCAAGTTGAAAGTGCCAATCACGATGTCAACAAAAGGAAAAGTACGCATAATGCTGTTTGCTGTTGTTTCTTTCTGAGTCATACAGCCACAAACGGCAATGATAGTCTCAGGTCTTTGCTTTTTAAGTTTTTTCAAAGCCCCAACATTTCCAAAAACTCTGTCTTCTGCGCCTTCTCTTATGGCACAGGTGTTGAAGATAATCAGTTGT
>CAZIPJ010000060.1:0-2724 GCA_964541365.1 uncultured Lachnospiraceae bacterium
ATCGTAAATCCTGTAACTTTCGCAAATAGAGATAATCTTGTCAAGACTCTCTATGAGAAAAGAAAAGAAAAGGGTTTGACAATGGAACAAGCTGATGAGCTTGAAAAAGACCCATACTACTTTGCAACTCGTTTGGTTGAATGTGGTTATGCTGACGGAATGGTTGCTGGGGCAGAGTGTTCAACAGCGGGCACAGTAAGACCAGCACTTCAAATCATCAAAGCAAAAAACAAGAAAGAACCAGTTTCATCTTGCTTCTTGATGTATGGAAAAAACAAATTCTTAGATAATGAAGCATTGGTGCTTTCAGATTGTGGAATTATTGAATCCCCAGACAGCGACACTCTTGCGGCTATCGCGGGGCAGAGCGTGAAGAGTGCAAGAGATTTTGGAATTGACCCACGAGTTGCGTTCCTTTCATATTCAAGTAAGGGGAGTGCAAAGAGTGAAGCGGTTGACAAAGTGAGAGCTGCATACGAAAAGTTCAAAAAGAAAGAGAAAGATGTCCTTTGTGACGGTGAATTACAGTTTGATGCAGCGATGGTTCCACAGGTGGCTGAAAACAAGTGTAAGGATAGCCCACTTAAAGGCACAGCAAATGTTTTGATTTATCCAGACATCCAAGCAGGAAACATAGGTTATAAGACAATGCAATACATCGGCGGACTCAATGCAATTGGACCAATTTTGCAAGGACTTAAAAAACCAGTGAACGACCTTTCAAGGGGATGTAGTGTTAATGATATCGTTGTTGTAAGTGCAATTACTGCTCTTCAATGTGAAGATAACGAATCACAATCTAAAAAAGAAACAAAATAGTTTTTAGTACGATAAATTGCTACTAATGTTATAGAAATATAACTGAAAAAATATAAAAAGCGTCATAGACGTAAAACGGGCTACAAGCCCCAAAGGAGAAGGAATATGAAAATTTTATTGATTAATGCAGGAAGCTCATCTCTTAAATATCAACTTCTTGATATGAAAACAGAAAAAGTTGTTGCGAAAGGGAATTGCGAAAGAATTGGTTTCGCTGGACCAGTGATTTCTCTTAAAGCAAATGGCAAAACAATGTCATTTGACGGAGCAAAAAATCACGAAGAAGCGATTTCAAAAGTTTTGGATATCTTGACAAACAAAGAATATGGAGTTATCAAGTCTCTTGATGAAATTGATGCTGTTGGACATAGAGTTGTTCACGGTGGAGAGACTTTCTCTGACTCTGTGCTTATAACACCAAAGGTTATGAAAGACCTTGAAAAGCTTGTTCCACTTGCACCATTGCACAATCCTGCAAACATTGCTGGTATTAAGGCTTGCCAAGCTGTTATGAACGTGCCACAAATTGCTGTTTTTGACACTGCATTCCACTCAACTATGCCAGAAAAAGCTTATATGTATCCAATCAAGTACGAAGATGCAAAGAAATTTAAAATCAGAAAATATGGATTCCACGGTTCAAGTCACAGATTCATCACTGGTGAAATGGCAAATATCCTTGGAAAATCACAAAGCAAGGTTAACTTGATTATCGCTCATCTTGGCAATGGTTCAAGTATCACTGCTGTTGAAAACGGAAAAAGCATTGAAACAACAATGGGACTTACTCCACTTCAAGGACTTATGATGGGGACAAGGAGCGGGGATGTTGACCCAACAGTTGTTCAGACTTTGTGTGAAAAGAAAAATATGACAGTGGATAAGGCTGTTTCATATCTTAATAAACAATGTGGACTTTTGGGAATTGCTGGTTTTACAAATGACCACAGAGAAATCACTGAAAAGGCACAACAAGGAGACGAAAGAAGTCGTCTTGCTCTTGATATGCTTGCTCATTCAATCAAGAAAAACATTGCTTCATACCTTCCACTTGTAAATAAACTTGACGCAATTGTATTTACTGGTGGAATTGGAGAAAACAGTATTGAAACAAGAGAAGAAGTTATGACTGGCTTTGAACAACTTGGTATCTGCATTGACAAGAAGAAAAATAAAAACTTCAAGCGCGGAGAAGTTAATCTTATCTCAACATCAAAATCAAATGTTAAGATTTATGTTGTTCCAACAGATGAAGAACTCTTGATGGCAAGAGATACAAAGAAAATTGTGTCAAGCCTTGCAAAAAAGAATTGCTCAAAATGTGCAAAAAAGTCTAAATAAAACTTGACAAATCTTTTTCCATAGGTTAAAATAGTGGAGCATAAGTAAGATTTTATGGCGTTTGCCATTTTCTTAAAATAGAATACAAAAAGGAGAATCAAAATGGCTGTACCAAAACATAAGGTTTCAAAAGAAAGAAGAAACACAAGAAATTCTGCAAATTTCAAAGCTGCAACACCTACACTTGTTGAATGTCCAAAATGTCACGAGCTTAAAGCTCCACACACTGTTTGCAAAAACTGTGGAACATACAAAAACAAGACAGTTGTTGAAGATAAAAAGAAAAAAGCATAACAATAAAAAATCTCAATCTTTATGGTTGAGATTTTGTCATTTATAATGCCTTTTATTTTAGAAAGAAGATTGTTGTTATAATTGTTGAAAGTGTAAAAAAAGAAGCCTGTTTTGGACTTCTTTTTTTATTTTGTACTAATGGCAGAGCGGGCGACTATTTTCCGCCTTTGCCATCACCATTTTTTGTGAATGGAATTGTGATATCTTCTGTAATATCAATATTTTGACGATATGTATCATTTGCCACTTTCGCATTACGGTAAATCCTGC
>CAZIPJ010000061.1:0-2589 GCA_964541365.1 uncultured Lachnospiraceae bacterium
TGCAAAGTTTCTGGTGCCGAAGGTGGGAGTCGAACCCACATGAAGTTGCCCTCGCGGGATTTTGAGTCCCGTGCGTCTGCCATTCCGCCACTTCGGCTTGAATACTGCTATATTCTATCACAAAAAAGTGTGTTTGACAAGCGTTTTTGGATTTTTTATTTTAAATATTGCAATTTATCCTAATGTGTTGTATAATCATTTCTGAAATGGGGGCATTTATTATGAAAAAGATTATTTTCACACACGGTATTGATATTGATGGTTATGGGTGTGCAGTTCTTGCTAAATTAGTGTGGGGAGAGAATATAGATATAGTCTATGCCGATAACTTTGATTTAGATGACAAGTTTGAAACAGTTTGGGACAAAACCGGTGGCTTTGCTCAGTATGATGAGATTTTTGTTACTGACCACTGTTTTGGAATGACTGAGTGCATAAAGGTTGAAATGAACGAAGAGATAAGGAAAAGGATTAAGATTTTTGACCACCATTCGTCTCGTGTTGGCAACCAAGATAGGTTTTCTTGGGTCAACATTGTTCCTGAAAAAGATGGAAGAAAGGAATCTGGAACAAGCTTATTCTATCAACATCTGGCAGAGCGTGGATTGGTGGATGAAAAAGTTGATGCTGATTCTTGGATTGAATTGACTAGACTCTATGACACTTGGGAGTGGACAAGATTGGGAGTTTCAAGAGCGAATGATTTAAACACCTTGTCGCTTGCAGTTGGAAGAGAAAATTATATTGAAAGACTCTTGAAAAATCACAATCCGTCAGAAAGATTTGAGTTTACAAATGAAGAAAAAGAAATTATCCAAAAATACAATGAGAATTTTCAAAAGCAAGTCAAAAACTATGTAAATAACATTCAAGTCATTGAGATTGACGGCGTTAAAGCGGGATATGTGGAGATTATGGATGTGTATAAAAATGATATCGCATCTACTGTCAGGGAATTAGAAATTGGGAAACAGATTTCATATATGCTTATGCCAGTTAGAGATAGGGGGGACAGTATCACTTAGAGCAGTGAAGCCTGATTTCGATGTATCGTCAGTTGCATCAAAGTTTGGTGGCGGTGGACACAAAGGCGCTGCAAGTTTCCCAATCCAGAATATGCCTAAAATTGCAAAACTTGATGGCAAAGATAAAAATTAAAAAACCTTTTAATGTAATTTAAAAATCATAATTGATAAAGAAAGTTTTTCAACTAGACAAAAAAGTAGGCTGATACGAGCTTACTTTTTCTTTATTTAGCAATTTATTTGCAAACAACAGGCGAAAATGATATAATAAAACTGAAAAGATTGTTTTTAGGATTTAGTTTATATGATATTTAAAAAATTTTTTAACAAAGACTCTGCGCTCGTGGAAGAGTATGCGAAAGAGTTTAATGTTTTGCCATCAACAATGTACTTGATTTTATCTCGTGGATTTTCAACTAAGCAGGAGATACAAGAATATTTGTCACTGGGAGAACTTCTTGACCCATTTCTTATCAGAAATATGAAAGAACTTTGTGAGCGTGTACAACTAGCAAAGCAAATGGGAGACCGAGTGCTGATTTTTGGTGACTATGATGTTGACGGAATAAGTGCCACGGCAATTATGCTTAAAACTCTCAAAAAAATTGGCATTGATGCTGATTTCTATCTTCCTAACCGTTATGTTGACGGTTATGGCTTGACCTGCGATTGTCTTGATAAAATTGAAAAGCAATTTGCACCAGATTTGATAATCACAGTTGACTGCGGGATTTCTTGCTTTAAAGAAGTGGAATATGCAAAGCAAAAGGGGATTGAAGTGATTGTTACTGACCACCACGAAATTCCAGAAGTTTTGCCAGACACCATTGTTTTGAATGCGAAGCTTGAAGGACAGGATTATCCTTTCAGTGAACTTTGTGGAACTGGCCTTGCATACAAGATAAGCGAAGCGTTGCTTGGACAAAAGAAGGCAGAAGAATTTTTGCCTATTGCGGCGATTGCAACCATTGCAGATATTGTCTCATTGACTGGGGAAAACCGCAACATTGTCAAGCGGGGTCTAAAAAGTTTTGACAAATTGCCTTATGGACTTAAAGCACTTTTTAAGGAGAACAAAGTCTCACTTTCAAATCCATCTGCAACTTCAATTGCGATGAAGATTGCTCCAAAAATCAACTCTTCTGGAAGAATGGGTGATGCTGGGGACAGCTTGGCACTTTATATGACAGAAGACCCTGTTGTTGCAAAAAAATATTTGGAAAAAATAAAAAAGCACAACACAAAGAGAAGAGACCTTTCAGCAACTGTTATGGAAGATTGCGAAAAGGCAATCAAGAAAATGGACTTGTCAAAAACGAGAGTAATATGTCTTGCTTCAAAAAAATGGGACCAAGGAATTTTGGGAATTGCTTGTGCAAGACTTGTGGAAATGTTCAACAGACCAGTGTTTTTATTTTCTCAGGTGGATGATGTTTTGCACGGCTCAGGAAGAAGCATTGATGACATCAATATTCACGAGTTGCTGTCATCCCTTAAAGACATTCTGGAAACTTTTGGGGGACACACAATGGCTGCTGGGGTAACACTTAAACGCAGTCACTAT
>CAZIPJ010000062.1:0-2570 GCA_964541365.1 uncultured Lachnospiraceae bacterium
GGTTACACCTAAGGGCGAAACCGAACTCACACCAGAAGAAAGACTTCTCCGCGCTATCTTTGGCGATAAGGCAAGAGAAGTTCGCGATACTTCACTGCGTGTTCAACACGGTAAAGGTGGTATCGTAGTTGACGTTCAAGTATTCTCAAAGAAAAATAAAGACGACCTCGAACCAGGCGTAACAATGATGGTTAAAGTCACTGTCGCTCAAAAGAGAAAAATCTCTGTCGGCGACAAAATGGCAGGACGCCACGGTAACAAAGGTTGCGTTTCTATCGTTCTTCCAGAAGCTGATATGCCTTTCATGGCAAATGGCAAGCCACTTGACATCGTTCTTAGCCCACTTGGTATTCCTTCTCGTATGAACATCGGGCAGGTTCTTGAAGTTCACCTTGGCCTTGTTGCTGGGTCACTCGGCTGGAAAGTTGCAACTCCTGCATTTGACGGCGCAACTGCTGACCAAATCAAAGAGCTGCTTGTTGAGAACAACTTCCGCCCAGACGGCAAGGTTCAGCTTTATGATGGCAGAACTGGTGAGCCTTTTGAAAACCTTACCACAATCGGTATGAAATATATGCTTAAACTGGAACACATGGTTGACAGCAAAATTCACGCTCGTTCAATCGGACCTTACGCTCTCATCACTCAACAACCACTTGGTGGTAAGGCACTCTTTGGTGGACAGAGATTTGGTGAAATGGAAGTTTGGGCTTTGGAAGCTTATGGTGCATCTCACGTTCTTCAAGAAATGCTTACAGTTAAGTCCGACGACGTTGTGGGAAGAGTTAAGACTTTTGAAGCAATCGTTAAGGGACAACCTATTGCAGAACCTGGAATTCCAGAATCATTCAAAGTTTTGATTAAGGAATTGCAAGCTCTTGCACTTGATGTCAAGATTTTGACAGAAAATGACGAAGAAATCGACCTTCCAGAACTTTCACAAGACGAACAAGACAAAGTTGGACTTGAAAATGATGTCGAGAAAGATTTGAAGAATGTCACAATTGATATTGATGATATGCTTGCAAACGATGACGGAAAGAGCGAAGTTGAGAGTGTTATTGAAGAAGAAACAGCAACTCCAACTGGACTTGAAGATTTGGATTTGTTTGATGACTTTGGCGATTTTGATGAATAAGCAGTGGAAACTGCATATTTACAAAAAACTTAGCTAGATGATTTTACAAAAAATAAAACGCCACATTGTGGCTTAGGGGAAAAGTATGTTTGAACTTAATAACTTTGAAAAAATAAAGATTGGTATCGCTTCACCTGAGAAAATCAGAGAATGGTCTCACGGCGAAGTTACAAAGCCAGAAACAATCAATTACAGAACTCAAAAGCCTGAAAAGGACGGTCTTTTCTGTGAAAAGATTTTTGGACCTAAGAAGGACTGGGAATGTCATTGTGGAAAATATAAGAGAATCCGTTATCGTGGTGTTGTCTGCGATAAGTGTGGGGTTGAAGTTACAAGAAGCAAGGTTCGTCGTGAAAGAATGGGTCACATCGAGCTTGCTTGTCCTGTAACACACCTTTGGTATTTCCGCAGCGTTCCTTCAAGAATCGGAACTCTTCTTGATTTGACTCCAAAGACTTTGGAACAAGTTGTTTATTACATCAACTATATTGTTACTGACCCTAAGAATACTGACCTTTCATACAAGCAAATCTTGAATGATAAGGAATATCGTGACGCTGTTGAAAAATATGGCTACAATGCGTTTGACGCTGGAATGGGTGCAGAAGCAATCAAAGTTCTCCTTTCTCACGTTGACCTTGATAAAGACAGTGCCGCTCTTAAAGAAGAACTTAAAACTGCAAAAGGTCAAAGAAAGATTAAGGCTGCAAAGAAATTGGACGTTGTTGAATCATTCAGAAAGAGCGGAAACAACCCAACTTGGATGGTTTTGGACGTTGTGCCTGTCATCCCACCAGAACTTAGACCAATGGTTCCATTGGACGGGGGAAGATATGCAACAAGCGATTTGAACGATTTGTACAGACGTGTTATAAACAGAAACAACCGTTTGAAGAAGTTGATGGAACTTGGTGCTCCTGATGTCATTGTAAGAAATGAAAAAAGAATGCTTCAAGAAGCAGTTGACAACTTGATTGATAATGGTAAGCGTGGAAAGCCAGTTCAAGGCTCTAAGCAAAGAGATTTGAAATCACTTACTGCTATGCTTGGCGGTAAACAAGGTCGTTTCAGACAAAACCTTTTGGGTAAGCGTGTTGACTACTCAGGACGTTCAGTTATCGTTGTTGGACCAGAACTTAAAATGTATCAATGTGGTCTTCCAAAAGAAATGGCTCTTGAACTTTTCAAACCATTTATTATCAACAGACTTATTGATTTGAATGAATCAAACAACATCAAGAGTGCAAAGAGAATGATTGAAAGAGAAAAACCAATCGTTTGGGATGTGCTTGCTGATGTTATTAAGGACCATCCAGTGCTTTTGAACAGAGCTCCAACTCTTCACAGACTTTCAGTTCAGGCGTTTGAACCTGTGCTTGTTGAAGGAAGAGCTATCAAACTTCATCCTCTCGTATGTTCGGCGTTTAACGCG
>CAZIPJ010000063.1:0-2530 GCA_964541365.1 uncultured Lachnospiraceae bacterium
ACTGTGATGTTGAAGCAGTTGTCAGCAGAAACAAAATGGATTGTTCCTTTGCATTTAATTCCTGATGTGTCGTTTCCGCTCTTTGTACCAGGGATATATTCACACTCCAAGTGGTCGATTTCTCCGTCTTTGCCGTACACAACTTTGTTGCATTTTATGATGTACGCACCTTTAAGGCGAACAATTCCACCTTTAACAAGACGATTGTATTTTGGTGGTGGGTTGTCAGAAAAATCTTCCTTTTCAATGTAAACAATATTGCTGAAAGTTGCCTTATGTTTTCCGGCGTTTTCATCGTTTGGATTGTTGTCAATAAGGACTTCTTCGCTTCCAGTGTAGTTTGTAATCACCACTTTAAGTGGGTCAAGGACAACCATTGCACGAGTTGCAATTTTGTTTAAATCTTCTCTGACATAATATTCAAGGGCAGAGTAAGGCACGGTCACTTCAATTGTGCTTCCCCAGCCAACAGACTTGACGAAATCTTTAAGTGCCTTTGCGGTGTAACCCCTTCTTCTGATTCCGACAAGAGTTGGAAATCTTGGGTCATCCCAGCCATTTACATATCCACCTTTGACAAGTTGTTTAAGGTATCTTTTTCCTGTCAAAACATTTTCAAGCACAATTCTTGAAAACTCTCTTTGTTTTGGTGCAAACTTTTTGCCCCAGCCGTGCTCAACAAACCATTCATAAACGACTCTATGGTCTTGGAAACCTTTGTCGCACAAACTGTATGTTGTGCCTTCAAGGCAGTCTTCCATTGGGTGAACAAAGTCATATTGTGGCCAGATGCACCACTTGTCACCAACGCGGTAGTGATGTTGTCTTGCAATCTTGTACATAACTGGGTCACGCATATTGATATTTGGGTGTGCCATATCAATCTTTGCACGCAGAGTCTTGCTTCCGTCTGGGAACTTTCCGTCACGCATATCACGGAAGAGTTTCAAGTTTTCTTCTGGGGTGCGGTTTCGGTATGGACTTTCTTTTCCTGGTTCTGTCAGAGTGCCACGATTTGCACTTACTTCTTCCGCTGAGAGTTCGCACACATACGCATCGCCGTTTTTAATCATCTTTTCTGCGATTTTGTAAATTTCATCAAAATATTCTTCGCTGGCATAGACAAACTTTTCTGGTTTAAAGCCAAGCCATTCAAGGTCAGATAAGTAGCTGTCAGCAAATTCGCCTTCTTCTTTTACTGGGTTGGAGTCGTCCATTCTAAGCACTGTTTTTCCACCAAACTTCTGCGCAGTTTCAAAATTGATTGTCCAAGCCTTGGCGTGTCCTATATACCAATAACCACTTGGCTCTGGGGGACAACGAGTAATGACTTCTTTTGTTCTTCCAGCCTTGATGTCGGCGATAATTTCTTCTTCAAGTTCGTTTTCTGGGACGATTGAATCAACATCAAGCCCATTTTTCATTAAAAACATAATTAAACTCCTAATATGCTCTTATTTTACTTTATTTTTGCAAGCAAAGTCAACACGGAAAGCATTTTTGCAAGTTGTTTGTTAAAATTTTATCACTTTTAAGGATAAAAAATAAGCACCACTTTTTGTGATGCTTTATTGGAAATATAAATTTACGCAATGTGAGAGTCGAGTTTTGTTCTAAGTTTTGTTTTGATTCTTGACAGGCTGTTGTCAATGCTTTTGTGTGAGACTTTAAGCACTGATGAAATTTCTTTATAAGAATAACCTTGAAGATACAATTTCAGCACCTTAAATTCCAAAGGGGAAAGGTGAGATTTAATTTGCTCATTAAGGTTTTTGAAATTTTCTTTATCAATGGCTTTTTCTTCTGGCGTTCCCTGCAATACAAGTGAAATTGGCAAGAAATCAAGGTTTTCGGATGTTCCATTTTCAGTGAAGCTCTGAAATGAAACTGCTGATGAAAGTGGTTTGTTTTTGTTGGTGTTTGCTTTCTTGATTGCTGTTTGGATTTGATGTTTGACACAAAGCACTGCAAAGGTTTTAAATGTCGCTTCCTTGTCATCAGAATATCCTTTGATTGCCTTGTAAAGCCCAATCATTCCTTCTTGCACCAAATCTTCCAAATCTCCGCCGACGATAAAGTATCCACGGGCTATTTTCACAACCAAATCTTTGTATCTTGCAAAGAGTTCGTTTTCAGCCGTTTCATCGCCAAGTTTGATTTTTTTGATAAGTTCTTCGTCTTTTATCGTTTTTGTCAAAATTTCACCTATTTTTGGCATCTGAGATGCTTTTTATGGGCTTGTAGCCCTTTTTATTTGTTGCTTTTCATCAAAAGTTAAACAAACAGTTTCAAAGATAGAACGGGTCACAGACCCAATAGAAAGGGTTTTTAACTCATTAGAACGGGTCACAGACCCCTTTGTCTGAGTACTTCGTAAACGCAAAGGGCGCTTGCAACGCTTGCGTTGAGTGAGTTTACACTGCCTTTAAGTGGGAGAGTGATGATTCCGTCACAGTAAGCTCGCAGTGATGGCTTTACGCCGTTTCCTTCTGAGCCGACAACAATTCCGATTGGGCCAGTGAGATTCTGC
>CAZIPJ010000064.1:0-2501 GCA_964541365.1 uncultured Lachnospiraceae bacterium
TTGGGGCATCCGATTGTGGATGCTAGTAGTGAAAATATTGTGCCTATTTCAAGCGGTGATGTGTATGAGTGTAATTTAATCGGGATAAATAAAGGTAAAAGAAACGCACCTGGGGAACTTAGATGTGTCTTTTCATCAAATGCGGAGAAGAAAGGAAACATCAAAAAGAACAACAAGTTTGGTATCAGTGGAGTATTGCAAAACGTTGAAGGTCTTGTTGATGAGAACTTGACCGCTAAGCTTGGTGGGAGACTTGGCGTGACTATGGGAAAAGCCAAGATTGTTTCCAGCATAAGCGGGATAAGAGAAGAATATGATATTGAGATAATTAAAGCAAAATACCAGAAAAATGCGGATGATAAGAGTCTTGTTTTCCGTGTGAAAGACAAGCGCTTGATTGAGCTTACTGGTGGAATTGTTCAGGGGATGAGCGGTTCTCCAATTATGCAAAATGGAAAGATTATTGGTGCTGTCACACACGTTTTTATGTCCGACCCAACCAAAGGTTATGGAGTTTATGTTGACTGGATGTTATAATAAATATGGTGTAGTATGTTTTGAATACTACACCATATTTTGTATATTGTCACAAAAAGATACTTTTGCAATTTAAATAAATAAAAGAAAGGGTCACTGACCCTCTTGGTGAATTTTGATGACATTTGCAACGGATTTTCTCATATCTTCATTGATTGCTGCATAGTGTTTCTTGGTTGTGTTGACATCCTTATGTCCAAGCACATCTGCAACGATGTAGATGTCTTTTGTTTCTCTATACAAATTTGTGCCGAAAGTTGAACGGAGTTTGTGTGGAGAAATCTTTTTGAGTGGGGCGCTTTCTTTTGCAAACTTCTTGACAAGATTTTCAACTGCTCTTACGCATATTCTTTTGTTTTGCAAGGATACAAACATTGCTCTTTCATCCGGAGCGATGTTTAAAGTCTTTCTTTTTTCAAGCCACGCTTCAAGGGCAGTGGTGACTTCTTTTGAAAAATACAATATCGCTTGATTTCCACCTTTTCTGGTCACTTTGAAAGCATCTTGTGAGAAATCAAAGTCTTCTATGTTGAGTCCAACAAGCTCTGAAATTCTTATGCCAGTGCCAAGAAAGAGAGTTACAATGGCATTGTCACGCACTTGTGTATTCTTGTTGTAGTTTCTTTGGTGTTCAGAAAAGCTTGTTGGGGACTGAACCGCATCAAGCATTCTTGTAACTTCATCTTTTTCAAGTCGTATGATTTCTTTGTTGTGAAGTTTTGGTGTTTGGATTTTGCTTGCAACATTTGATGAGAGCATATCGTGATTGAACAAATACTTAAAGAAGCTTCTGATGCTGGCAAGCTTTCTTGCTTTCCCTCTTTCAGTGTTTTTAAGCATATTTTCCCCATTTTGATAGTAGGACAAGTATGAAAGATAGTTTTCAATATTTCTGGCTTGTAAACCATCCAAATCTTCAAGAGTTATTTGAGCTTTTGGTTTGCGTACAACATAATTTTCAAGATATTCAAAGAACACTTTCAAATCCATTGCATAGTTAACTCTGGTAAGAGTTGATGTGTTGTTTTCGATTCCAGTGAAAAAGTCATAGCAATAGTCAGGAAGGGTGGAGAGATATTCTCCAATCTTTCTCATATTTTTTAAATCTCTTTTTTCGTAATAAGACAACTGTTTCATATTTCGTATTATACCAAAAACTTTTTGCTTTTCAAAACATTTGACAGTCTTTATCAAATATTTTTCGCATAGTTTAGGTCAAAATTTGGTGTATTATTTGCATAACACTCACAAGATATTGACTTTATTTGTGAGAGTATGGGACTGGGTTTGAGTATTGTCATTTTATGTCGAATAATAATTATGCAAGTGTTTAATTTACGAAAAAATGCTTTTTTGTGCAATATCATTTGCATTTTGCCTTCACTTATGATAAAATCACAAGCGATTGAACAATCGGAGGTATATAATGTTTAAGATTAAAAAAGAAAACACAAAAGTTGAAGTTGAACTTTCTGTTGATGCAAAGACTTGGGAAGAAGGTGTGCAAAAGGTTTATGAGACTTCAAAATCAAAATTTAATGTTGAAGGTTTCAGAAAAGGTCACGCACCAAGAAAGGTTATTGAAAAAGCTTATGGAGACAGCATCTTCTTTGAAGATACAGTTGAATATTTTGTGAACAATACTTTGAATGAAGTTCTCAACAAGAATCCAGAACTTGAACCTGTTGCTATGCCAACAACAAAGTTTGAAAGCTTTACACTTGAAAACGGACTTAAAATGAAAATTTTGTTTGAAATTGTGCCTGATTTTAAGCTTTGCGAATATAAAGGACAGACTTTTAAGGTGCACGACAGCAAAGTTACTGACCACGACATTGAACACGCAATTCATCACTTGCTTGAAGATAACGCAAAATTTGAAAGCGTTGACAGAGCAGTGAAAGTTGGCGACAGTGCTCTTGTTGATTTCACAGGTTATATTGATAATGTTGCTTTTGACGGTG
>CAZIPJ010000065.1:0-2473 GCA_964541365.1 uncultured Lachnospiraceae bacterium
AAAGGGGTGATGACGGAAGAGAAGGACGGACGTCTCGTGCCGATCAGCGACACTATGGTGTTTGTGAAGCTTATTGTGGAAATCATCAATCACAATCTTTCTTTCACAGTGCTCAACACTTTGAATATGATTACTTTGCTTCTCTTGATTGCTTGTGGAATTTTTGGGCTTTGGTGGAATGTATATTCCAAAGGAGGAAAAAGAATGGAGATAATCATCCTGTCAAAAGCAAACATTACTGACCAGCATTTTTTGGGGTACTTCTCTTTATTTGTGTTTTTCGCAATCCCACTTGACCTGTCTCTTGTCAGTGCATATTGCGTTTATCTTTTGGTGCTTTTTATGATTGGTGTTGTTTACATCAACAACTCACTTTATTACATCAATCCTTTTCTAAATATTTTGGGGTACAACTTTTATGATGTTGAATACAAAGAAGTCGGTTCAGATGAAGTGAAATCCAGCAAGATGTTTTTCAAAGGTGACTTGAAAGTTAAAGATGATGCGTGCAGTGTTAAAATAAAAAACCAACATTTGTGGTTTGTTGAGAAGAAAAGAAAATAGAATTGAGAAGAAAAGTTGTTGAGTCTGTGAAAAAGAGATGTGGGATGGTTGTCATTTTTGGCACTGCATTTCATCTGGACAGTTGAGACTGCTCTTATATATACTAATATAATATATTGTATAAATATTACAATATATAAAAGGACAAAATTTTCTTGACAAAAACGTTTTCGTTGTGTATGCTACTAGGGTGTAAGGGGAGTAATTATGAATTTGAAAGATAAAAACATTTACACTGACACCTTAGAACAAATGACTATACAGACATTAAGAGAGATTGCTGAGTCACTTTGTCATAGTATGAGTAAGAATAGAACAAAGTTTACGTTTATCAGCCAAAGGCTTTGTTTCACAGCTGTTGGAATGCAGAACAAAGATTCCAAAGCAATTGATAAGACCATCAAGAAACAAACTACAATCTGTAACGCACTTATCAAAAAACTTGAAACTCTTGATGGGATGCCTTTGAGTGATTACGCGAAATTCAATATTAACGAATTTGTAATGCCACTTAAAGACTTTGCCCTTGAATTTGGATATAATGAGCAGGCGGAAGCACTCTTAAAAATTGCAAAAAATGAGAGCTTGGTTGGAGCAGCTGCACTGTCAACAGATATCACAAAAGATATCTTGAAAGTTTTGGACAACTATGGGAAAAGAATGATATACGAAGGCAATCCAAATATCAAAGATAGCGCGGACAAGCTGATTGTTGATGTGTTATCTGGGGAGTATGGAAAAGATACGCGTAAGACTCTTGATGTCGATAAGATGGAAAGTGCATATTCTGGTGCGACTGTAAGGCATTATGATACGATTATCAGTGTGGACGGGACTCACACTATCGCAAAAGACAAAGTATAATATAAGAGGAAGAAGGTTGAGCCTTCTTTTTTTTGTTCAAAATTTTTTACAAGCTTGACAAAGCGGGGCTTTTTAGGGCAGATTTCTAGAAGATTTTAAAAAATTTTAGAAAGTTTTTGAAAATTTTTTAAGCAAATTTGGGCTTATTTTGGGGTGTTTTTGCGAACACACGGAGAGACGCCTAGGGGTCTAAAAAATTATTAAAAAATTTTTGAAAAAAAGTTAAATTTTTTTTAAAAAAGTGTTGACAAACATTTTTGCGTTGTGATAGAATGCGTATGTTGACACCGCAAGAGAGACCGGACGAATGGTTCGGTTGTCAACAAGAGTTCTTTGACAACTACATATTTTGAAGATTAAAGTCAAATATTATTACGAGTTTAAACTTTTTATTAAAAAGAAAAATAGTAATACGATATTTGCATACTCAAATTAAGTCGAGTAAAGAAAAGAATGTTATCAATAAGATAACAGCGAAAATGCTAAGAAATCCAAAATCAAAAATGATTAAGCTACAAAGAGCATATAGGGGATGCCTTGGCACTAGGCGCCGATGAAGGACGTGATAAGCTGCGATAAGCTGCGGAGAGGTGCACATAACCTGTGACCCGCAGATGTCCGAATGTGGAAACACAGCACTGTTAATACGGTGTTATCATTACACGAATACATACTGTAATGAGGGGAACTCACTGAACTGAAACATCTAAGTAAGTGAAGGAAAAGAAAGTAAATAACGATTGTGGGAGTAGTGGCGAGCGAAACTGCAAGAGCCCAAACCAAGAGTAGAAATACTTTTGGGGTTTAGGACCTCTATTTAAGAGAGATGACGATAGGTGAAGATATCTGGAAAGGTACACAAAACAGGGTAATAGTCCCGTAACCGAAATTGAAGTCTCCTGAAGAGGCACCAGAGTAGCACAGGACACGTGGAATCCGGTGTGAAGATGCGAGGACCATCTCGTAAGGCTAAATACGACCTAGTGACCGATAGCGAATAGTACCGTGAGGGAACGGTGAAAAGAACCCCGGGAGGGGAGTGAAA
>CAZIPJ010000066.1:0-2139 GCA_964541365.1 uncultured Lachnospiraceae bacterium
TTGAGATATTTCCATAATAATTGTTCGTGTCGACTGTCAAAGAGACCTCCCCAAGTTCAAAGTATTATGCAATTATATATTACAACATTTATAAGAATTTTGGCAAGTAAATTAAAGCAAAAACATTAATTTTTCAAAATAATATGTCTATTACCTGTTTTATATATATGCACTTTCAAAAAATTTTAGCAATAAAGACAAGCAAAACAGTTGATTTTTTATTTTTTATGTGTTACAATAATGTGCGAAAACAATTTAAAGGAGACAGAGTATGAGCAGAGTTTGTGACGTATGTGGCAAAGGTAAAATGGACGGCAAAACAGTAAGCCACGCAAACAACAAAGCCCCAAGAAAATATAATGTAAACTTGCAAACTACTGAAATCGAAGGAAAGAAAGTAAGAGCTTGCACAAAATGCATCAAAACAGCCAAGAAAGCAAACTAGGCTTGTTTATCTATGCGCATAAGCGAGAGAATATCTCTCGCTTTTTTTGTCCCCTAATCAGTCCTGTTTGGTTGACTTTTTCTTGTAAAAAGCCTTCAAAAATGGCACCATCCATCTTGGTGCTTTAACGCAAATAATTCTGTAATTTTGTTTTCTTTCTTTTTCCATAATAACTCTTATGAAAGAAAGATGAAAATGGTGACCGTCATTGTCGATTTTTTATTTTAAGAGTGATTTTTGGCAACAAAAAAGGAGTCATTGACTCCCCGCAATTGCACCATCACTGCACGCCGTAACAATCTGTTTCATAACCCCCGCACGCACATCGCCAATGGCATAAACGCCTTTGAGTGTTGTCTGCATATTTTCATCCGTTTTAATAAATCCAAGACTGTCAAGTTCAAGCACTCCTTTGAAGTTCTCCGTCTTTGGAATCCTTCCAAGAGCGACAAAAACTCCGCTTGTTTCAACCACTTTTTTCTCTTTATGGGCAGTGTACTGCACGCCTTCAACAATGCCATTTCCAAGCACTTTTTGCACCTTTGCATTTGAAATCACTTCAACATTACTACCCTTGAAAACCCCGGCAAAAAGGGACGCGTCCCCTTCATCCAAAAACACGACTTTGGAAACGATATTTGAAAGATATTTAGCTTCCCTGATTCCACTGCCACGCCTACTCACAACACACACTGTCTTGCCCTTGAAGAAGTTTCCATCACAAGTCGCACAATAGGATACCCCCTTGCCCAGATACTCATTTTCATTCTTTCCAAGTTCATTGTAAGAAAGTCCAGTGGCAATAATTACTTTCTTTGCTTTATAGCTTGCCTTAACTCCTTGCAAAAGCTTTAAATCACCTTTTAGAGCGGCAGAAATAACATCATCAAAGATTGTCTCCACTTGCAATGCTTTCACCTGTTTTGAAAACATTTCCACAAGCGAAAACCCATCAATCAAGGCTTGTGAAGGAAAATTCTCAATCCTATTCAAATTGGCAACAGCTCCACCAAGTGCCATTTTCTCAATTATGGCGACATTTTTCCCACTACGCTTGGCATACACGGCAGCACTCATTCCAGCCACTCCGCCACCAATAATCAAAACATCATAAATCTGTTCCATATAATCTCCGTTGATATATAATAACATATTCCCCAAATAATAAAAAGAAAAAAGTTATGACTTTTCATAACTTTTATTTTTTTAACTATTTCACATATTGAAGAAGCTCTTTAAACTGTGTGTAGCCTGCCATCTTGTTGAAATGTCCGGCGTCGTCCACAACAATCTCCTTTGCATCAATCAACTTTGCAAATTCCACAAGTTTGTCGTACTTGACAAATGGGTCATTCTTAGAATAATAACAAATTCTGTCCTTGCAAAGTTTCTTAAATTCTGCGCATCGATTTGTGTACATTGTGCAATTTACATCGTCATAATCTTCATCAAGGCCAAGATAATGATTAAACCCAGACACAAGCACTGCGCCACCAATTTTGATGTTGTTTTTGATGCAATACTTCACAAGAAATATACAAGAGATTGAATGACAGAAAAATACGCTGTCTTTGTTTATAAATCTCTTTACAGAGTCAAGCACCATTTCCCAATTTTGATAATTTTGTTTGCCACAGCCTATTGGAAAATCAAGTGAAATGCACTTATACCCCCCCCCGCTCGATTTCTTTTTC
>CAZIPJ010000067.1:0-2051 GCA_964541365.1 uncultured Lachnospiraceae bacterium
AGCTTGGCGAAACCTTTGCTTCAATGGAAGAAATTATCGAGAAAAGAAAACAAGCACGTGCCGAAAAGAATTGGGATGTTGCAGATAAAATCAGAATAGCACTGGACAATGTTGGAATTATTCTAAAAGACACTAAGGATGGCACCACTTGGGAAACAAAATAATTAGACTTTTATTATGTCTTTTCCTTCTTTGCATGCCTGTGTTTGCAGAAGATAACGGGCTTGTAAGAGTAGGACTTACGGATAATAATTTTCAAAATGTATTAAGGCAGAATGTTGTTTTGTATGGAACGGCAGAATGTGATATTTGTGATAAATTAACTCACAGAACTTTGCTTCGTGTTAATGCGGATACTGATATTACAATCAAAAACGGAATCACAGGGCTTGAAGTTGTTGTAAATAACAGCGGAGCAACTTTAAGAGATTTTGTTGTGGTTTGTCCTTCAGGGCTTTTGGGAGTTCGAGGATTAAAAAGAAAAGGTATCCCTGCTCTTTACCATGGTGCGTTTGAGGTTGTCCAAAAACCTGACCACAAAGGCTTTTATGTAGTTAACCTTGTTGATGTGGAAGAATACTTGAAAGGTGTTGTTCCAAACGAAATGCCTGTAAGATTTGGCTTGGAAGCTCTAAAAGCTCAGGCAGTTGCGGCAAGAAACTATGTTCTTACTCCGAGAACTCAAGCTTATGATGAGTTTAATGTGGTTGATTCTGTTGCAAGTCAGGTTTATTTTGGTGCAAATACAGAAGCAGACCTTGCGACTCGTGCGGTTATGGAAACAAATGGGATTGTTGCTCTTTATAACCACGAACTGATTTTGACTTTGTATAGTTCAACCGCAGGAGGTTATACAGAAAGCTATGCTTACGCTTTTTCTGATCCTACAACAAAAGCATTTCCTTCCGTAAACAAACCATACCTTCTTGCCGTGCCTGATAGAGAAGAGTTTCCGACATTGGAAGAAGAAGATAAGGCGAGAAATTTTTATACACAAAAAATTCCTTCTTACGATATCGAATCACCATATTACCGTTGGAAAAAAGAATGGGCAGTTGGAGAGTTGGAAAATGTTTTAAAGAAAACTCTTGTTGCCCAATCTAAAACAGGATTTGTGTCTCCTGCGTTTAAAGAAAGTGATGATTTGGGAAAACTCAAAGATGTTAAGGTTATGAAACGTGGGGCTTCAGGCAAGGTTATTGAGCTTGAAATCTTGACTACGAAAGGGTGCTACAGGGTTTCTAAAGAACTTGTTATAAGACGTGTTTTCCAGAAGGATAGTATTTCTTTACCAAGTGCAAATGTTGTTTTTGAAAAGAAACTTGATAACTATGGAAATGTTACCGATATTATTGCTTACGGCGGAGGTTTCGGACATGGTGTTGGAATGAGCCAGTTTGGCGCAGGTTATATGGCAACAAAGTTGAATCAGCCTTATTACAATATTTTGAGACATTATTATTCGGGAATTTCTCTTGGTACAAAACCTGTAAGACTTGGTGCAGAGGAGATTAAACAAGAGTTCTGGGCGCCTATTGGAAGAGCAAGCATTGTTGTAACAGGACAGCTTCCTCCGAAATTGGAAGTTTTGATAAACGGAAAAAAACGCGAACTTTTGATTGTAAGAGCAATGTTTCAGAAAGAAGCGAAAATTGATATTTCACGATATATTGAAGATGGCAAAAATACTGTAGTATTTTATCCTACTGTATATCAGGCAAATGTATATGTGGAATTGGTTGAACCTTATGGGAGTAAAGAATAATGAGAGATGAAACTCCTGGTGTTTTAAAAGCAGCTTGGCTTATTGCACTTGTAACCATTGCAAGTAAGTTTATAGGATTTGCTCGTGATATGGTTGTGGCGAACTTTTATGGTGCAACTCTTGTTTCAGATGCTTATTTTTATGCACTCCAAATCCCTTCGCTTGCAATTATTATTCTCGGCGGAGTCGGCGGACCTTTCCATAGTGCAACTGTTGCTGTTTTTTCTAAATTGATTGGTGAGAACGGGGAAATTAACGAACGAGTTAACCGTTTATATAATACATT
>CAZIPJ010000068.1:0-1841 GCA_964541365.1 uncultured Lachnospiraceae bacterium
GCCCGGCGAGCTTCCGAGCTGCTCTACCTCGCGTCAATATGAGTATTATATGCATTTCACCACTCAAAGTCAAGCATTTACTGCAAATTTGTCTGGTTTTTTAAGACATATAATCATTTTTATGCCAAATTTTGCCAATTATCACTAATTCGACGAACTATATGGCAAAAGTACTATTGTCGATTTTTCACCTAATTTTTGTCAAATTTTACTATACTTTTTGCAAAAAGAATTTGCCATTTTTTCATATATATGTTATAATACAGTATATTTATATAATATAAAGGGAAAATTGGCTTTATGGAACAAAATATCGAAAATAAGACAGCTTCTGAAATGGAAGAAAACAACGCTGTTAATGAAATTGAAGAAAAAGAAAAACTTTCTAAGAGTGTGAAATATGACGCAAGCGAAATTCAAGTTTTGGAAGGACTTGAACCTGTCAGAAAGCGTCCTGGAATGTATATCGGCTCAACAGACTCAAATGGACTTCACCACCTTGTTCAAGAAGTTGTGGACAACTCTATTGATGAAGCGTTGGCTGGCTACTGCACCCAGATTGATGTCACAATCAACGAAGATGGTTCTTGTTCTGTATCAGATAACGGTCGTGGTATCCCAACTGGAATTATTGCCAAAGAAGGCAAGAGTGCTGTCGAAGTTGTTTTGACAAAGCTTCACGCTGGCGGTAAGTTCGGCGGAGAAGGCTACAAGATTTCTGGTGGTCTTCACGGTGTCGGCGTATCCTGCGTAAACGCACTCTCAACAAAGCTCACCGTTGATGTTTATCAAGCTGGTAAGCACCATTTCATTGAGTTCTCTCGTGGAAGAAGCCTTGCCCCACTTAAAGTGATTGGAAGTTCTGACAAAACAGGAACAACTGTCACATTCTATCCAGACCCAGAAATTTTTGAAACAATTGTTTTCAGTTATGACAATTTGAAAAACCGCTTCCGTGAAATTGCTTTCTTAAACAAAGGTCTTGTAATTGCACTTGAAGACAAGCGTGAAGGACAAGAAAAGAGAGAAGTGTTTGAATTTAAGGGCGGAATTGTTGAGTTTGTAAACTATTTGAATAAAAACAAGCAAACGCTCTTGTCATACCCTGTATATTTCAACAAATTCAACCACAACGACAAAGGCGAATTTGTAAATGAAGTTGAAGTTTGCTTCCAATATAACGACAGTTACAACGAAATCATCAACACTTATGCAAACAACATCAACACCGAAGAAGGTGGTTCTCACCTTGACGGTTTCAAAAACGCTTTGACAAAAGTAATCAATGATTACGCTGTTAAAAACAAAATCATCAAAGAAAACGAAAAACTCTCCGGAGAAGATTGCAGAGAAGGAATCACTGCTGTCATTTCTGTCAAACTTCGTGAACCACAGTTTGAAGGTCAGACAAAGACAAAACTTGGCAACAGCGAAATGAGAACTATCGTTTATAAAGCTATGCAAGAAGCCTTTGGAGACTATTTGGAAGAACATCCAAATGAAGCCAGAGAGCTTATTATGAAAAGCGTAACCGCCCAAAGAGCAAGAGACGCCGCAAGACTTGCAAGAGAAAACACAAGAAGAAAAGGTGCTTTGGAAAGCACAACTCTTCCTGGAAAACTTGCTGACTGCTCTGAAAAAGACAGCAGCCTTTGCGAGATTTACATCGTGGAAGGAGATTCCGCTGGCGGTTCTGCAAAACAAGGCAGAGACAGACGCTTCCAAGCAATTTTGCCACTTCGTGGTAAGATTTTGAACGTTGAAAAAGCAAGACTTAATCGTATTTTGGAAAATGCTGAAATCAGAGCAATGATAACTGCTTTTGGTGCTGGTACAGGAAA